>NZ_JRGK01000319.1 GCF_000764645.1 Aeromonas finlandensis
ACCAAACAGGATCTCGTTGGCCAGGGGTTTCTTGAGGTGCTCCTGGATAACCCGACCCATCGGTCTGGCACCCATGGCTCTGTCATATCCCTTCTCTGCCAACCAGTGGCGGGCACGCTCGGACACCTCGAGAGAGACTCCCTTCGCATCCAGTTGAACCTGTAACTCGACAATGAACTTGTCGACCACCTGATGGATCACCGTCATATCGAGATGGTTGAACCAGATGGTGTGATCAAGCCGGTTACGAAACTCCGGGCTGAACGTCTTGTTGATCACAGCCATGGCATCGTGGCTCAAATCCTGTTGCTGGAAGCCAATCGACTTGCGCTGGGTCTCCTGCACACCAGCGTTGGTGGTCATCACCAGAATGACGTTACGGAAGTCCGCCTTGCGCCCGTTGTTATCGGTCAGGGTGCCGTTGTCCATCACCTGCAACAGCAGGTTGAACACATCCGGGTGAGCCTTCTCAATCTCGTCGAGCAACACCACCGAGTGGGGATGCTTGATCACCGCATCGGTCAGCAAACCACCCTGTTCAAAACCGACATAGCCGGGAGGCGCACCAATCAGACGAGATACGGTATGGCGTTCCATGTACTCGGACATATCAAAGCGCAGCATCTCGACACCCAGCGCTTTGCCCAACTGCTGGGTCACCTCCGTTTTACCAACACCAGTGGGACCGGCAAACAGGAAGCAGCCAACCGGACGACGCTCGTTGCCGAGACCCGATCGTGACAGGCGGATCGCATCAGCCAGCACTTCAATGGCCTTGTCCTGACCAAAGACCACCATCTTGAGATTGCGCTCCAGGTGTTTCAGTACCTCTTTATCCGAGGAGGAGACTGATTTCTCCGGAATGCGGGCAATCTTGGCCACAATGGACTCAATCTCCTGCACATTGATCACTTTCTTGCGCTTGCTCGCTGGCAGCAACCGTTGACCGGCACCCGCCTCGTCGATCACGTCGATCGCCTTGTCGGGCAAGTGACGATCATTGATGTACTTGGCAGAGAGTTCGGCAGCCGCACGGATCGCCTTGGCGGTGTAGCGCACGCCGTGGTGTGCCTCGTAGCGGCTCTTGAGCCCCATCAGGATACGCGTGGTGTCATCGATAGTCGGCTCGACGATATCAATCTTCTGGAAGCGACGCGCCAGCGCACGGTCTTTCTCGAAGATCTGGGCATACTCCTGATAGGTGGTGGATCCCACACAGCGGAGCAACCCATTGGAGAGCAGCGGCTTGATAAGATTTGCTGCATCCAGCTGACCACCGGATGCCGCACCGGCACCGATGATGGTATGGATCTCGTCGATAAAGAGGATGGCCCCTTCCTGACGCTCAATCTGCTTGAGCAGTACCTTGAGGCGCTTCTCGAAATCACCACGGTATTTGGTGCCCGCAAGCAAAGAGCCCATATCCAGCGAATAGATGGTGCTGCCCGCTATCACCTCGGGCACATCCCCCTTGACGATGCGATAGGCCAGCCCTTCGGCAATGGCGGTTTTGCCCACGCCCGCTTCACCCACCAGCAGCGGGTTGTTCTTGCGGCGGCGGCAGAGCACCTGAATAGTACGGTTGAGCTCCTGATCACGGCCAATCAGCGGATCGATGCGCCCTTCCAGCACCAGCTGGTTCAGGTTGGTAGCAAAGCTCTCAATCTGGGCGGCCGAGACATCATCATCAGACTCGGGATTGTTATTGCTGCCGAGATCCGGCTTGCTGTCCTTGCGCACCCCGTGAGAGAGGAAATTGACGACGTCGAGACGGCTGATCTCGGCTTTTTTCAGGAAATAGGCAGCTTGTGACTCCTGCTCACTGAAGATAGCGACCAGCACGTTGGCGCCGCTGACTTCGGTATTGCCGGAGGATTGCACATGGAAGACGGCACGCTGCAACACGCGCTGAAAGCCCAGTGTCGGCTGGGTTTCACGATCTTCATCGTCGCGCGGAATGAGCGGAGTAGTTTGGGTGATGAATGCGCGGATCTCCTTGCGCATCTGCTCGACATCGGCACCACAGGAGCTCAGCGCCTCATGGGCTGAACTGTTATCCAGAAGGGCTAACAACAGGTGCTCGACGGTCATGAATTCGTGGCGCTCGTCACGGGCCAGTTTGAAAGCCTCGTTCAGCGTCTTTTCTAGATCTTTATTCAACATAGGCACCTCCCCTAGTACAGCTACAATGTGGTGTCACACTCGCCATCAAGTCATCAGATTCAAGCCTTTTCCATAGTACAGAGCAGTGGATGTTCGTTGTTACGTGCATAGGTGTTGACCTGGACAACCTTGGTTTCGGCGATCTCTGCGGTAAACATGCCGCAGACACCCTTACCACTATAATGCACACTCAGCATGACCTGAGTCGCCTTGTCCAAATCCATACCAAAGAACTTTTGCAGCACCTCAACCACAAACTCCATCGGCGTATAGTCATCGTTGTTCAACACAACCTTATACATGGGTGGCGGCTGCAGCTTTGTTTTCTCTGCTTCTGCAATCTCTTCATTAGCAAAGAGTTCTTTCTGCTTGCTCATAATCGCGCTTTGGTACCTCTAGATTACTACCGTCTAACACAAGGTTGTCAATAGACTTGTTAACCGGATCACATCAGCTGTTAACAACTTCTTGACTCGCTCAAAAGTTAGACTAAATTGGTTACTTGCTAATCTGCGCCCGTCTGCTATGGGCTCATGTCCCTAGTTATAAAGGGCTGGCGCAGGTTACTCAACGACTTCTGGGTAATCAATAAAAGGATGTAGAAGTATGGCAACCGGCACAGTTAAGTGGTTTAACAACGCAAAAGGATTTGGGTTTATCTGTCCGGAAGGGGGCGGTGAGGATATCTTCGCTCACTACTCCACGATTCAAATGGAGGGCTATAAGACCCTGAAAGCGGGTCAGGCCGTCAATTTTGAACTGCAACAGGGGCCGAAAGGAAATCACGCTTCTGTGATTGTGCCAAACGAAGCACAAAATATGTAAATAACACCCGTTGGATAAATAAAAAACCGGTTCCTCATTGAGCAACCGGTTTTTTATTGTCAGATTTCTGGCGGGCCCTGCCTCCTCACGGGATCACAGGGTTATCGCCAACCATGATCAGTCGTGATAGTCACTGCAGGCGATCAGGGTATTTTCCATCAGGCTGGCCACCGTCATCGGGCCCACGCCACCGGGTACCGGGGTAATGAAGGAGGCATGGCTGCGCGCCGTCTCAAACTCCACATCCCCAACCAGTGAGCCATCAGCCAGGCGGTTGATACCCACATCGATCACCAGTGCCCCCGGCTTGATCCACTCGCCCGGAATGAAGTTGGGCTTGCCGACTGCGACCACCAGCAGATCGGCACGGCGTACCTGATCTTCCAGATCCCGGGTAAAGCGGTGACAGGTCGTGGTTGTGCAGCCCGCCAGCAGCAATTCGAGGGTCATGGGACGCCCCACTATGTTGGACGCCCCCACCACGACCGCATGCAGACCGTGCGTCTTCACGCCAGTGGTCTCGATCAGCGTCATGATCCCTTTCGGGGTGCAGGGGCGCAGCGCCGGAATACGTTGGGCCAGACGGCCTACGTTATACGGGTGGAAACCGTCTACATCCTTGTCAGGCTGGATCCGCTCAAGCACCTGGGTGGTATCGAAGTGAGCCGGCAACGGCAACTGAACCAGAATGCCATCCACGTGGCTGTCTTGATTCAACTGCTCGATCAGCGCCAGCAGCTCTTCCTGACTGGCGGTTGCACTCAGGTCATAGGAGCGGGAGAGAAAACCCACCTCCTCACATGCCCGGCGTTTGCTGCCGACATAGACCTGAGAGGCGGGATCCGCCCCCACCAGAATGACTGCCAGCCCTGGAGCCCGTTTCCCTGCCGCCAACCGCTGTTGGACTTGCGCCGCGACCTGGCTGCGAATCGTTTGCGCAACCTGTTTTCCATCTATGATTTTGGCAGACATCGTTCTCCACTCACCATGTGTTCAACTGCCGCGCATTGTCGCATTTTTTTAGCCGGGATGTTAGCGGCAGACGCACGCCAGACCTGTAGCGGGCAATAAGTAGGCACTTGAATTTACTGGGGGAAAAATACGTTGACGCTGGCCCGTACGCTTGGCTATGATGCCCGCCCGTTGCCCAGTACGACGCTTGTCGATATGCTGGTCAGGGATTTTCGGTGATTAGCGCAGTCCGGTAGCGCATCTGGTTTGGGACCAGAGGGTCAAAGGTTCGAATCCTTTATCACCGACCATGTTCATCGACTTGTCGTCAAGACGTGTCGATACAGAGCGCCCTTAGCTCAGTCGGATAGAGCAACGGCCTTCTAAGCCGTGGGTCGCAGGTTCGAATCCTGCAGGGCGCGCCATTGATTCTCCCTTCCCTTTCAGGGTTGGCGAGCGTTGATGAAGATTTCAGTGGTGGCTGTAGCTCAGTTGGTAGAGTCCCGGATTGTGATTCCGGTTGTCGTGGGTTCGAGCCCCATCAGCCACCCCATTATTATGTCGATGATTGCCGCAAGGCGATGTCAATTGACTTGGTGCAGTGACCTTCTGGTCTGCACCACGAAAAACCGGCCTTGGCCGGTTTTTTTGTTTTTGCGCCCGACTGTGCCCTACCTTATCTGCGCAGGCCATTCCCCCTTTCTCCCTTATCCATAAACGCGGTGCTGCTGCTCCGTCACGATGCACACTGCCACACGCCACCGCACATCAGCCTGCCCGGTTCTTTTTCTGTATTTCCCAAGCGCCATTGATATGCTGATCGCTCTTCTTCTCTCCTGCTTCCCGTTGGAGCTTTTCTATGCAACGCATTCTTTTTGTCGAAGATGATCCCGAGATTGGCCAGCTCATCAGCAGTTGGCTTGGTCGCCACGATATGGAGGTGATCCTCGAACCCAGAGGGGACATGGCGCTGGCCCGGGTCGAAGCCGAACAGCCCGATCTGGTGCTGCTCGATATCATGCTGCCGGGGCAGGATGGCATGTCCCTCTGCCGGGATCTGCGGCCACGCTTCGACGGCCCCATCGTGATGCTCACCTCGCTGGACAGCGACATGAACCAGATCCTGAGTCTGGAGCTTGGCGCCAACGACTACATCCTCAAAACGACGCCACCGCCGGTGCTGCTGGCCCGGTTGCGGGTGCAGTTTCGCCAGCACCCGCAAACGTCAACCCAACCCGTCGCCACCAGCAGAGTTCCCCAGCAACTGCAATTTGGCCGGTTGCACGTCGATGGTCCGGGTCGTGATGTGCGGCTCAATGGCGAGAGCATTGCCCTCTCGACCGCCGATTTTGATCTGTTGTGGGAGCTTGCCTGTCACGCTGGCCAGATTTTGGGACGGGAAACCCTCTTTCGCAGCCTGCGCGGGCGGGAGTATGACGGTCAGGATCGCAGCATGGATGTGGCCATCTCCCGCCTGCGCCGAAAACTGGGTGATAACCCTGACAACCCGACCCGGATCAAGACGGTCCGCCAGAAGGGCTATCTCTTCGTTCCCCACGCCTGGGAATAACCCTCTTTCGGGAGCACAACCATGCGCCGTCTCTTTATCCAGTTCTATCTGTTGCTGATCGGCTGCTTTACCCTGGCCATCCTGCTGGTTGGCGTGGTCTATCAGGTCACCGCCGAACGAGCGGGTGACCGCTATCTCGAGCGGATGATGCAGGGCTCCCTTGGCCTGTTGACCGGCGAGTTAGCAAGAACCCCGCCAGAGCGCTGGCCAGAGCGGCTGGCCGAGCAGAGCAGCCAGTTTACCCTCCCTCTCAAGGTCGGCGAGCTGGCACGCCAGCCCCTGGCCAGCGAGGATCAGGCCTTTCTGGCCGCAGGGAACATCGTCATCGTCGAAGAGGACGACACCTTCCTGCAGCGTATCCCCGATACCGATCAGGTGCTGATCGTCGGCCCGGTGCCCTATCTCTCCTACCTGCACGAATTGCACTGGGTCGATGTGGGGCTGCTGCTGGTGATCGGCCTCTCCCTCGGGCTTCCACTCCTGCTTTGGCTGCGTCCCCACTGGCGCGGCTTGCTCCAGCTCGAGCAAACCGCGCGCCGCGTGGGAGATGGGGATCTCTCCTGCCGCACGGATCTGCCACCGGGCAGCAGCCTGGCCCGGGTCGGGCGCACCTTCGATCAGATGACCGCCCAGTTGCAAGCGATGCTCGCCAGCCGCAAGCAGCTCACCGATGCCATCGCCCACGAGTTACGCTCCCCGCTGGTCCGGTTGCGCTATCGACTCGCCATGCTCGATCCCCAACCCTCGGAGTCAGAACAGCAAGCATTGGAGCGGGATCTGGGAGCGCTGGACGCCCTGATCGAAGAGATGCTCACCTACGCCAGGCTGGACCGGCCCGAGCTGCCACTCAAGCTCGATGCGCTGGAGCTGGCGGAGTGGGCCAGACAACATCTTGGTGACTGGCAGGCACTGCGCCCGGAGAAAGCCCTGGCTTTGCAACTGCCACTCATCCCGATGCCCTGGTGCGGCGATCAACGGCTGTTGACGCGCGCCGTGGAGAACCTGATCGGCAACGCCCTGCGTTATGCCGAGAGTCGGGTCACCCTCTCTCTCTCCCGGTTGCAGGAGCACTATCTGCTGGAGGTAAGTGACGACGGGCCGGGGATCGATCCGGCACTGGCCCCCCAGATCTTCGAGCCGTTTGTACGTCTTGATCAGAGTCGGGATCGCCGCACCGGTGGCACCGGGCTGGGGCTGGCGATCGTGCGCAGCATTGCCCGTCATCACGGGGGGGATGTGGCGCTGCTGGCCAGTGACCAGGGTGCCCGCTTCTGCATCACCCTCCCTGTACATTTGGATACAAACCGTCACCAAGTGCTCACTGAAGCGCCGCCGCAACCGTCATAGGATGAAGCCATGGAGAAACGCTCCATACCACCAATCCGAATAAGGAAATTGACCATGAAAAAAATTATCCCCCTGACTCTGGCTGCCGTCTTCGCACTCACCTCCGGTTTCACCATGGCAGCCACCCCGACCAAAGCAGCAGCACCGCAAGCCACCCAGACCAAAGTGGTGAAAAAACATCATAAAGCCACTCACGCCAAAGCACCGGCTGTCAAAGTGGCCCCGAAAACCAAATAACAGCCCACCGCTCCCTGAAAGACGATCTGATCGGCACAGCAAGTGCAAGCAAGCAGTAAAGCTCAGAGATGACAAAGGGAGGCCTGATGCCTCCCTTTTCATCTTCTGAAACAACCTCATCAGCCTCGCATACCGGGTTTGTTCCATGAAAAACATGATCGAGATTCCATCTTGCGGCCCCCGCATCGACCATTTGGCACAGCGACACCCCGCACCTCATCCAATACTGCCATGCATTACCGTAACACTATAAAAATCAACTATTTGAATTAACAATAGGAACATGGAATGTGGCGTCATCTCGTTAAATGGTTAGGCCCCTTGTGCAGCTTGCTGCTGCTGGGCACCGCACTGACCGTGCTTTATCAACTGACCCATTCATGGCACTGGCACGATATTCGTGTCGCCATCTGGTCGCAGCCACTGCCCCTGTTGGCCGCCGCGCTGCTATTGACCCTGTTCAGTTATGCCTGCCTCTGCTGCTACGATCTGCTGGCTATCCATGCGCTGGGCAAGCAGCTCCCCTGGCAACAGGTCGGTATCACTTCGTTTATTGCCTACACCTTCTCCAACACCCTTGGCTTTGCCCTGCTCACCGGCACCTCGGTACGCTACCGGATCTACTCCAGCCTGGGGCTCGCCACCGGGGAGGTGGCCCGCGTCGTGTTGTTCTGCTCCATCACCTTCTTCCTCGGCTTGCTGGCCTGGGGGGGCGGCGCCTTGCTGACCAACGATGTCTCACAGTTGCTGCCAGACTGGCCGCGGTGGGCAGACACCTTGCTCAAGCTGGCCGGTGCCATGGCGCTGTTGCTGGTGGTGAGCTATCTCTGCTGGCCCCAATCCCGACTCTCCTGGCGGGAACACTCGCTGACCCTGCCCGAGTTCAAGGTGCGCTTGCTGCAACTGCTGGTTGCCCTGGCAGACTGGATGGCAGCGGCCGCGGTGCTCTTTGTGCTGTTACCCGCGCAGAGCGTCCCCTACCCCGTGCTGCTCAGTGCTTTCGTGCTAGCCAGCTTCCTTGGGGTGATGGCTCACGTGCCGGGCGGGATAGGGGTCTTTGAAGCGAGCATGAGTCTGCTGCTGGCCAATTATCTGCCGGCTGACAAGCTGCTCGCCTCGCTGCTGCTCTATCGCTGCATCTACTACGTGCTCCCCTTCCTCGGCGCATTGCTGCTCTTTACCAGTCAGGAGATGCTGCAGCAGAAGGCTCGCTGGCAACGGCTGCAGGAGATCATGAGCGCAGTGCGCGAATTTCTGCCCGCCCTCATCAGCCTGGGCACCTTTGCCGCCGGCAGCCTGCTGCTCTGCTCGGGGATGATCCCCACCATGCGCAGCCACATCGAAACGCTGTTGCAGGTGCTGCCACTCCATCTGCTGGAGCTCTCCCACGTCCTCGGCAGCGTGAGCGGGGTGCTGTTGATCCTGCTGGCCCGCAGCCTCTATCGCCGCCACGACGCCGCCTTTCGCATCAGCCAACTACTGCTGGTGCTGGGGATGACCTTCTCCCTGCTCAAGGGGGGAGACTGGGAGTCCACCCTGCTGCTTGGCAGCTTTCTGCTGATCATGACTCCCTGTCGCCCGCTCTTCTATCGCAAGGGATCCCTGCTGCATGCCCAGTTCACCCCGGGCTGGCTGATCTCGGTCGGCGCCGTGCTGCTGGGGGCGCTGTGGCTGCTGCTCTTCTCCTACCGTCAGGTGGAGTATGACCACGCCCTCTGGTTCCACTTCTCCCCTCACGGCGGTGCCGCCAGAGGCCTGCGCGCCATGGGTAGCGTCGTCGCCGTGCTGGCGGTGGTCGGGGTTGCACAGTTGCTGGCGCCGCTGCGTATCGTCGGCAACAAGCCGGATAAAGAAGCGCTGGCACGCGCTCATGCGCTGGTGGTGCGGGACGGCGGGGGCCACGGCTATCTGGCCCAGCTGAAAGATAAATCCCTGCTGTTCCACCCCGCCGGTGACGCCTTTTTGATGTATGGCATCGAGGGCAACAGCTGGATTGTGATG
>NZ_JRGK01000032.1 GCF_000764645.1 Aeromonas finlandensis
GGGTGGTGAGCTCCTGACTGCCAAACATGGCGATGGCGCCGAGATCCCCCAGCGAGAGGATCATCGACAGCGCCATCGCCAGTGCCAGCGGGCGGCGCAGCAGGGGCCACTCCACCAGTCGCAGGCGATGCAGGCCGCGTACCCCCAGACTGTCCGCCAGCCGATCATATTGGCGCACCACCAGCTGCATGGGGGCTGAGAGGGTGCGCAGCACATAGGGCAGCGCCATCAGGGCGTTGACCAGCACCACCAGCCAGGGACCGAGGGCGAACACGTCGGCAAACGGCATAAACAGGATGAAGAGACCGGTGGAGAGCACCACCGCCGGGATCATCAGGATCATCGAGCCGCTGGCCTCCCACAGGGCCGCCGCCCGCCGCTGGCGGGTACGCACCTTGAGGTGACGGCTGGTCAGCAGCAGGCCGCTGCCGAGCAGGGTCGCCAGGGTGCCGGCCGCCAGTGCAATCAGCAGCGATTGGCCGCTCGCCTGCCACAGCTTGCTGGAGGTGAGCGCCGTCAGCAGGCCGGGGTGGAGGCCGGCCACCACAATCGCCAGCAGTGGCGGCAGAAAGATGGCGAGCCCGATGCAGAGCGAAAGCAGATCCACCACGGCTGTGCCCGGCTGATGGCGATCCGGCCGCAGGCAGGGGCGACGGGGGGTCACCCTGCTGGCCGGGGTGCTCTGCAGCTTGTGTTGCAGTGCGAGCAGGGCGGCGGTCAGGATCAACTGCACCAGCGCCAGTCCGCCCGCGGTGGCGAGATCGAAGTCAAAGCGCAGCGCTTGATAGACGGCCACCTCCAGCGTGGTGGATTTGGGGCCGCCCCCCAGCGCCAGCACGGTGGTGAAGCTGGTGAAGCAGAGCATGAAGATGAGGCTAGCAAGCCCGGGCAATATGCCGCGAATAAGCGGCCACTCCAGCAATCGGAAGATGTGGGATGAGCGCATGCCAAGCTGGCTGGCGAGGCGCCAGCTCGATTCGGGGATGCTCTCTATGCTCTGCAGCATCAGGCGGGCCGCCAGCGGCATGTTGAAGAAGATGTGGGCCAGCAGGATGCCGAACAGACCGTAGAGGTAGTTGCCGGGATCCAGCCCCAAGGTGCGCAGCAGCTGCGGCAGCCACCCCTGTTTGCCGTGTACCGCCACGATGCCGAAGATGGCGATGATGACCGGCAGCACCAGCGAGAGGCCAAACAGCTTGATCAGCAGGGTTCGGCCAACGAAGCGGCGCCGTGCCAGCGCGCGGGCCACCGGAATGGCCAGCCCGAGACTGAACAGGGTGGAGAGCAGCGCCTGCCCCAGACTGAAACCCAGCACATGACGCAGATAAGGGTCTGCGATCAGGGTGCGGGGTGCCAGCGAACCGGCCTGCCACAGCAGGGCCGCGAGCGGTCCGAGGGATAACAGCAGGATCAGCAGGGTGGCTGCACTGCCCGGCAACCACCAGAGGGGACGAGCCTGTGGTTTCAGATCACGGCTCACTGGGTGACGGCTTGCAGCCACTCGCGGATCCACCCTTTGCGATTGGCGGCCACCTCATCGGCGCTAAAGGACAGTGGCTTGCTGACGGTTATCATCTGCTCGAAGCCCTTGGGCAGTTGGGTGTCGATCACCGGATACATCCAGTTGCCGGTAGGGATCTCGTTCTGGAAGGCGGGGCTCACCATAAATTGCAGGAACTGATCGGCCAGCTTGCTCTGAGTGGCGCTGTTCAGCTTGGCGGCCACTTCCACCTGACGGTAGTGACCCTCTGAGAAGGCGGCAGCCTGATACTGGGGCTTGTTCTCGCCAATCAGGTGGTAAGCGGGGGAGGTGGTGTAGGAGAGCACCATATCCGCCTCGCCATCGAGGAACATGCCATAGGCCTCTGACCACCCTTTGGTGACGGTGACCGTCTTCTTGGCCAGCTCAGCCCAGGCGGCGGGCGCCTTGTCGCCATAAACCGATTTCATCCACAGCATCAGCCCCTGTCCCGGGGTGGAGGTGCGGGGATCCTGATAGATCACCTTGAGGTCAGGTCGCTCCACCAGCTCTTTCAGACTCTTGGGTGGCTGCTTGAGCTTCTCCTTGTCATAAACAAAGGCGAAGTAGCCGTAGTCGTAGGGGACGAAGGTCTTATCCTGCCAGCCACCCGGCACCTTGAGGCCGTCGAGGTTAGTGGGATGGGGTGCGAACAGGCCGCTTTGCTTGGCTTCGCTGATGAGGGCATCGTCGAGCCCCAGCACCAGATCGGCCTTGCTGTGCTTGCCCTCCAGCCGCAACCGGTTGAGGATGGCGACCCCATCTTCGAGGGGAACCAGATTGAGGGTGCAGCCGCACTCTTTCTCGAAGGCCTGTTTGATCTTGGGCCCCGGGCCCCACTCGGCAGTGAAGGAGCTGTAGGTGTAGACGGTGAGGGTGTCGGCGGCGAACACATTGGCCGACAGCAGGCCGGTGGTGACCAGCAGCAGGGTTTTCATTGATGGCACTCCATGTGAGGTGCCAGCGGGTGAGAGCGCAAAAAATGAGCGCCATGCCTCAAATTCCTCCGCCAGCATTATCTGGATCAGGTTCACGGGTATAATCTCAGCGGTAAACCGCACCCCGTTTGAGAAACGAACCGCATTGTATTAACGTTCTTTTGGGGAGACCAGCACAAATTGTGCAATACCCATGAGATGACGCCCACCCAACAGAGGATGTTCGCGTGCTTACCAATACCAAGGAAAGGCGCGCCTTTGCGCGCATGGTCATCAATGCTCCGGTCACCGTCTATCAGCAGCAGCTGGTGCTGGAGGGGATCTGCCGGGATCTCAGTGCCAACGGCATGGGGATTGCGGTATCTGAACACCAGCTCGACATCAATCAGCCAATCCGGATCAGTCTTGCCACCAACAACAACCTGTTGCCCCCTTTTGAAGCCCATGCCCGGATTATCCGGGTGCTGGAGGAGGAGAGCGGACTGCTGCTGGCGGTGGAGTTTCAGGCTCCGGGTTAATCCTTTCTCTGACCATCGGTAGATGGGGAAGGGCTACCCTTTGCCCTGAACCGGCTGCACACTCAACTGTTTGCTATCGACCAGCATTTTGCTGGTCGATGCTATTTGGCCAGCAGGTAAAGCGGCGGGTCCTGTAGGTTCGAGCAGCAGATAGGATTGCCCTTGCCAACTGATGGTGGCATCCCCCGGTTTGGCGGGCAGATCAACGGCCAGCAGGGCATGGCCGGGGACGAACACCATGGCCTGTTTCAGCTCGGGAAAGAGTTGGGCCAGCATGGCGGCCATCAGGGTTACCTTGCTGTCGCAGTCACCCCGGTTCTGCTCCAGCACCTGACGGGGGGGAAGAAAGCCCTTGCCCTGTCTTCCGTTCAGGCTATCGAGTTGTTGGTAGGGAATGCTCTGGATAAAGGTGAGCATGTAATCCACCGTCTTCTGACGTGCTTCCGTTTCCGTGCTGCCCTGCTGTTTGAGTTGCTCCGCCAGCGGAGCCAGTCCGCTGCGGCTCTCCAGGGCGATGCGCACATGGTCCTGCTTCACCGCCAGCTGTCCATCCGGCGGCGTGAAGTACTGGAAGTAGTGTTTGGTCAGCCACGCCTGCTCCTCTTTGTCCCGTTGCGACTCCAGCCAGGCCATGGCCTCCTTGACTTTATCCTGATTGTGGCTTTTCAGGTGTAGCTCAAGGGAGGGGCGAGTCAGAGTGAACTGTACCTCGGGATAGTTCTCGCGCACCTCCCGCAGCAACACTTGCAGCACCTCCTCCTGCATTCTGGCCGGGCGATAGGCGATAAGGGGCGGCAGCTTGCCCTGTTCCAGCCGGTAGGTGAGCTGTCGGGGTTTGCCTTCACTATCCTGCCAGCCGACGTTGATCTGGCCGAGGCTGTTGTTGAAGCTGGTTTGGCTGGCGCCCGCAGGGAGGGCAAGCAGCAGGGTACAGAGCAGAGGGATTGCCGTCGGTCTCTTCATCATCCTTTCCTGTGGCACGGGTCAGTTCCGGTGACCTAAAGTGGGAAGCGTAGCGGACAGTAAAACAGGGAGCCGAAGCTCCCTGTTGATTCTACTCGTTTTTTTGTAACTGGCGCGTTAAATCCAGCTCGGCTGCTTCGCTTCAAAGGCGCTGATGGCTGCCTCATGCTGCAGGGTCAGGCCGATGGCATCCAGCCCGTTGAGCAGGCAGTAACGGCGGAACTCGTCGATCTCGAAACCGAAGCTGAGCTCACCAGCGCGCACCTGATTGGCTTCCAGATCCACTTCAATGTCGATGCCCGGCTTGGCGGCCACCAGCTGGAACAGGGCGTCGACCTCCTCCTCCTTCAGGCGCACCGGCACCATGCCGTTGTTGATGGCGTTGCCGTAGAAGATGTCGGCAAAGCTCGGGGCAATGATGGTCTTGAAGCCGTAGTCCGCCAGCGCCCAGGGGGCGTGCTCGCGACTCGAGCCACAGCCGAAGTTCTCGCGAGCCAGCAGGATGCTGGCACCGGCGAATTGTGGCTGATTGAGCACAAACTCGGGGTTGGGTTGCTGGCCGGCATCGTCCAGAAAGCGCCAGTCGTGGAACAGGTGCTTGCCAAAACCGATGCGGTTTACCTTCTGCAAAAACTGCTTCGGAATGATGGCGTCGGTGTCGACGTTGGCTCTGTCGAGGGGGACGACGATCCCTTTATGCTGTTTGAATCCTGTCATCGCTAGTTCCTCTTACAGTGCGCGAATGTCGGCGAAGATGATGTCGGTGACGGCGAAGAGCCGCTTGTGCTGTTTGAATGCTCTCATCCTAGGCTCCTCTTACAGCGCGCGAATGTCGGCGAAGCGGCCGGTGACGGCGGCGGCCGCAGCCATGGCCGGGCTCACCAGATGGGTGCGGCCAGCGCGCCCCTGACGCCCTTCGAAGTTGCGGTTGCTGGTGGAGGCGCAGCGCTCCCCCGGTTGCAGCCGGTCGTTGTTCATGGCCAGACACATGGAGCAGCCCGGCAGGCGCCACTCAAAGCCCGCCTCGATGAAGATCTTGTCGAGGCCCTCGGCTTCGGCCTGTGCCTTCACCTGCTCGGAGCCAGGGACCACCAGCGCTTGCACGCCAGCGGCCACCTTGCGACCGCGGGCGATGGCGGCGGCAGCGCGCAGATCCTCGATGCGGCTGTTGGTGCAGGAACCGATAAACACCTTGTCGATGGCGACGTCGGAGAGCTTCTGGCCCGGCTGCAGATCCATGTAGGCAAGCGCCTTGCGAGCGGACTGCTGCTCCATCAGATCGCTGAATGATTCCGGCGCAGGAATGGGTTCATTGACGGCAATCACCTGACCCGGATTGGTCCCCCAGGTGACCTGCGGGGCGATATCGGCGGCGTCCAGTACTACCTCGGCATCGAAGTGGGCACCGTCATCGCTCTTGAGGCTCTGCCAGTAGGCGATGGCTTGCTCCAGTGCTTCGCCCTTGGGGGCAAACTCCTTACCACGGATGTAGTCGATGGTGGTCTGGTCGGGGGCAATCATCCCCGCCTTGGCGCCCAGCTCGATGGCCATGTTGCACACCGTCATCCGCCCTTCCATGGAGAGGCTCGCAATGGCCTCGCCAGCGAACTCCACCACGTAGCCGGTACCACCGGCATGGCCGACCCGGCCGATGATGGCCAGCACCACGTCCTTGGCGCTGATGCCCTCGGCCAGCTTGCCGTTGACCGAAATGCGCATGGTCTTTGCGCGGCCCTGTTTCAGGGTCTGGGTGGCCATCACATGTTCCACTTCGGAGGTGCCGATACCGAACGCCAGTGAACCGAAGGCGCCGTGGGTGGCGGTGTGGGAGTCGCCGCAGACGATGGTGGTGCCGGGCAGGGTGATGCCGAGTTCGGGGCCCATCACATGGACGATCCCCTGATATTTGTGGTTGAGATCGTAGAGGCGAACCCCGAACTCTTTGCAGTTGTCGGCCAGCGTCTCCATCTGGATGCGGGCCATCTCGCCGGAGGCGGCGATGTCCTTGGTGGTGGTGGAGACGTTGTGATCCATGGTGGCCCAGGTCAGATCCGGGCGGCGCAGCGGGCGGTTCATGGCGCGCAGGCCGTCGAATGCCTGCGGGCTGGTCACTTCATGCACCAGATGGCGGTCGATGTAGATAAGGGGCGTTTCCCCTTCCACTTCCCGTACCACGTGGGCGTCGAATACTTTCTGATAGAGGGTCTTGGCCATTGCTTCTCTTTTCCTTGTTATCTGTTCTTTAGCTCAGATCCGGGCGGCGATCTGGCTGCCCATCTCGGACGTGCTCTGCACCGGATGGCGGGCGCTGGCCTGATGCAGGTCGGCGGTGAAGTAACCTTCGGCCAAGGTCTGGGCCACGGCCTGCTCGATGGCTTGGGCGGCAGCTTCCTGGCCCAGGCTGTAGCGCAGCATCAGGGCGGCGGAGAGGATCTGGGCGATGGGGTTGGCGATCCCTTTGCCGGCGATATCGGGAGCCGAGCCACCGGCCGGTTCGAACAGGCCGAAACCCGATTCGTTGAGGCTGGCAGAGGGGAGCAGCCCCATGGAGCCGGTGATCATGGCGCATTCGTCGGAGAGAATGTCACCAAACAGGTTGGAGCAGAGCAGCACGTCGAACTGCGACGGATCCTTGATGAGCTGCATGGTGGCGTTGTCGATATACATATGGTTCAGTTCGACGTCGGGATAATCCTTGGCAACTTGCGTCACTACCTCGCGCCACAGGATGGAGGAGGCGAGCACGTTGGCCTTGTCGATGGAGGTGACCTTGCCACGGCGCACCCGGGCCGACTCAAAGGCAATCTTGGCGATGCGCTCAATCTCGAAGCGATGGTACACCTCGGTGTCGAACGCCTTCTCGTTCGCCCCTTCACCCTCGCGCCCCTTGGGCTGGCCGAAGTAGATGCCGCCGGTCAGCTCGCGCACACAGGCGATGTCAAAACCGCGATCCGAGATGTCGGCGCGCAGCGGAGAGAACTGCTCCAGACCGGTATAGATACGGGCCGGACGCAGGTTGCAGAACAGCTTGAAGTGGGCGCGCAGGGGCAGCAGGGCGCCACGTTCCGGCTGATCGTTGGGTGGCAGATGTTCCCATTTCGGGCCGCCGACCGAGCCGAACAGCACGGCGTCGGCCGCTTCGCAGCCTTTGATGGTGCTTTGCGGCAACGGGGTGCCGTGGTTGTCGATGGCGATGCCGCCCACGTCATGGCGATCATACTCGAAGGCGAGGCCGAACCTGGCCTGCACCTTATCCAGCACCTTGACGGCCTCGGCCATCACTTCCGGGCCAATGCCGTCACCCGGCAATACTGCGATCCGATAACTGCTCATACACTCTCCATCCTGATATTGTCTTTGAGATCCCTCTGTCCGGTTTCCCCGACGCTGCGCGCGGTTGCCGGTTCAGACGTTCCCCGTCCTGATGTTGTCATTCCATGCCGTCTGTGTGGCTGCGAGTCCTGCTCAGACGGTTTCTGATTTGATGCTGTTATTGCGTTCCATCTGCTCGGCCACCTGATCGGCGCGCCAGATGCTGTTGATCACATGGAGCAGGGCATGGGCTGAGGATTCGATGATGTCGGTGGCCAGCCCCATGCCGTGGAATTTACGCCCTTTGTATTCGGCGACAATATCGACTTGACCGAGGGCATCTTCCCCTTCGCCTTTGCTCTTGAGGGCATATTTGTCGATGCGGATGTCATAGCCGGTGATGCGGTTGATGCACTGGTAGACCGCATCCACCGGACCGTTGCCGGTGGCCGCTTCGCAGATAAGATCCTGTCCCACCTTCAATTTGACCGAGGCGGTGGCCAGCACCGAGCTGCCGCTCTGTACTCCGAGGTACTCCAGCTTGAAGTGTTCCGGCTCTTCGTGGATCTGGCTGAAGAAGGCCAGCGCTTCGAGGTCGTAGTCGAACACCTGCCCCTTCTTGTCGGCCAGGGTCAGGAACTTGCCGTAGAGGTGGTCGAGGTCGTAGCTGCTTTCGGCATAACCCATTGACTCCATCCGGTGCTTGATGACGTGACGGCCGGAGCGGGAGGTCATGTTGAGGTTGTTCTGGGTCAGGCCAATGCTCTCGGGAGTGATGATTTCGTAGGTGTTTTTCGCCTTGAGCACCCCATCCTGATGGATGCCGGAGCTGTGGGAGAAGGCGTTGGCCCCGACGATCGCCTTGTTGGGCTGCACCGGCATGTTGCAGAGCTGGCTGACCAGCATGCTGGTGCGATGAATTTCGTTGTGGCGGATATTGGTTTGCACCCCGAGCAGATCGGCGCGGGTTTTGAGGATCATCGCCACCTCTTCCAGCGAGCAGTTGCCCGCCCGTTCGCCTATGCCGTTGATGGTGCACTCGATCTGGCGGGCCCCCATCTGCACCGCACCGATGGAGTTGGCCACCGAGAGCCCCAGATCGTCGTGGCAGTGCACCGAGATGATGGCCTTGTCGATGTTGGGCACCCGGTTGAACAGGGTGTGGATGATGCCGGAGAACTCGGTCGGTACCGTGTAGCCCACGGTATCCGGAATATTGATGGTACGAGCGCCCGCCTTGATGGCGGCCTCCACCATGCGGCAGAGATTATCAATCGGCGTGCGGCCCGCATCCTCGCAGGAGAACTCTACATCGTCGGTGTAGCGCAGGGCGTGCTTGATGGCGCCGACCCCCATCTCCAGCACATCCTCGAAGCTCTTTTTCAGCTTGCTCTCCACATGGATGGAGGAGGTGGAGATAAAGGTGTGGATGCGAAAGGCGTCGGCGACCCGCAAGGCTTCGCCGGCGGCGTCGATATCCTTGGGCAGGGCGCGGGCGAGGGCGCAGACCCGGCTGTTTTTGATGTGGCGGGCGATGGTCTGCACCGATTGAAAATCGCCGGGAGAGGAGACCGGGAAGCCCACCTCCATGACGTCGACACCGAGCCGCTCCAGTGCCTGGGCGATCTGCAGTTTCTCCTTGACTGTCAAACTGGCCGCCAGGGCCTGCTCACCATCGCGCAAGGTGGTGTCGAATATGATGACCCGATCTGACATGTGACTTCCCTCTTCCTAAGTTCGGTAACGTGCATCCTGCGGCGGCATAAAAAAACCCGTGCAGGGTGCACGGGTTTTTGTAAATTCCGGCTATGCCTTAGCCCGGCTACAAGGATCCCGCGCGAGTTAACGCGATTAGGGAGATTAGTAGTAGCGGGGTGGCGATATGCATGACGTTGTTATTCCTTCCAGTCGATAACGCTTTTACCAATATCGAGATTTTTATGCTGTGTCAACACGGATAGCCAGGAGCAATCTGCTGACGTATTTAATCGGATTGTAAAGGATTGCAAATTTCCTTGTCCCATATTCGGCCCATGACCGATTATCTGGTCATTCCTGCTGTGCTCTATTCTCTGCACAACCAGATCGACTTATCAGCATTGGCTGAATTTTCTGAGGTGTTAAATGGAAAAACGTAGACCAGGTCGTCCGGTCGGACGTTCTGACATTCGTGACAAGTTGCTTGCTGCCGCCCGTGAGCGTTTTCTCAATACTCCCTATAGCAAGGTGACTACACGCGAAATCGCGGAGCTCGCTGGCTCCAACTTGGCGATGATCCACTACTACTTCGGCAGTAAAGAGGGTCTTTACAAGGCGGTGCTGGGCGATGTCGCCGAGCCCCTCGATCATGCTTGGCAAGATGAACACAGCAACCACAGCCTCAACGAGCTGCTCAACACCTACTATCAGGTGATGGCACCGAACAGCGAGCTGACCTCTGCCATCTCCAGCGCATTGTCGACCGAGAAGAGCCCGGGCCGGGATTTTGTGCTGAACCGTCTGCTGGAACGTCAGCTGCCGCAGTTTGATGCCCTGCTGGAGACCATGAAAACCAACGGCGAGCTGGGTGACAACCTGGATCCCGAAATGCTGAAGATCTCCTTCCTCAGCATGATGTGGCAGCCGTTCGTGATGAAAGACCTCTACGAGCAGGTGTTTGGCCTGAAAGTGGATGAGCACTTCATGGCCCGTCTGGCGGATCACAACTGTCGTCTGATGGAAACCGGCCTGCGCGGCAGCCACTGATTTTTGCCGCAACGTCGAGATTAAAAAGGGCCATTCGGCCCTTTTTTCATAAATCTGTTATCCCCCGTTCAACGCCCTGTCATCCCGTCTCCCTACTCTGCAAGCAGAACTCAGGGAAGGAGGGGATATGAACAAGATCCAGCAATGGGACCTTCAGGTGTGCCGGGTCTGTCTGCTTCACGGCTACAACCGGCAGCAGGCGAGGGTGAGTCGTCTCATTTCCCGCACAGGTGATGGCCCGCTTTACGCCGTGCTGGCCGCCTTGCTCTGGTGGCAGGGGGAGGCAGAACGGGAACTGGTGCGGCTGGCGCTGCTTGCCTTCGCCATCGAGCTGCCCCTGTACCTGCTGTTGAAAAACAGCCTGAAACGGCAACGGCCGGTCGGCTTGCCGGTCTTTATCACCCCTTCCGATCGTTACAGTCTTCCCTCCGGCCACACCGCCGCCGCCTTTCTGATGGCTACCATACTGGCGACCGGCTTTCCGCTCTGGGCGCCCCTGCTGTTTGGCTGGGCGGCGCTGGTGGGGGCATCCCGGCTGCTGCTCGGAGTGCACTATCTGAGCGATCTGGTAGCTGGTGCCCTGCTGGGTGGCGGTTGCGCCGTACTGGCGCTCGGCTGGAGCCACTCATGAGGATACTGTTTGGGGTGCAAGGCACCGGCAACGGCCATATCAGTCGCAGTCGCACCCTGGCGCGGGCGCTGCGAGCAGCCGGGGTCGAGGTGGATTATCTCTTTAGCGGCCGCCCTGCCGACAGCTATTTTGACATGGAGGAGTTTGGCGCCTACCGCACCTTTGCCGGGCTCACCTTCGTCAGTCACGAGGGGCGGGTCTCGCCGTGGCGCACCCTGCAGGCCGCCTCGCCGCTCACCTTCTGGCGGGATCTGCGGGCCCTCGACTGCAGCGAATACGATCTGGTGGTGAGTGATTTTGAGCCGCTGACCGCCCACGCAGCCCGCCGCCATGGCAAGCCGAGTCTCACCGTCAGCCATCAGGCCAGTTTCAACTGGTCCATCCCCCGCTGGGGCGAAGATGGTTTGAGTCGCCAGCTGATGCGCCACTTTGCGCCGGTCAATCAGCCGCTCGGGCTGCACTGGTTTCACTTTGGTCACCCCTTGTTGCCGCCTGTGATCGACCCCATCGCCGCCGCACCGGATAACGGCGAGATCCTGGTCTATCTGCCATTCGAGCAGACAGAGGCGATCGCCGCCCTGTTGTCGCGCTTTGGTCAGCAGCGCTTCGTCTGCTTTCACCCCGCCATTCGCACCCCCAGCCAGTGGCGCAACCTGCGCTTCGAACCGCCATCGCGGCACGGATTTATCGCCGTGCTGGCCGGTTGTCGCGGCGTCATCTCCAACGCGGGTTTCGAGCTGGCTTCCGAGGCGCTCACCCTTGGCAAGAAGCTGCTGGTCAAACCCCTCGGCGGCCAGTTCGAGCAGCTGACCAACGGCAAGACCCTGGAGATGATGGGACTGGCAACCCTGATGGATGTGCTCGATGCCAATCTGGTGCGCAGCTGGCTCGACAGCGCTTCGCCGGGGGCGGTCTGTTACCCCGATGTGGCCGGGGAGCTGGCCCGCTGGTTGGCGGCAGGCGCTGACGAGAGCGTGGCCTCTCTGTCGCGCCGGCTCTGGGCCCGCACCCTGTTTCCAGAGGAGGTGAGTGATCGCCTGAGCGAGCTGGATGGCGGGGACTGTTTATCCAGTTGCTGGTTATCGCAAGTGAGTGTTGTTGACTAGACTGAAAGGCGATCCCACCAAGGAGAGGACGGAGCAAATGCGCTTTACCAATGAGAATGGCGAAACCATGACGCTGGCAGACAATCTGACCCTGCACGAGCTGCTGGACATGGGCGTCAGCATCTCGGTCAGTGAAGAGACCGATCCGGATCAACAGATCTGGCTGGCGGAGCCGGATCAGGAGAACTGAGTCGATCATCCGGCATCAAGCCCACCGCTGACCGGTGGGCTTTTTTGTGGCTGTTTTTCCCCTCTGCGGAATGATCCGCTGGCCATTCCCCGACTTCCTTCCCTTTTGTCTCATGGTCGCTGCGGCAACCCATTGAATGTTAATAGCTGGTTGAAATGTATGACTGTTCTGGTCAGATAAAGCCGTGGACAAGCGTTATGAAGCGGGTTAAGTTGGTTTTTCACCCGATTTTCGGGTGAATGACGGAAAAATCCTTTTTTTCTATTGTCGACGGGGCTGAATTGGGCCGATCTGCATTCAGATAACAACAAGAAACGGATCGGGCTGTGCCGGGAAGCACGGCATCGTCGGCGGGATTCGCTAAACGGAGCAAAGCCTGGAGGGCTTTATCATGGAGATGTTATCAGGCGCCCAGATGGTGGTTAGAGCGCTGGAAGATCAGGGAGTTGAGCACGTCTTCGGCTACCCTGGTGGCTCAGTGCTCGACATCTATGACGCTCTCTTCGAAAACGGCAAGATGGAGCATGTCCTGGTGCGGCACGAGCAAGCCGCGGTTCACATGGCTGACGGTTACGCCCGTTCCACCGGCAAGGTGGGGACTGTGCTGGTTACCTCGGGCCCGGGAGCGACCAACTGCATTACCGGTATTGCCACCGCCTATATGGATTCCATTCCGCTGGTGATCCTCTCCGGCCAGGTGCCGACCAGCATGATCGGTGAGGATGCGTTCCAGGAGACCGACATGATCGGTATCTCCCGCCCGGTGGTGAAGCACAGCTTCCTGTGCAAGAAGGCGAGCGATATTCCCGAGGCCATCAAGAAGGCCTACTACATTGCCGCCAGCGGCCGCCCGGGGCCGGTGGTGGTAGATCTGCCCAAAGATGTGCAGAACCCGAAAGAAAAATTCCCCTACCAGTATCCCGAGTCGGTCTCCCTGCGCTCCTACAACCCGACCAAATCCGGCCACAAGGGCCAGATCAAGCGGGCTGCCAAGCTGCTGGTGGATGCCCAGCGCCCGGTGATGTACGTGGGCGGCGGCGCCATCAACGCCAATGCGGATCATCTGGTGACCAAGCTGGCGGAGCTGCTGAACCTGCCGGTGACCACCACCCTGATGGGGTTGGGTGCCTTCTCCGGCGTCCATCCGCAATTTATCGGCATGCTGGGGATGCACGGCACCTTCGAAGCCAACAAGACCATGCACAACGCGGATCTCATCTTCGCCGTGGGGGCCCGCTTCGATGACCGCGTCACCAACAACGTGGCCAAGTTCTGCCCCAATGCCACCATAGTGCATATTGATATCGATCCCACCTCCATCTCCAAGACGGTGCAGGCCCATGTGCCCATCGTCGGTTCGGTGGAAACCGTGCTGGAGCAGATGCTGGAGGTGATCCGCGAGTGTGGCTTCGATAACGACAAGGAGGCGCTGGCGGAGTGGTGGAGCCAGATCAACCAGTGGCGCTCCCGTCACTGCCTGGCCTACGAAAAATCGGCCACCCAGATAAAGCCGCAACAGGTTATCGAGACCCTCTACAAAGTGACTCAGGGTCAGGCGTTCGTCGCCTCCGACGTGGGCCAGCATCAGATGTTTGCCGCCCTTTACTACCCGTTTGCCAAACCGCGCCAGTGGATCAACTCAGGGGGCCTCGGCACCATGGGCTTCGGTATTCCGGCCGCCATGGGGGCCCAGTTTGCCAACCCGGATGCGGTGGTCTGCTGCGTCACCGGTGACGGCTCGGTACAGATGAACATTCAGGAGCTCTCGACCTGCATGCAGTACGGGGTGCCCATCAAGATCATCTCCATCAACAACCGCGCGCTGGGCATGGTCAAGCAGTGGCAGAAGATGTTCTACGGCGGTCGTCACAGCCACTCCTACATGGAGTCCCTGCCGGACTTCGTCAAACTGGCGGAAGCCTACGGTCACGTCGGTATCGCGGTGAGCGATCCGGCCGAGCTGGAGAGCGCCATGGAGAAGGCTTTCGCCATGAAGGATCGGCTGGTGTTCATGGATATCTCGGTCGACCCGGATGAGCACGTCTATCCGATGCAGATCAAGTTTGGTGCCATGGATGAGATGTGGCTGAGCAAGACGGAGAGAACCTGATGAGGCATATCATTTCGGTACTGCTGGAGAACGAATCTGGCGCCCTGAGCCGCGTGGTGGGCCTCTTCTCCCAGCGCGGCTACAACATCGAGACCCTGACGGTGGCGCCAACCGAGGATCCCACCCTGTCGCGCATGACAATCGTCACCATGGGGGACGAGCGGGTGCTGGAGCAGATCCAGAAGCAACTGCACAAGCTGGTAGATGTGCTCAAGGTGTGCGACTTGAGCGAAGGGGAGCATATCGAGCGGGAGATCGCGCTGGTCAAGGCGCGCGCCGCCGGTGGTGCCCGTGACGAGCTGAAACGGCTGGCGGATATCTTCCGTGGCCAGATCGTCGACGTTACCCCCGAGCAGTACACGGTGCAGCTGGTGGGCACCAGCGAGAAGCTGGATGCCTTCATCAAGACCGCCGCCCAGACCAACGAGATCATCGAAGTGGTGCGCTCCGGCGTCTGCGGCATCTCCCGGGCGGACAAGGCGTTGCGGCCCTGATGGCTGGCGGGACAGCTGATGATGCGTCAGCTGCCGCAGAGTGAAAGAAAAGAGGGCTCTGCGGAGCCCTTTTTGTTTGGTTTTTCTTTACGATGGGAGGGGTGATGTTCGGTATTCATGATCTTGCGCTGTTTATGGTCTCGGGGCTGCTGCTCAATATCATGCCGGGGCCAGACTCCCTGCTGGTCATGCTGCGCAGCGGTTCGCAAGGGTGGCGTGCCGGTTCGGTCGCGACCCTTGGCATCGGCACCGGTGTCATGGTGCATGTACTGGCGGCGGCCCTCGGTCTGTCGGCCCTGCTCAGTGCCTCGGCCGAGCTGTTTGCCCTTATCAAGCTGGCTGGCGCCATCTACCTCATCTATCTGGGGTTCTCCCTGCTGCGCCAACAGGCAACGGGTGCAATGGAGAGGGGGGGCACGTTACCCGCCCTCTCCTATGGCCAGATTTACCGGCAGGGAGTGCTGACCAATGTGCTCAATCCTAAGGTGGCGCTCTTTTTCCTCGCCTTCGTGCCCCAGTTCATCGCACCGGATGCCCCCGACAAGGCGCTCGCCTTTATCCTGCTCGGCTGCATTTTCAATCTGGGCGGCATCATCTGGTGTCACCTGCTGGTCTTTACCACCGTCTACGCCAGCCACAGGGTGCGGTTGTCGCTGCGTCTTGGTCGTTGGCTCAACCGGGGCATCGGCACCCTGTTTGTTGGACTCGGGATCAAGCTCGCCAGCGACTAGCGCGCTGCTTTCTGACCTGGGGCAGGTTATCGTGCGTGGCGCTGTGGTATGGTCGGCGGTCAGGTGCGGGGCCAGCCCCGCGCTCTCTTTTCCAAGCCAGTCCCACTGGCCGCAGCAGCGAGATCCCTTGCCCAGATGAACATCGCCCGGCTCAAGAACTTTACCGAGATCGTGAAGAACAACTTCAACATCTCGGCGACGGCGGAGAAGCTCTACACCTCCCAGCCAACCCTCAGCAAGCAGATGAAGATGCTGGAAGATGAGCTGGGGCTCGCCCTCTTTACCCGCAAGGGGAAGAATCTGGTCGGCTTGACCAGCGCAGGCGAGAAGGTGATGGAGCTGGCCAAGGGGGTGGTGGCGCAGGTGGAGCAGATCAACCAGCTGTCGCTGGGTGAGCAGCTGGCCACCAGCGGGGTGCTGCGCATCGCCACCACCCATACCCAGGCCCGCTACAAGCTGCCCGCGGTGATCACCGAGTTCAGCCGTCGTTATCCCGATGTGGCGATCCAGCTCCATCAGGGGGCGCCTGCCCAGCTGGCCCAGATGGTGCAAAGTGGCGATGTGGATATGGCGATCGCCACCGAATCCATGTATCTGTTCGACGAGCTGGCCGCCGTCCCCTGCCATCGCTGGGGCCGCAGCGTGGTGGTGCCCCACGGTCATCCGCTGCTCGATTGCCAGCCACTGTCGATGGCCGATCTGGCTCGCTACCCTCTCATCACCTATGTGTTTGGTTTTACCGGCCGCTCCAAAATGGATAAGGCCTTCAGCCGCCACGGCCTCTCGCCGAAAACCGTGCTGACCGCCACCGACACCGACGTGATCAAGCACTACGTCCGGCTCGGCATGGGTGTAGGAGTGATCGCCAGCGTGGCCTTTGACGAGGGGGACAGGGAAGCGCTGGTGAGCCTCAACATCGACCACCTGATCGCCTCGAGCGCCACTCATATCTGTCTGCGCAAACATGCCCATCTGCGCGATTATATGTACGACTTTATCCACCTCTACGCTCCCCATATCAGCCGGGAGACGGTGCAGTTGCACCTTATCAACCAGCCGCCCACCGCCAATATGGCGGAGCTGCCGTGGCTCTAGCGGCGGGTTGTTTGCCGTACACAGAGCAAAAATACAGAGACAAAAAAAGAGAGGCCGTGGCCTCTCTTCTGGTTTTATCGGTATGCGGGATTAAGCGCGGCGGGTCGCCAGATTGATAAAGATCTGGGCCCCTACGAGCAGGCAGTCGTCATCGAGGTAGTAGGGGTTTGCATGCAGGTAGTTGCAGATCCCCTTGGCCTGACAGCCGCTGCCGAGGAAGAACATGGCCCCCTTGCGGCCACGGCAGGCGTTGACCATGTAGCTGAAATCCTCGCTGCCGGTCATCGGCTGACCCTGAGCGTTGATCCCCTCAGAGGGCAATACATCCGCCGCAGCTTGCAGCAGGCGGGCACAGGCATCGGCGTGGTTCTCGACCGCCGGATACCCGGCATAGACCATCTTGGTCTTGAAGCCGCGCAGTTCGCTCTGGGCCACGATCTCCTTGAAGCTGTTCTTCAGGATCTGATCGGTCTCGGCATCCATGGCGCGGATGGTGCCACGCGCCTGCACATAGTCGGCGATGGCGTTGGGGATGGTGCCGCCGTTGATCATGCCGCAGCCGAACACCGCCGGGCTGAACGGGCTGGTGCGCTTGGCGACGATGTAGTCCATATCCTCGATGATCCGCACCGCTTCACGGATGGCATCCAGCCCCTTGTGGGGGGTGGAGCCGTGGGCGGAGATACCGTGCACATCCAGCGTCCAGGCGGAGCCCCAGGAGGACATCACACCGTTGTTGAACTTGATGGTGCCGGTCTCCATGGCGCCGTCGTTATGGAGGGCATAGATCTCGTCCACCCCCTTCATGCAGCCCAGTTCCACCATCTTCTCGGCGCCCGGTACCCGCATATCCTCTTCCGCCATCTGGAAGATAAAGCGGACGTTGTACTGCAGTCGGGAGCGCTGTTCGGAGAGGAATTTGGCGGCGGTCAGGGCGATCGCCATATGGGAGTCGTGACCGCAGTTGTGGGCCATTCCCTCATGGCTCGACTTGAACGCAACGTCGCTCATGTCGTGCATCTCGAGGCCATCCATGTCGGCACGGAAGGCGATGGTCGGTAGCACGGGGTCAACAATCAGATCGCCGTGAAAACCGGTGAAGCCCGGGTAGTCGGTGAGGCGATAGCCGAAGCCCTTCATCAGATCGCGGCAGTAGGCCGAGGTCTTGAACTCGACGCCGGAGGCCTCCGGAATGGTGTGCAGGTGGTGGCGCACCTCGTGGCTGAAGTCGCGCAGGGCCAGCAGGGCCGCTTCAATGTGGATGTTGTTCATCAGATGATCCCTTGCATGGAGAAGCCGATCTGGGCAACCAGCGAGGCGCCGAAGAAGCAGCAGGTGGAGACGATCATGAAGATCAGAATGACTTTCCAGGACATCTTCTTCAGCTCTTCCAGCTGACCGCCCACCGAGAGACCGGCAAAGGCCAGCAGCGGTACGCAGCAGGAGAGGAAGGATATCTTGGCGACGGCATCAATGAAGAGGCCGCGCACCGGGGTCTCCGGCAGGCAGATGAGAATGCCGATGATGGTGGCATAGGCAAACGCCGGCAGAGAGGAGGGCAGGTAGCGCTTGGCAATCAGCGAGGCAAACACCACCAGCGACATGGCGATGAAGCTGTCACCCATCAGCCAGAGCGGGGTGCCGGTGGTCAGGGTCTGGGTAAACATGGCCAGCAGGATCGCCAGAAAGACGAACCGCATATCCATTACGATGCTTTTCATGCTTTCTCTCCTTTGGCAGTCATGGCATAGATTTTTTCAGCGAGCGGCAGACCCAGATAGGTGAGGGAGAGGGCGCCGAGGGCAGACGAGAGCAGGTTCGATGCAGCCGCAATACTCAGCACCTGCTGGGCCAGCGCTTCGTCGAGACCGTTGATCAGAGCACCGGAAGCGGCACTCAGCATGGAGCCTGAGCCCACGCCGGAACCGGCAGCCAGCGCCAGAGGGTGCAGGCCGGTGAGCGGGGCGATACTGCCCAGCACGCTGAACCAGAGGGTGCCGATGACGGAGCCGCACAGGTAGATTGCCAGTACGCCGATGTACTCCTGGGAGCCGGTGCCGAACTTGCCCTGAATTACCGCGACGGACGGCTCACGACTGATGGAGGAGCAGGCCCCGATGGCGCGGCGGCCAAAGCCGAACTTCACCGCCAGCGGGATGGCGATCAGGATCGGCAGCAGGTTGCCAATCTCCTGCAGGAACAGCGGTACGCCGACGCTCAGGATCATCTTCAGGTTGGGGATGATCATCCCCGCGTACTGGGTACCCAGGATCAGCAGGCTGAAGCCCACCATCTTGCCGCAGAAGCCCTCTTCTTTTTCGGTGAAGAGCTGCTTCCAGCCGGGGATGCGATCCTTGACCGGCTTGGCGGAGACAATCATGCCGATGATGACGGCAAAGAGCATCGGCAGGATCGGTATGATGGCGATGCCTATCTTGATCTCCTGTTTACCTATCAGGTACTGGGCCACAAAGATCAGCATGGCGGTTGCCAATATGCTGACCGTGACCGTCTTGAGGGGGCTGGTTTGCTGCATGGTCTGTTCTCTTGTTATTCGTGAGTGTTCCACTTAAGTGCCATCGCCCGCCCGCGAGGCTGGCGAATGATGGGGGCATGATAGGGAGGGTCGCGGGGGAGGAATGTGACCTCCATCAAGCTGGCCATATGGCATTTTTTCATGGGGTATGCCCTTTAACCCTGTGGATACCAAGGGTTAAATATCGTTAACAGAACGTCAGCATTCGCCGTCGTTGAGGGGCAAGGCAGGCAGAAAAAGAGGAATGGGGGAGAGAGGGATAGCACCGCCCCTCGGGGCGGTACTTCTCATCAGGCGGGTGCTTTGAGCCGCGCACTGCGCAGCAGCAGAGGGAGCTGGTAGAGCACCAGGGCGCCGAGTACCAGTCCGGCACCGGCCAGTTTGGTGCCACCTAGGGGTTCGCTGTAGCAGAGGGTGCTCAGGATCAGGGTCCAGATCGGCTCCAGCAGCATCATCAGGGCGGCGTGGGCGGTGGTCATCTTGCTCAAGGCGTGGGTAAGCAGCCAGTAGCGCAAGGTGGTGGCGATGAGAACGCTTGCCGCAAACCAGCCCCAGATACCGTTGCTGACCCCGGCCTCGGGCCACTGCTCGGTCAGCAGGGAGAGCAGGGTGCCGAGCAGGCCGGTCATCGCCAGCTGGATGCAGGTGAGCCAGGCGGGCGCAATGGATTGGGCGAAGTGGCGGTGGACGGCGAGCTGGATGCCGAGGGTGGTGGCCGCCGCCAAAAACCAGAACAGCGAGAGCGACACGCCCCAGTGGGTGCTGCTGGAGAGCAGCAGCAGGCCCGCGATGGCGATGGGCAGAGTGAGCCAGTAGTGGCGGCCGGGTTTGGCCCGAAAGGCGGCCCAGGCGGCCAGCGGTGCCATCAGGGTGGCGACGCTCATGATAAAGGCGCCGCTGCCCAGCGCATCGCTCTGGCTGATGGCGGTGACCCACAGCAGCAGGCTGGCACCGAGCAGAGTGCCGCAACCGGCGGCGCGCACTAGCTGGGCACGGGTCGGCGGCGGTTCACGCAGCCAGGCGAGAGGGAGCAACAGCAGGGCGGCCAGCAGGAAGCGGCTGCCGATAAAGGCGGCGGGGGGCAGTTCGCGGATCGCCTCTTTCGAGAAGAGCCAGCCGGCGGCGGCCAGCAGGGTGACCAGTACCATCAGCAGCAGGGGAGTGCGGTTCATCGGGGTCGTCATGGTGAAATGGAGGGGAGAGCATAAAGGAAAGGCGCCAGGTATTGCTACCGGGCGCCTTTCATATCAATGGCTGACAGCCAACAATCAGTTCATGCCGTAACGCTTGAGCTTCTTGCGCAGGGTGCCACGGTTGATCCCCATCATCACGGCAGCGCGAGTCTGGTTACCACGGGTGTACTGCATGATCACGTCCAGCATCGGCGCTTCGACTTCGGAGAGAACCATATCGTACAGATCAATCACTTCCTGACCGTTCAACTGGGCCAGGTAGTTACGCAGGGCCTGTTGCACAGAGTCACGCAGGGGGCGCTGGGTCGGCTCGGCAGCGTGATTGTGAGTAGTTGTTACCAATGCATCAGAAGTCAGGGTTTGTTCGAACATATTCGGTCGGCTCTTTAGTTATCTTGTTAACCTAATCCATCGAAATACGCTTCGAGTGCCTCTAGTTGTGCGTCTGCACAATCCAGGGCATTGAAGTGCTTACGGAATTCTCGGCCCGTCTCTTCTTCATCCAGATACCAGCCCACGTGTTTACGGGCGATGCGCGCTCCCAGATATGCACCATAAAACCGGTGCAGGTTGGTTACATGCTCGTTCATCAGGGTGCGAACCTCTTCCCTCTCGGGAGGCGGCAGCTTGGTGCCCGTCTCAAGAAAATGACGGATTTCCCGGAAAATCCAGGGTCGTCCTTGCGCAGCTCGGCCGATCATCACGGCGTCGACACCGGTATAGTCGAGGACATACCGGGCTTTCTCCGGGCTGTTGATGTCACCATTGGCGACAACAGGAATCGATACGGCCTGCTTAATCGCCCTGATCGTGTCGTACTCCGCTTCGCCCCGGTAGAGGCAGGCACGGGTACGACCATGCACGGCGAGGGCCGCGATACCGCAATCTTCGGCGATTCGGGCGATCTCCACGCCATTGCGGTTATCCGGATCCCATCCTGTGCGGATCTTCAAGGTGACAGGCACCTCCACTGCATCCACCACGGCCCGGCAAATTGCTTTGACCTGATCGGGGGCACGCAGCAGGGCGGAACCTGCCAACTTCTTATTCACTTTTTTTGCCGGACACCCCATGTTGATGTCGACGATCTGTGCGCCCTGCTCCACGTTGTAGCGGGCAGCAAACGCCATCATCTCGGGGTCGGCCCCGGCAATCTGGACCGATCGCAATCCGCCTTCTGCAGAGTGATCCATCCTCATCCTGGTTTTCTGGGTATCCCAGACATCCGGGTTGGCCAGCAGCATCTCGGAAACGGCCATGCCGGCCCCCAATCGCAAACAAAGTTCACGGAATGGTCGGTCAGTTACACCGGCCATGGGAGCCACAATCAAGGGAGTTTCAAGCGTGTGGGGACCTATCTGCATTCCACGGTTACCATCGGCTTAGGGCGGCGTATATTACGCATTTTTTAGGCAGGAGAAAAGGTTAGTATTTGAGCGTCAGCCATTTTTTTCTGAAAAAAACGTCGCGCCAAGGCTTGCAAATTCTGGAGTTGTTGAAAAACGGCCAGATTGATCATGAGGGATGGCTGTACTACCTATGTCGGTTGTCTGCATAATTGTCAGTCCACTTGCTGGCCCGCTTTGCGTTATGATAGCGAGCTTAAGTCGAGCAAATGCTCCAAACATTTATGCAACAAAAGCGGATTGGGGATCTATGACGTCAAGGTTCATTAAATCACTCTGGCCGTGTCTGATGGGGGCCGTGCTGGGGTCGGCGCAGGCGCAGACTATCAGTTTCGGCGAAGCCTGGACCCGGGTCATCCAGCAGGATGAGGGGCTGGCTGCCGAACAGGCCGGGGTCGATCGGGCCAAGCAACTGCGTGAAGCGGCCAAGGACATGTATCTGCCCAAGGTGGATCTGGGGGCCAGCTATACCCACCTCGATCAGCCGGTGGAGCTGGACATGATGGATCTCAACCCTATCGCCAGCCATCCGGAGCTGGGTCAGGTGCTGGCGCCACTCATGCAGAAGTTCCACCTCACACCCAATGATTTCGTTACCCCGCTGACCAAGCAGAATGTGGTGACCAGCTCGGTCAAGATGCTCTGGCCGCTCTTTACCGGTGGCCGCATCGATGCGGCGCAGGATATCCGCCAGGCGCAGGTGAGCGAGGCGCAACAGCTGCTGGTGCTCAAGCAGCAATCCACCTTTGAGAGCCTCTCCCAGACCTATTTCGGCGTGGTGCTGGCCGCTCAGGTGGTGCAGACCAAACAGGAGATAGAGGACGGGCTGGCCCACCATCTGGATCACGCCAAGAAGCTTGAAGCTCAGGGCCAGATCGCCAAGGTGGAGCGTCTTTCTGCCCAGTCGGCCTATGATCGGGCCCGCATCGATACCCAGAAGTCGCGCCGTGGCCTCGAGATCGCCGAGTTGGCCCTCGGCCATATGCTCAAGCTGCCCCGCGCCGAGCCGGGCAGCGGCCTGTTCGTCAACAAGGATCTGCCGCGTCTCGAGGGGCTGGTAAGCCAGACCCTGGAGGTGCACCCCGGCCTCAAGCTGCTCAGCGCCAAGAAGGAGCAGGCCAAGGGGATGATCCGGATGGAGAAGGGCAAATATGCCCCCGAGGTGTTCCTGTTCGGCAACTACAACCTCTATGAAGATGATTCGCTCGCCTCCAAGACCACGCCTGACTGGTTGGTGGGGGTGGGCGTCAGCATGCCACTGGTGAGCCGTGATGGTCGCTCCGAGACGGTGCAGGCCGCCAAGAGTGCCGAGCTGCAAGTCAATCTGCTGCAAGCCAAGACCCGTCAGGATCTGGAGCTGCTGGTAGAGAAGACCTGGCGCGAAGCGGCGCAGGGGCTGGAGGAGTATCAATCCCTCTCCTCCACCCAGGCGTTGGCAGAGGAGAACGTGCTGCTGCGTGACAAAGCCTTCGGTCAGGGGCTCTCCACTTCCCTCGATGTGGTGGATGCCCGGAACCAGCTGGCGGGGGTCAAGACCCAGCGCGCGGCGGCGGCCTATCAATATGTGGTGTCGCTGGCCCGTCTGCTGGCGCTCTCCGGCCAGATGAACAGTTTCAATCAATATCAGCATGGTCAGGTGATCGAGGTGAACTCATGATCCCGGCCCTGTCTGTTCCATTTTTCATGTCTGTTTCGACCGCCAAGGGTCGCCCGTTTGTCGAGGTGAAGTGATGAGCCATCCCCCCATCAAAAAGAAGATGAGCCAGGGTAAACCGCTGTTGTTGCCGCTGGCGCTGGTGATCCTGGTGGTCTGGCTCGGCTGGCGCTTCTGGCTCTCCTATCAACCCGAGCCGGTGCATCTGCAAGGGCAGATAGAAGCGCAGCAGTACTCGGTCTCTTCCAAAGTGCCGGGCCGCATCGACGAGGTACTGGTCAAAAAGGGCGATCAGCTGGCCAGGGATCAGCTGGTCTTTACCCTGGCGAGCCCCGAGATTGAAGCCAAGTTGAGCCAGGCCAAGGCGGGTGAAGCCGCTGCAGGGGCCATGGCGCAAGAGGCAGAGAAAGGGGCCCGTGCCCAGCAGATCGCCGCCGCCAAGGATCAGTGGCAAAAAGCCAAGGCTGCCGCCCAGTTGCGTGGCAAGACCTATGAGCGGGTTGCCAGCTTGTACCGCGATGGCGTGATGCCGCTGCAAAAGCGCGACGAGGCCTGGACGGCCTGGCAAGCCGCCAAGTACAGCGAAGGGATGGCGTGGCAGCAGTATCAGATGGCGCTGGAAGGGGCGCGGGAAGAGACCAAGGTCGCCGCTCGCGAGAAGGCCAAGATGGCGGCCGGTTCCGTTGCCGAGGTGGAGGCCTATCTGGCCGATACCCGCATCACCAGCCCCCACAATGGTGAAGTGAGTCAGGTGCTGCTGCGTAGCGGCGAGCTGGCACCGCAAGGCTTCCCGGTGGTGACCCTGCTCGACATGAGCGATGCCTGGGCCCAGTTCCATATCCGCGAAGATCTGCTGCCCCGCTTCCCCGTCGGTACCGAGTTCGATGCCCGCATCCCGGGCCTTGGCGATCAGATTGTGCGCTTCAAGGTGACCCATGTGGCCGTGATGGGGGATTTCGCCACCTGGCGTGCCACCGATACCCGTCAGGGCTTCGATATGAAGAGCTTCCAGGTGGAGGCCCGTCCGCTGCAACCGGTTGAAGGGCTGCGGGTCGGCATGAGTGTGCTGGTTGAACTCTGATGGGACGTGAATTTCGGCTGCTGTGGCAGGATCCGTTCAGCCGTGCCCTGATGAGTTGGGTGCCGCTGCTGCTGATGGGGATCCTCTGCTGGATCTTCTCGGCAGGGTTGGCCCGCGACCTCAAGGTGGGGCTGGTGGATCTCGACCACAGCGTGCTGTCGCGCCAGCTCGCCTTCTCGCTGGATGGCTCGGCCGGGCTCAAGGTGGCTCGGCAGTTTGACTCCGTCGATGCGGGCGCACATGCCCTGCGCGGTGGCGACATCTATGCGCTGGTGGTGATCCCCAACCATCTGGAGCGGGATGCCCGTCAGGGTACCCAGCCGCAGGTGACGGTGTTCAACAACGGCCAGTTCATCCTGATCGCCAAGTTGGTGAACTCGGCGCTGGCGCAGGTGGTGGGTACCCTCAACGGTCAGGTAGGCGTGCTGGAGGCGATGGCCGATGGCAAGGCGCTGCCCGGTGCGATCGGGCAGTCGGTGCCCATCAGCAGTCAGGTTACGGCGCTCTACAACCTCAACTCCAGCTACGCCCAGTTTCTGCTGAGCGCCATTCTGCCTGCGGTATGGCAGATCCTGGTGGTGCTGTTCGGCCTCAATTCGCTGGCCCGCACCGATCGGCTGGGATTGGACTGGACCACCCGCGGTGTCTGGTTCGGTCTGTGGCGCACCCTGTTGCCCCATGTGCTGATTGGCTGGGGCTGGGGGATTGTCTGGACGCTGCTGCTGTTCAAGGGCTTCTCCTACCCCATGCACGGCAGCTGGCTGGTGCTGGTGATTGGGCTGGGGCTCGCTTCGGCGGCCTGCGTTGCCATGGGGGCCTTTTTCTACGGCATCATCCGGGATCCGGCCCGCGCCCTGTCGCTGGCGGGGGCTTACACGGCGCCCGGTTTCGCCTTTATGGGGGTTACCTTTCCGGTGAGTGCCATGGGGGATTTCGCCCGCTTCTGGCGCAGCCTGTTGCCGGTCTCCCACTATGTGGAGCTGCAGATTGGCCAGAGCAACTACGGTCTGCCCCTCGTATCGGCGCTGCCGCAACTGGGGGCGCTGCTGCTGTTCCTGCTCCCCCTGCTGCTGGTGGTGCGTCGTTACAAGCAGCAGGCCGAGCTTGCCCGTCAATCAGCAGCTGCCGTAGTGGCGGTCGTCGAGAAGGAGCCTGAGTGATGCTGGGATTTGTCGATCTGTTGCGCCTTGAGCTGCGCACTCTGCTGGCGGATCGCGCCATCATGCTCACCCTGTTTGGCGGGGTGATCTTCTACTCGTTTCTCTATCCCCAGCCCTATCTGCATCAGTTGCCGCGGGAAGAGGCGGTGGTGGTGGTCAACGAGGATGGCAGTCAGCTGTCCCGTCAGCTGGAGTTCATGGCCGATGCCACGCCGCAGGTGAAGCTGGTGGTGCGGGCCAATTCGCTGGCTGAGGCACGCCAGTTGATGATGGCCGGGGAGGCGAGCGGGATACTGCACATCCCCAACCACTTCTATCGGGATCTGATGCAGGGCAAGAGCGTTACTCTGAGCTATGCCGGTGATGCCTCCTACTTTCTGGTCTACGGCACCATTGCCGAAGGGCTGGCGCAGGCGGGGGGCACTCTCGCGGCGCAGGTGAAGGTGGCGCGCTTGCTGAGCCACGGCGAGGCGCTGCCGCAAGCGGCCATTGGCTGGAACGCGGTGGCTCTTAACGTGGTGCCGGTGTTCAACCCCACCATGGGCTACGTCAACTACGTGGTGCCTGCGGTGTTTGTGCTGATCCTTCATCAGGTGCTGCTGATGGGGGCGGGGATCCTGGGGGCAACCCAGAACCAGCGCAGTTGCCGCGGCGAGCACGGTTACTGGCAAAACGCGCCGGTACTGCCGCTGCTGCTGGCCAGAACCCTGGTGCTGGCGGGGCTGTTCCTGCTGCCGGTGAGCTACTTCCTTGGCTTCTGCTTCGATCACTACAACATCGCCCGTCATGCCGATCCGTTGGAGCTGTGGCTGTTCGCCCTGCCGTTCCTGCTGGCGACCTGCTGGTTCGGGATTGTGCTGGGAGCCATCTTTACCCGGCGGGATCTGCCCACTCAGGTGGTGCTGATCTCCTCCCTGCCGCTGGTCTTTCTGGCTGGCTTTATCTGGCCGATCGAGCTGATCCCGGCCCCCCTCAACTGGCTGGCTCAGTGGGTGCCCACTATCCCCGCCATCGAGGGTTTTCTGCGCCTCAACCAGATGGGGGCCGACTTCGCGCAGGTTTCCCGTTACTGGTGGCAGCTGTGGGGTCTGGCGCTGCTCTACGGCGTGCTGGCCTGCCTGCTGTTGCGCTGGCGGCAGCAGTCGCTGCCGGTTGCTCGCTCGTCAGTCGTGCAGAGTGAAACGACCGCCGGTTAAGCGGGATGGTGCAAGCGCGCGTGAGATGGCGTGTGCGGTAAAGCGAAAACGGTCAGCCCAAGGGCTGACCGTTTTGTTATGTGGTGGGGTTAAGCGGTTTTACTGCTGCTTTAGCCGCGCTGGAGCGTGGGATCGCCGATGGCGTAGATCTGCCCCACCGCGGTCTCATCTGCCAGCAGGCGCAGCCCTTGGGCGGCCACATCGGCGCGGCGTACCAGTCCATGTACCTCCTTGCCCTGACTCAGCTCGGCGCGGCCGGTGGCGTCGCCATCCTGCAGGCCCGCCGGGCGCAGAATGGTCCACGCGAGGGGGCTGGTCTGCAGCCAGCTCTCCGCCAGACTCTTGAGGCGCACTTCGTGGCCGAAGGCGGCGCGGGCCCGCTCCGGCAAATATTGCCAGCTGTCGCCACAGCCGAGAGAGGTGACCAGCAGCAGCCGTTTCAGATCTGCCTGCTCCATGGCATCGATCACATGACGGTTGCCCTGGTAGTCCACCGGCGCTGCCTGACGGAAGCTGCCGAGGGTAGAGATGACCTGTGCATCTTGTCCTGCTGCAATGCAGGCCTGCTGCACCGCAGCCGGATCCAGCGCATCCCCTTCGATCACCTCAACTCCCAGTGCGCCCAGTTCCGTGGCCATCTCGGGGCTGCGCACCAGCGCTACCACCCGGTGACCCTCGCTCAAGGCATGGTGAGTAAAGGCGCGGCCCAGCCCGCGGCTGGCTCCGAAAATCAGTGTGGTTGTCATAGCTGAGCTCCCTTGGCAAAAGGGGCTAGCCTAGTGGCTTGTTCGCTCGCTGTAAATGAGAGTTGTTTCTATTGGTGAACTGACAGGAAGGAGAGGGTACGAGCCGCCAGCGACTCGCACCCGCGGAGAGGGGATCAGCCGTTGTAGTTGCCGATGCTGGGGCGACGGCTGGGACCGCTCAGATGGATATCCACCGGATTGAACGCCTTGATCGCCTCATAGCTGAAATCACCGATCGCCTGATGCAGGCTCTGGGGCGTGTGGTTGGTGATGATGATGACGCTCTTTGACAGGTTGCGACGGCGGCGCAGCAGGTGGCCGAGGAAGCTGGACTGGCTCTCCGCCATCTTGGCGCGGTTGGCCGATACCTCGTCTATGATCAGCAGATCCACCTCTTCCAGCGCGCGGCGGTACTGGTTGCGCTCATCCTGATCGGGGATCACGTTGAAGAAGAGGCGATCGACGATGGAGGCCCACTGCTGGAAGATCACCGATTTCTGGTGAAGTTCGATCAGCTCGTGTGCCACCGCGCCCGCCAGCGTTGACTTGCCGGTGCCGTAGTCGCCGTAGATGAGCATGCAGCCGCCACCGCTCTTCTCCCAGTGCTCGAAGCCGCTGATAAAGTAACGGGCGGTTTCGATGGGATACTGCAGCGCCGGGTCTGTGGCATCCATCTTGGCGAACACCCAGTCGGGGTTGAGGTCGGCCTGGGCGATCAGCTTCTGGATCCGCTCCTGACGGGCTGCCTTCTGCAGCTCGCGCACCTCGGCGTTGGCCTTGGCGTCGTACTCCTTGCGCAGGGTCTCGTAGTCATAGTGGCCGCCGCCGGTCTCGGCCTGCAGGCGACGAATACGCTCCAGCAGACCGCCTACGTGCTTGCTCAATTCGGGATCGTGAACCCGATGATCCTGCTTGGCTTTGGCGATTCTTTTGCGCTTGGCTTCGATCTCTTCCAGCTCCTGGCGCAGGGGATCTTGCGGGTCAGTCATGGAATGCTCCTTCTGCTCGATCAGGGATGGGTAGACAAGGGGTTGATTTTGCCTGCAGGCGGGGGCCGCTATCAATCATTATCCGGCTCCTGCTGCGGTGCGGGTTCTTGCGTTTGCTGTTGGGCCAGTCGCTTGGCCTCTTCGATCATCTGCTGGGCCCGTTTGCTGGGGCCTGACTCTGCCGGGGCAGGAGTCACCTGCTGGTAGCCCTGCACCTCCATCGGTTTGCGACGGGTATAGCGGCGGGTCTTGAGGGCGCGAATGAACTTGAGCATCCATTGATGCTGGGAGTCGAACACTTCGGGGCGCCCCAGCCAGTAGGCGATAAACTCCCCCAGATCCTCTTCGCTGTAGCTGGCATCGATCACCCCGCACAGGCGGGCGAGGGTAGGTAGCTCCTCGTCCGGTCGCCATTGCAGATGCATCTGGAAGGGGCGCTCCGGCAGGGGGCTGCGCAGTTTCTGGGTCAGCAGTGGCAACTGGAACGGGCACTGATGGTAGTGCTCACTCTCGGGCTGAGCCTCGACCTGTAGCAGGCCTGCCTCCATCAGTTCATCGAACAGCTCGGTGAGCTGGCGGGCATTGACCTGAAACGAAAAGCCGCAGGGATCGCCCGGGTCGACCACCGCCAGCGCCCGACCCAGCTCGGGATAGTTGAGCCGGGCCAGCTGATTTTCCAGCACCAGTCTGCGCAGCTGCAGGGTATAGAGACTGCGGGCCGGATGGGACAATCTGGGGTGGGCGAGGGCGCTGTATTCGGCTGGGGTCATGGTCTTCTTCACGGGCTGGAGTGGGGGCATTATCCCTTATGGCGTTGGCTTGCACAATTCGCATGGGCAGTGACACCATGGCTAATCCTGACCTATGGCGAAGAGGTGATGCTACAGGGGGCACTGACAATGGATTGAGCCACGCAGTTGCTGTGGCCTCAGCATTAATTAAACCCGGGATATCGCACCATCAGGGCTGTTTCTGAAATCGAAAGTCGGGAGTGCAGTCGATTTTTGACGCAGGGACAGCTACATTCCAGCCGATTTGGTCTAGTCTTATTACTTAAATAACCAATTGACTAATAAGGTTTTTATCAAGATGTCAAAAGCCGGGCTACGGATCCTGGTGGTGGAAGACGAGGCTGTTTTTCGCCACTCGCTAGTCAGTTACCTCGCACGGGACGGGGCAACGGTGTTTCAGGCGGAGGATGGCATTGAAGGGCTTTCGGCGGCGGCGCTTTACCATCCCGACGTGGTGCTGTGCGATCTCAATATGCCCAATATGGATGGGCACGAGGTGATTGCCTGTCTCTCTGCCCGTTATCCCCATATCCCGGTGATCGTCATTTCTGCCCAGAGCACCATGGAGGCCGTGGCCAGCGCGTTGCGTGCCGGTGCGCGCGATTATCTGCTCAAGCCCCTCGAGGATTATGCGCTGGTCGAGCGCAGCATCGAACAGTGCCTCAACGGCAGTGCCAACCGGGCTCAGCAACTGGAGCTGATGGAGCATATCGATTTCTTCAGCGCTCACGACAAGGCGGCCAGCCGCCTGCTGGCGGGGCTCAAGCCACCGGGCTTGCAGGAGTGGGGCCCCTGGCAGGTGACATTCAAGGGGTTGGGGCAGCTGTTTATCCCCGATACCTTCAAGGTGGAGGACAAACTGTTGGTGCTGGTGATGGAACTGCCCATCATGGGAAAAGATGCCGCATTTTGTGGGGCACTGGTGCGCTCCTTGATGAACGTCCCCTATCGCCAGTTTCAGCAGAACGAGAGCCGTTTACTGAGCCAGCCGCACCGGTTGCTCGACTACCTCAACCATCAGTTGATGGCGTCCGGGCTTCGCCACTCTTTTGCCATGGCGGCGCTGCTGTTTGATCAGCACGATGGGCTGGTGTTTGCCAACGCCGGGCTCACCTCTCCCCACTGGCTGATGCGCTCCGGTGGCTTGCCCCTTGGCTTGATGCGCAGCAGCCACTATGCCCTGCACAAGCGCAGCTGGCATGAACCGTTCGCTTTACAATTTCGCAGCGACAGCGGCGGCTCGCTGGATGTGCAGGTTCGCCATCACTGATGCTGCCTGACAACAGGCCAAAACAAACAGGGCGCCCGATGGGCGCCCTGTCTGTTTTTTACAATCCTGACCGTTTAGACGGCGGCAGACTGCAGTTTCTTCTCTTGAGCTTGCGGCTCTTTGGCCGGGCCTTCGGCACCGTGCATCCAGTAGACCAGGCGGTTGGCCATGGTCAGCAGGATCAGGGCGCTCAGTACCGCAGCCAGGGCGATGCCACCGAAGATGGCGATCGGGCCAGCTTCACCAACGAAGGAGCCGATAAAGCCCGCTGCGTAGTTGGCCAGGGCAACGAAGCCAAACCAGGCACCCATCATCAGGGAGGCCAGGCGCAGCGGAGCCAGCTTGGTCACCATGGAGAGGCCGATCGGGGAGAGGCAGAGCTCGCCCAGGGTGTGGAACAGGTAAGCACCTACCAGCCAGAACATGGAGGTCTTGACGGTCTGGTCACCACCTTGCTGCAGCACGGCACCGACCATGAACAGGAAGCCGACAGCCAGGAACAGCAGACCCATGGCGAACTTGACCGGAGAGTTCGGCTCTTTCTTGCCGAGCTTGATCCAGATGGCAGCCACGATCGGGGCCAGAGTGATAATGAAGAAGGGGTTCAGGGACTGGAACCAGGCGGTCGGCACTTCGAAGTTGCCGATCATGCGGTCGGTATACTCCTGGGTGTAGAGGTTCATCAGACCACCGGCTTGCTCGAAGCCAGCCCAGAAGATGATGGTGAACAGACCCAGTACCAGGATGACCTTGATGCGATCCACTTCCTGCTTGGTCAGCGGTGCTTTCTGCTCGGTAGTACGCAGAGCAGCTGCACGCTGGGCGGCTGTGACGCGACCGATGTTACCCAGGAAACGCTGGGCCATGGTGGCCTGGATCACCAGGGAGAGCAGCATACCGATACCGGCGCCGACGAAGGCAGCTTGCCAGCCGTAGGCAGTGGCGGCAGCACCACAGATCACGCCTGCCAGCAAGGAACCCAGGTTGATGCCCATGTAGAAGATGGTGAAGGCACCATCACGACGGTGATCACCCTCTTCATAGAGGTCACCCACCATGGTGGAGATGTTCGGTTTGAACAGGCCGTTACCCACGATCAGCAGTGCGAGACCTGCGTAGAACATGGTGTTGACCATATCCGGGAACATCGCATGGGGCAGTGCCAGGGTGAACTGACCTGCGGCCATCAGCACGGCACCGATCAGGATGGCGCGACGTTGACCCAGGAAGGTGTCAGCCAGCCAGCCGCCGATCAGCGGAGTGATATAAACCAGACCGGTATAGATACCGTAGAGTTTGAGGGCATCTGCCTGACTCCAGCCCAGACCGCCGTTGGCAGTCAGGTCAGTCAGATAGAGCACCAGCACGGCACGCATGCCGTAATAGGAGAATCTCTCCCACAGTTCGGTACTAAAGAGCAAAAAAAGCCCTTTAGGGTGACCTAAAAAGGTCCCTTTTGACGGGTTATTCATTGGAACTTCCACCTGTGTCTTATATTTTTTTGAGTTTTTTATGCAAGGGCGAGAAACACGCCTCAATCCTTATAGAGCATGTGTGAATAAATTACAACATTATGATTTGCTGAGAGTTTATTTGGTATTGATTGATTTTTTGTTGCGTAAATGAAAAAAGAGCATCATTTGATGCTCTTTGAATACGTCTATAAAAAACAGATTTATCAGTGATTACAACTGCTTGACGAACTGCTTCAGCCAGCCGATGAATTCACCGTTCAGTTCGTGATGGCGTACGGCATATTCCACGTTGGCTTTCATATAGCCGAGCTTGCTGCCGCAATCGTGGCTTTTGCCCTTCATGAAGTAGGCGTTGACCTGCTCCTGCTCCATCAGCATGGCGATGGCGTCGGTAAGCTGTATCTCGTCACCGGCACCGGCCGGGGTCTTCTCCAGCAGCGGCCAGATATTGGAGGAGAGGACGTAACGACCCACCACCGCCAGATTGGAGGGGGCTTCGTCACGGGGCGGCTTCTCGACAATGGCTTGCATCGGCAGGGACATCCCCTCGCTCAGAGCTTCCCCCTTGATGTCGGCGATGCCGTACTTGTCCACTTCGCTCTCGGGAACCGCTTCCACCATGATCTGGCTGATCTGGTTCTCTTCGTACATGTGCACCATCTCGGCCAGGTTGTCCTGCTTGAGGTTGCTGGCGACGTCGTCGATCAGTACATCCGGCAGCAGCACGGCGAAGGGATTGTCACCGATTAGCGGACGAGCGCACAGTACTGCATGACCCAGCCCTTTGGCCTCGCCCTGACGGACGTGCATGATGGTGACGTCTTTCGGGCAGATCTGTTGCACCTCTTCCAGCAGCTGACGCTTGACCCGCTTCTCGAGGGTTGCTTCCAGCTCGAAGCTCTTGTCGAAGTGGTTTTCGATGGAGTTCTTACTGGAGTGAGTGACCAGAATGATCTCCTTGATCCCGGCTGCGATGGCTTCGCGCACCACATACTGGATCAACGGTTTGTCGACCACCGGCAGCATCTCTTTCGGGATGGCCTTGGTGGCAGGGAGCATACGGGTACCCAGACCGGCTACCGGGAGTACGGCCTTGCGAACAACGAGAGGAGTCTTTTTCATGGAAAACTATCCAGCGGGATTAAAGTGCGGCCATGATACTCCAAGAAAAATGGGGCAGCCACAGGCAGCCCCATTTGCACATGCAGTGCTCGGACGTTATTTGACGATGATCATGTCACGGTTGGCATCCAGGGTTGCTGGACCAATGCCGCTGACATCAGCCAGTTGATCGACCGAGGTGAACTTTCCCTGCTTTTCACGATAATCGACGATGGCTTGTGCCTTCTTGTCGCCGATTCCTTTCAGGTTGGTAAGCTCGGCAAGGGTCGCCGTATTGATATTAATTTTGCCGCTCTCCTTGGCAGCAGTCGCTGTGGTGGTCTGTTTGGGCGCTGTTTTATCCGTCGCCAACGAGGGTTGGCTGAACAGGGGCAAGCAGGCCAGCAGCATGACTGCAGAGAGTTTCTTCATCAGCATTTCCATTCCTCCATGATGTGGATGTTGCCGAGTGGCCTATTGACGAATAGCGTATCGAACGGGTCTTTTTTACTGCAATTTTTAGCAGGTCAGATCGCCATGCCGATGGTGGGATATTTGCTATAAGCGTTCCGTGATGAATCCCATCTATATCCAACCTTATGATCTTTAATGTGTTTTACATGCATCATTGATGTGGCTAGCACGGTTCATTATGACTCTCTGCTCAAGTCGTTGCTGGCGCGCCGCATGGCATTATTCTGCGCAACACTGAGTTGATGGCATGTTTAACTGGTCTTCAAAAGAGAACCAATAAAAAAGGCTGCTCACCTTGGGTGAGCAGCCTTTGTGATCGGTTTTTTCAGGCTAGAGCTGATTAGGCTTGTTCGTCAGCCTGAGCAGCCTGGATACCGGTCAGGGCGATGGTGTAGACGATGTCGTCAACCAGGGCGCCACGGGAGAGGTCGTTGACCGGCTTGCGCATGCCTTGCAGCATCGGGCCGATGGAGACCAGGTCAGCGGAACGCTGTACCGCTTTGTAAGTGGTGTTACCGGTGTTCAGGTCAGGGAAGACGAACACGGTGGCTTTACCGGCAACCGGTGAGTTCGGTGCCTTGGACTTGGCCACGTTCTCCATGATGGCCGCATCGTACTGCAGCGGGCCGTCGATGATGAGGTCGGGGCGCTTGGCCTTGGCCAGCTCGGTCGCTTCACGCACTTTCTCTACATCGGCACCGGCGCCAGAGGTACCGGTAGAGTAGGAGATCATGGCAACGCGCGGCTCGATGCCGAAAGCGGCAGCAGAGTCGGCGGACTGGATAGCGATCTCGGCCAGCTGCTCGGCAGTCGGATCCGGGTTGATCGCGCAGTCACCGTAGACCAGAACCTGGTCAGGCAGCAGCATGAAGAAGATGGAGGAGATCAGGGAAGAGCCCGGAGCGGTCTTGATGATCTGCATCGGCGGACGGATGGTGTTGGCAGTGGTGTGCACCGCACCGGATACCAGGCCGTCAACTTCATTGCGCTCCAGCATCATGGTACCCAGTACCACGTTGTCTTCCAGCTGCTCGCGAGCAACCACTTCGGTCATGCCCTTGTTCTTGCGCAGCTCGACCAGACGCGGCACATAGCGCTCGCGAACAACGGCCGGATCGATGATCTCGACGCGATCGGTCAGAACCACACCCTGCTGCTCAGCAACACGACGGATCTCTTCCGGGTTACCCAGCAGCACCGGACGGGCAATGCCACGCTCGGCACAGATGGCGGCAGCCTTGATGGTGCGCGGCTCGTCGCCTTCCGGCAGCACGACACGCTTGTTGGCCTGACGGGCCAGCTCGGTCAGCTGATAACGGAATGCTGGCGGGCTCAGACGACGGGAACGGGTCGAGCTGACAGTCAGCGACTCGATCCAGTGCTTGTCGATGTGGCCAGCCACATAGTCCTGCACCAGCTCGATACGCTCGCGGTCATCTTCCGGAATATCGACGTTGAAGTTCTGCAGGCTGACGGCGGTCTGCCAGGTGTTGGTACCGGTCATCATGATCGGCAGGCCGGTGGCCATGGCCTGTTGGCACAGAGCCATCACTTGCGGTTCCGGATGGTAGTTACCGGTCAGCAGCAGGGCACCCAGCTTGACGCCGTTCATGGCGGAGAGGCAGGCAGAGACGATGACGTCAGAGCGGTCGCCAGAGGTGACCAGCAGGCTACCCGGACGGAAGTGCTCAACCATGTTGTGGATGGAGCGGGCACAGAAGGTCACGGTCTGCAGACGACGGCTGTCCAGCTCACCCTTGTGCAGGATCTTGGCAGCCAGATGCTTGGCGAGATCCTTGGCGCGCGGGGCGATCAGCTGAGTGTTCCAGGGGATGCAACCCAGGATGCGCAGCGGGCTCTTGCCGAATACTTGCAGCACTTCCAGGTTGTGGGCAGCGTCAGAAGCGTGGTGATGGGCTTCGAACATCTCGGTCAGGTCAGGGCGGGTTACGCCGTGCTCGTCAACCGGCGCGCCAACCTTGTTGATCACGCAACCAACGATACGGGGGTTGTTGACACCACCGAAGTTGGAGCAGGCCAGCTCGATGCGCTCTTTCAGCTTCTGGCTGGAGTCATGGCCCGGATGGGTCACGAATACCATGTCGGCGTCCAGCGCCTTGGCAACGTCGTAGTTCAGCTTGTTGGCAAAGGGCTGCTTGTCGGTCGGCACCATACCTTCGACAACCAGCACTTCGGCACCACTGGATTTCACGTGCTCTTCGAAGCGGGCCACGATCTCTTCCAGCAGGATATCGGTGTTGCTGGTGCTGATCATGTTCTCGGCGTAGGAGAGGGTGAACGGCTCGGGCGGATTGATGTTGGCAGCAGCGCGGATAACGGCGGTTGAACGCTCGGCACCGATTTCACCCGGACGCGGCTGGGCGACCGGTTTGAAGAAGCTGACATTGACACCGTGACGTTCCATGGCGCGAACAACGCCAAGACTCACGGAAGTTACGCCGACACCAGTGCCGACTGGGATAAGCATAATAGTGCGTGCCACTTTATACCCCTTGTTCATTTTTTGGGATCAGGAAAAGGCCGCCCTGGTGGGCGGCCTCGAGTTACTGCGTCAATTAAGCGCCGACCAGTTCCAGCGCGTCGTGGGCGATAACCCACTCTTCATTGGTCGGGATAACCAGGGCTTTGGTAGAGCCGGCCTTGGTGATCTCGCCACCCTTGCCGAAGCGGGCAGCCAGGTTGGCGTCGTGATCAACGTCAAAGCCCAGCAGACCCAGCTTGTTCAGGGTGATTTCACGGATAGGTGCGGAGTTTTCACCGATACCACCGGTGAAGACGACGGCGTCCAGACGACCATCCATGGCGGCGGCGTAGGCACCGATGTACTTGGCCAGGCGGTAGCAGTAAACGTCCATGGCACGCTTGGCTTCTTCTTTGCTGTCGTAGTTGTCTTCAACGAAACGGCAGTCGGAGGTGACTTCGGTCAGACCCTGCAGGCCGGACTCTTTGGTCAGCATGGTGTTGATATCGGCAACGCTCATGCCCAGCTTGTCGTGCAGGAAGAAGATGATGGCCGGGTCCAGATCGCCGGAGCGGGTACCCATGACCAGGCCTTCCAGCGGGGTCAGACCCATGGAGGTATCAACAGACTTGCCGTTCTTGATGGCGCAGACGGAACCGCCGTTGCCCAGGTGGCAGTTGATGATGTTCAGCTCTTCAACCGGCTTGTTCAGCTGCTTGGCAGCTTCCAGGCTGATGTAGTAGTGGCTGGTGCCGTGAGCGCCGTAGCGACGGATGCCGTTCTCTTTGTAGAGCTTGTACGGCAGGGCGTACAGGAAAGCTTCTTCCGGCATGGACTGGTGGAACGCGGTATCGAATACAGCCACGTTCTTGTCAGCCAGAGCCGGGAATATGCGGCGCGCTTCACGGATACCGATCAGGTGAGCCGGGTTGTGCAGCGGGGCGTACGGAACAGCGGCTTCGATGCCGGCAATCACGTCTTCGCAGATGACTACGGAAGAGGTGAAGCGCTCGCCACCGTGAACAACACGGTGACCGATGGCGATCAGGTTTTTGGACAGTTCCGGATTGAGCGGCAGGATCTTGTTGACGATGAAGTCCAGCGCTTCCTGGTGAGCGGCACCCGCGCCCAGATCGGCACTGCCTTTCTCGCCATTCAGTTTCCACTTGATGCGGGCGTCGTCGAGGTTGAAGCACTCGGCCAGGCCGGACAGCAGGTCATCACCGGTGGTTGCGTCAATGACAGCAAACTTCAGGGAAGAGCTGCCACAGTTAAGAACAAGAACCAGCTTACTCATGAATAAATCCTATCGCAGATTGGGTTGTGTAGGCGGATGCGTTGGACGCGGTGCGTCCAAAAACTTTCAACTTATCCTTATGAGGGTTGGCAATCTGTTGCTTGCCCCTTGTATAGTGATACAAGACCCGAAATCCAGACGTCCCTGACAGGTCAATAGCAAGAAGCTTTTGACGCAAAAATGGGCGTACAAAGGATAACCCGATTGTTGAAAAATAACAAAGTCATCCTCAACCTTTGTTACTTTGCATCAAATTTTGTCGAGGTTTTGCCGTTGGTACGTTCAAAAAGCGCTCGGAGGTAGTATGAGCATGAACATTTTTGGAACTAAGTTACAGCAAGGCCGCCATTATATGACGCTTTGGCCGCGCCGTCCCGAGCTCAATTCGATGTTTCCTGAAAATCGGGTGATCAAGGCAACCGAGTTTGCTCTCAAGGTGATCCCCGCGCTGGCGGTGCTGAGCGTAATGCTGCAGTTCCAGTTTGGCGAGCTGCACTACTGGCCCTCCGTCATCACTTCCGTGCTGTTTCTGCTCAGTTTACCGCTGCAGGGTTACTACTGGCTCGGTCAGCGGGCCGACACCCGTTTGCCCCCTTCGCTGGCGAGCTGGTATCGGGAGATCAACGGCAAGATGAACGAGCAGGGTGGTCGTCGTCAGCTGGTGTCACAACCCCGCTATGAAGAGCTGGCCGATACCCTCAAGGCTGCTTTCCAGCAGCTCGATAAATCCTTTCTCTACGAATAACCCGATTCAGATGCAAAAAGGCGCCAGTGGCGCCTTTTTTGTTGCGGTCGGTGTGCGGATCAGGCCGCCAGTACCTTGCGGATCTCCTGGATGGAGAGCTTGTACTGACGGGGGCACTGACGCCACACCTGCAGCATCCGCTGGTACTTGTCGCGCATGGCGATGTCGCTGGAGAGCTCGTCGCACGGGCATTTGAGCTCGGGGAAGCGCTTGTCCACCTCCAGCAGGAAGCAGACGTAGTCGGCCAGTTCACGCTCCTGACTGCGGCTGTAGCCGTTGAACTCCAGCCGGCTGGCGTTGATCTCGCCCTGATCGGCCGCATCGAGATTGCCCCATGAGATGGCCAGTGCGTGGTGCAGCTCCAGGGTATCGATCACCTCCTGGCAAGTCGCCAAATCCAGATGGCCGAAGCTCTTCTCCAGCTCGAGGATCTGCAGGCAGTAGCCGCGCTCGATGATGGTGCTGGCGCGCTGGTAGACGTCCGCTTTCTCCGGATTGAGTTTCGCCAGAATTTCGTACTGGTTGCTCAGGATCAAACGCTCAGTGTTGCTCATGTTCATGGGATATCTCGCTGGAAGATGATTCTGGGGTCACGTTAACCCATATATAAAATGAATTTTTTGATCTGGGCGGGGGAGTTGGTGAGAAAAATCCGCTGGCAAGGGGCGGCTTGCCAGACAAAAAAGGCCTGCGTGGCAGGCCTTTCAATGACGCAGGGGAGGGTTATCCCTTGAGGAAATCCAGTACCACCTGATGGTGATCGCTGGTTTTGAACTTGTCGAAGTGGTGGGCAATCTTGCCCTCTTCATCGATGAGGAAGCTCTGACGGTGAATGCCGTCATACTCCTTGCCCATGAATTTTTTCGGGCCCCAGACGCCAAAGGCATCGGCGACGGCGTGGTCTTCATCGGCCAGCAGGGTGAAGTTGAGCTGGTCCCGCTCTTCGAACTTTTTCAGTCGTTTGGCCGGGTCCGGGCTGATGCCAAGTACCACCACATTGAGGGCGGCCAGCTCGGCGTTCACATCGCGCAGGCTGCAGGCCTGGGTGGTACAGCCCGGGGTCATCGCCTTGGGATAGAAATAGACCAGCACCTTCTTGCCGCGCAGGCCAGCGAGGCTGACCTGATTGCCATTCTGATCGGGCAGGGAGAAATCGGGGGCGGGGCTGCCAGCTTGTAGTGGTTGCATGGGGTCTCCTCGGGTAAAACGCCTTCAGGCGTGTTTGCGATTGACGATAAACTCGAACGATTCGGCACCCAGTTGACGACAGAAATCGGCGAAGGCGGTTTGCGAACCCTCCACTTCACCCTCTCTGGCCAGATTGAGTTGAAAACTGATCTTCAGCAGGTTGAACGGCTGCTGCTCCAGGGTCATGGATTGCATCGCCTGGATGTTCCAGCCATGTTCGCTGAAGAACTGGGTGCACTGGCTTACGATGCCGGGCTCGTCGCGGATCAACAGGTCGGCACTGGCGCGGACGTCATACTGCAGGGACTGGTGGCGTTCGGTGCGTTTCATCATGGTGATGAGATCCCACTCCTGGCTACGCAGGGGCAGGCTAATTTCGAGTTGCATCATGCTGTTCCAGTCGCCCGAGAGCAGCATGATAAAGGTAAATTCATTGCCGAAGATGCCAAGGCGGCTGTCCACAATGTTGCAACCACAGCCACTGACGTGACGGGTCACTTCATTGACGATGCCAGGCCTGTCCGTGCCGATGGCCGTTACGACCAGGTAGTGAGTCATAAATCTTCTCTCGTCCTTATTTTGTTGTGAAAGCCGCAGTGCTCTGCCAAGCCGCTGGCTCTGTTGACCAATCCCTGGTGCGCTGCCCGAGCTTTCATTTATCACTTTTTGTGTCGGATGGTATCACGACCTGCCCCCTCTCTCCCTTGTTTTTCAAAGGGGTCAGCTTTACCATTACGCCCCTGAAAATCGGGAGAAAAGTCCATGTTACGCGGTAGTATTGTTGCGCTCGTTACCCCCATGCTGGCTTCAGGTGAAGTCGATTGGGCCAGTCTGGCCAGCTTGGTCGACTATCATGTCAGCGCCGGGACCAGCGCTATTGTTGCGGTGGGAACCACAGGGGAATCGGTGACCCTGAGCGAGCAGGAACATATCGCCGTCGTTGAAAAGACCGTTGAGTATGCCGCCGGACGCATTCCCGTCATCGCCGGTTGTGGCTCCAACAATACCGCCCATGCCATTGAATTGACCAAGCGACTGGCCAAAACCGGCGTGGTGGCGGGCCTCTCGGTGACACCCTACTACAACAAACCCACCCAAGAGGGCCTCTATCGCCACTATTGTGCGATCGCCGAGGCTAGTGGTCTGCCCCAAATTCTTTATAATGTCCCCGGTCGCACCTGCTGCGATCTCAAACCGGAGACTGTCGCTCGTCTGGCCAAGGTTCCCGGCATTATCGGTTTGAAAGAGGCAACCGGCGATTTGAACCGCACCCCGCTGCTGCGCGAGCTGTGCGGGCCGGAGTTTGCTCTCTACAGTGGCGACGATGCCACTGGTTGTGATTTTATGCTGCAAGGTGGCGATGGCGTGATTTCTGTCACCACCAATATTGCAGCGGCCCAGATGGCCGACATGTGTCGTGCTGCGCTGGCCGGTGATGCCGGGCAGGCGCATGACATCAACAATCTTTTGATGCCGTTGCACAAGACTCTGTTCTGCGAACCGAGCCCCACCCCGGTGAAATGGGCCTGTGCCCAACTGGGGTTGATTGCAACAGCCACCTTGCGCCTGCCGCTGGTTGACCTCACCCCCGAGGGCGAACAGCTGATGGCGCGAGCACTGACCACAGCGGAGTTGATGGCGAGTGTTTAAATCTAATGGAAAGGGAAATAGAGCCCGTCTGGTGCTGAGCGTTGCGACTGTTGCCGTATTGGCCGGTTGCAGCACCCCCCAGGATCGCAAGATGGCCAACCGGGACTTCGAATATGAAGATGCCCGCCTCGAGGGCCGTGCGTTCTTGATCCCCGCAGGATTGAGCGCCCCCGAGTTCAACAGCCAGTACGATATCCCGCCGCTTCCCGAGCGCAGCCGTGAAGGTGCCCTCGGCGCCAACATCGATGTGCGTCCGCCCGCCCAACTGCTGACCGTGGTACCAGGCAGCCAGGTGGTGACAAATGCCAGTGAACCGACCGTCGCCTTCTATGCCTTGAGCACCAGTCAGAGCGTGGAGCGCGATACCTGGTCGTTCCTGATGAACTTCCTGGCCAAATACAAGGTCACTACCGAGAAGCTGGATCAGCAGGATGGCGTATTGCAGACCGGCTGGTTTGACAACACGGTTGCCCTCGATGGCTGGGGTGAAGATGACGACGATTTCAAAATCCGTCAGCGTTACCAGTTTACCGTGCGTAACGACGAGGCTCGTCATGCCGTCAACATGTCGGTACGGGTGCTGGATCACGAAGAGACCATCGACGGCGAGACCAGCAACAAGCTGACCCCTGCCGATGCCCAGCGTTATGCCGCCCGGGTGCTGAACCAGTTCTCTCTCTATTACGACAGCCAGCTGAAAGCCCGCGAGCAGCACAAGTCCAACGATGGCATGGGCCTGCAGCTGGGTCTGGACAACAACGAGCTGAGCGCCTGGATTGCCGAAGGCTCCTTTGATCAGGTGTGGCGTCGTCTCAATCAGGTGCTGCCAGCCTACGGCTTCATCATCAAGGATACCCAGCAGTCACTGGGCTGGATCGATGTCGAGTACGAAGAGCCGGGCGCCGAGTTCTGGAAGGCGAAAGGGAGCGAGCCGTTCAAACTGGAGGAGGAGAAATTCCGCTTCCAGCTTGGCGAAATGGCGGGAGGCAAGACCTCCATCACCCTGTTCGACAAGGACAAGAAGCCGGTATCGTCCGGGGTTATCTCCCAGATGTATATCAGCCTGTCCGAGGCATTCGCCAAGGGGCTGGCCGATCAGGCAGCAGCAAAAGCAGAATAAATACAGGGGCCTTGTGCCCCTGTTTTGTTATCTGAATCCCCCTGAAAACGCGGGGGATTGTGACCGGTTTTCGATGATGCGAGCCCCCTTGCCAGCCCGTTGCAAACAGAGCGCGCAGGTGAGGGACTCGCGATGTTTACCCCCCACAAACAGGAAGTGTTATTAGCCATGAGTCTTGCAGATCAAGTATTGGCGGTGAATGACGATTTGCCGATCCGTACCGATAAACCTGTCCATTCCGGCAAAGTGCGCAGCGTCTACTGGTTGACCCCCGAAGACAGTGCCCGGCTCATAAAAGAGAAAGGCTATGATGTGCCGGCCGATGCGCCCCTTGCCCTCATGGTGATCAGCGATCGCATCTCGGCCTTCGATTGCATCTGGCAAGGTGTGGATGGCCTGAACGGCGTACCGGGCAAAGGGGCGGCGCTCAACGCCATCTCCAGCCACTGGTTCAAGCTGTTCAAGGAGAAGGGACTGGCTGACAGCCACATTCTGGATATTCCGCACCCCTTCGTCTGGATCGTGCAAAAAGCCCGTCCGGTGATGATCGAGGCGATTGCCCGCCAATACATCACCGGCTCCATGTGGCGTGCCTACAAGGATGGCGAGCGCGAGTTCTGCGGCATCACCCTGCCGGAAGGGCTCAAAAAAGATCAGAAGCTGCCACAGATCCTCATCACCCCCTCCACCAAGGGCGTGCTGAAAGGGCTGGATGGCGTGCCGGAAGCCGATGACGTCAACGTCTCCCGTGCCGATATCGAGCGCCACTATAAAGGCTTTAACTTCAGCAAGCCGGCCGATATCGACCGCTACGAAGTGCTGCTCAAAGAGGGCTTCAACGTTATCAGCGACGCGCTGGCCGGGCTGGATCAGATCTTCGTCGATACCAAGTTCGAGTTTGGTTACGTCCACGATGCCGCGGGTAACGAGAAGCTCATCTACATGGACGAAGTGGGTACCCCCGACAGCTCCCGTATCTGGGATGGCGCCGCCCTGCGCGACGGTCAGATTGTCGAGAAGTCCAAAGAGGGTTTCCGTCAGTGGCTGCTTAACCACTTCCCGGATCCGGACATCCTGCTCAACAAGAACCGCATGTCGGAACGTTTCGCCCTGGCCCGCGACAACAAGCTGCCGACCGAAGTGATGATGGATATCTCCAACACCTACGTCGGGATCGCCGAAAAGATCATCGGCCACAAGCTGGTGCGCTCTGCCAATCCCAAGCAGGAGATCATCGAGGTGCTGCGCGATCAGTACGGTCTGATCGACTAAGGGTTACCCTCTTTTTTGTCATCGAAAAACAAACGTTTGCCGGTGGCGAAGGAGATAGGCAAAGAAACAGACGGGCCCCACTGCGGGGCCCGTTTTTATTGCTGGTCTGGCGACGAGAGGATGGCGATCAGCCGTTGACCTTGAACACCTGACCGGTCTGGATACCCAGCACCGACTTCTTGTAAGCCAGCGCCACCTTGGCGGCGGGCACCGGCACGAAGCCCGGGAAGAAGTCGGCGTATTTGTCCATCGACTCCTCCAGCACGGTGGGGCTCACCACGTTGATGCGAAGGCCCCTGGGCAGTTCGCAGGCGGCGGCTTTCACAAAGTGATCGATGGCGCCGTTGACGGTGCTGGCGCTCACCCCCCAGTTGATGGGCTCCTCGCTCAGGATGCCGCTGATCAGGGTGATGGAGCCCTTGTCAGTCAGATAGGGGATGGCGGCGCGGGTCAGGTTGATCTGGCCCATCAGCTTGCTCTCCAGCCCCACCTGCCACTGCTCGTCGGTCATCTCGGTCAGGCCGTTGAAGGCCACGCTGCCGCTGGCCACCACCAGCGCATCGAACTGGCCCACTTGGGCAAACAGCGCCTTGATGGAGGCGGGATCGCGCATGTCGACCGTAGCATCACCACGGCTGTGGCCGACCCGGATCACCTGATGATCTTTGGCAAGCAGTTCACTGACTGCGGAGCCGACGGTGCCGGAGGCACCCACAATCACAATTTTCATCTGCATCACTCCTGGTTGGGATGTGTTGATTCTAGCGCAACAGAAAGTGCGAAAAAGCGCGTAAAATAAACCCATTGTTTCCATATTGGAGCTAATGATGGATATCGCCCATCTGGCCAGCTTTTATGAAGTGGTGCTGCGAGGCAGTTTCTCTGCCGCCGCCGATACACTGGGGGTCAGCAAGGGGATGCTGAGCCGCCACGTCAGCGCGCTGGAGTCCTCCCTCAATGCGCAACTGCTGCAGCGCACCACCCGTCGCCTCAGCCTGACCGAGGCGGGCAAGACCCTCTATCAGCAGGCGGGGGAGATCTTCGCGCTGGCACGGCAGGCGGAGCAGGATATTCAGGCGCTGACCGAAGAGGATGGCGGCCGCCTCTGTTTCACCTGCCCGGTCAGCACCGGCGATCGCATGGTGAGCGAGCTGCTGGCCAGCTTTGCCGCGCTCTGCCCGGGGGTTGAGGTGGAACTCAATTTCACCAATCAGATGGTCGACATGAGTCAGGGGGAGAACGACATCGCCTTGCGCGCCATGAACGAGGTGCCGGACAATCTGGTGGCCCTGCCGCTGGGTCGGCTCAAGGATGTGGTGGTGGCCAGCCCCGCGCTGGTGGCGCGAGAGGGGCGTCCGGCTACCCCCTACGAGCTGAGCGGGCGCAACTGCCTGTTGCAGGGGAACAATCCGGCCTGGGAGCAGTGGCACTTCATCCGTGAGGGGGAAGAGGCCCACATTCTGGTGCAGGGCAAGGTGCGGGCCAACCACTACAGCACAGTGCTGCAATTGGCTCGCGCCGGGATGGGCTATGCCAAGTGCCCGCTGATGCTGGTGGAGTCTGCTCTGGCGGCGGGGGCGCTGGTGACCATGCTCGACGAGTGGCAGAGCGGCCTGCATCAGCTCCATGTGCTGCACGCTCAGCAGCGGCGAGTGCCGCGCAAGATCCGGCTGTTCAAGCAGGTGCTGGCCCAGTGGTTTGCCGAGCGGCCCCGCTACCTGCTCTGAGCAGCGTTATTTTTCTGTCATCTTCGGCTGCTACCCTGCGCCCATCATCGGCATCAGGAAGATCAGCGGGAATGAAGAGCAATAGAGGGTTGACCGGGTTTGTGCTGCTCTGTGCAGCGTTGTGGGCGGGCAGTGCGCAGGCCGTGGTGGAAGTGAAGGTGCCGGATAATTTTCGCATCCTCGCGGTGAGCAACGGCATTTTGCAGGATGAGCAGCATGCCACCCTGGCAGATGGCGAGCAGCAACTGCTGGTGCGCTTCGAAGGGATTATCCCCAGTCGCAGCAGCAGCGAGAATGACCGGCAGGTACGCTCCGAGCCGCAGGTGGTGCGCTATCAGGGCAGCAATCAGCATGTGCAGCTGACGGCCAGCGTGCCGGGAGACGAGCGGGGGATGCAGGCGTATGCCAAGGCCCCGGTGGTAGGGTTGCAGGAGAGTGGTCGGGCGCTTGCCATCCAGCAGGATGCGCTGGTGACCAGCGGCATCCTGCTGGGGGTGGACTGGAACGGCAAACTGGCGGAATACAACCGCAGCGGTGGCAAGGCGGCGCTGACGGCCGTCGCCGTTGCTGCCCAGCCAGCGGCCACGGTCGCCAGTGGGGCTCAACCACTGGCAGCCAGCGAGCTGGAAGGGCAGTTGCAGCAGCTGTTCCTCAAGGCCGATCCGGCCCTTCGCAAGCGCTTTATCAGTTGGGCCGTGCCGCAGCTTTAAGTTTTTCGTCCGTTGCAGTAACGTGGGCACTCCTTTTTCAGGCGCTCTGTTCATCGTACTCAACGAGGTTTTCATGTTTGAATTGCATTCACGCCTGCAGGCAGATACCCGGCTACTCGGGGATCTGCCCCTCTGCCGCGTCTTGCTAGCCAAAGATAGCCAGTACCCCTGGCTCATTCTGGTGCCGCGAGTGGCTAACCTGCGGGAAATTCACCATCTGGCGCCGGAGCAGCAGCAACAGCTGATGCAGGAGTCCTGCGCCGTCGCCACCCTGATGGAGCAGGCCCTCAGCCCGGACAAGATCAACATCGGGGCGCTGGGCAATCTGGTGCCGCAACTCCATCTTCACCATGTCGCCCGCTTTGCGACGGATCGCGCCTGGCCCGGCCCCATCTGGGGAGCTCATCCGGCCGTGCCTTATGACGCTCACGTTCTGGCCCAGCAGGCCGATACATGGCGTGCCCGGCTCGCCAAGCTCAGTGGTTTCACCCCGGAGGCTGCTGATAACGGGGTCAACTGAGAGTCTCGTCGCTATTTCAGTCTCCGGGCCGTGTCATCTGTTAGAGTTATGGTATAGATAAGCCCATTTTCTATGTTCAGGAAGGTCCCATGATAGTGACAAGATCCGATGACGATGCCGTATTGACCACAGAGGATGTGCTGCTCAGTCTGTGCAACTCGGTGACGGACGTCTTGAGTGCCGCGACCATGAGTCAGGTGCGCTTTTCCGGCATGGTGCAGCGGATCAGCAAGACCTGCCTCAAGCCCGATATCGGCTGTTTCGTGCTGTTTGATGGCGGTTTTTCCGGTCTGGTGGTGATCAACTTCTCCGCTGCTGCCGCCATGGAGCTGTACGAGAGCTACATGCTCAGCATGGGACTCTCCAAGGAGGATCTCGCTATCTCCCACACCTCTGACGAGGTGAGCAACGTGATGGGCGAGCTGATGAACCAGATCGTCGGCAGCTTCACCGTCAAGGTGGGCCGCGATTTGCAAACCCACATCACCCAGAACCAGCCGAAGATGCTGGCCCTCAACAAGCAGGTGATGCTGAGCGTCGATACCAATCTCGACAGGCCGGAGTCCCGCCGGGTCACCTTCTTTACCGCCCGCAACAACATCTTCTATCTCGAGCTGGCGATGGACAAAACCGAGTTCATTCGCATCCACAGTGAGGGAATGGACGAGGAGGAGCTGGATCCTGATGCCTTGATCGCCCAAGCCAAGCAGAATGCCGCCAAGCCGGTTCAGGCTGCGGCCCCGGTCGCCAACGATCACGACGATCTGCTCGATTCCCTCGGGATTTGAGACGCAAGCCAGAGAGCAGCAAGGCCACCCTCGGGTGGCCTTGTGCTTTTCCTGTTGACTCCGGACTAGAAGTTGTAGAGCAGGCCGGTGCTGAAGCGGGTGGCTTGTGAGTCGTAGAAACTGATATCCGAGCTGGATTTGGCATACGCCGCACTGGCGGTGGCCGAGAGGGCGCTGACGCCAAACAGGTTGTGCCAGAAGAAGATGGCGTTCGCTGCAAACTCGTCGGCATCGGCGTACTGGCCAAAGAGGGGGTTGGCCTCGTCATAGCTGCTCTGGCCGAGGTAGAGGTTGCTGACAAACGACCACTGGGCGCCTCGCTTGGCATAAGTCAGCTGCATGCCGCTCTGCTTGTAGCGCTGGGCGCTGCCATCGAGATCCGCATCGCGATAGATCAGTGCAGGCTCCAGCTGTTGGCCGGGAGCAAAACGCCACTGATAGGAGAGTTCGAGGGCGTGGATCTTGCCATTGCGATCGAGGGTCGAGGCGTAGCTGGTGTGGTGGATGGCATCGTACTGTTGGCCGCTGCGCTCTTCATCCACATCGATATTGCGGGTGGTCAGGCTGCCGTTGAAGTTGCTGCCCCAGATATTGTCCCAGCTTGCCCGCACGCCGGTCGAGTTGATATCGGTCGAGCTGCGGGCAGCCCCCACGGCAAACGGATCGCTCCACTGCTCGGTTGGCATGGCGCTGAACACCAGCGAGCCACCGACAATCCCCTTGTCCCCCAGCTCCTGCCGCAGCCCCAGCTGCTGGGTGAAGTCGAAGCGAATGGCATCCTGGATCAGGTTGCCGAGGAAAATTTGGGTGCGGGTATCGGCAAAGGTGTAGCGAATATCGGCATTGATGAGCGGGGTGACGGCGGCGCTGCTCTCTGGACTGCCCAGACTGGAGAGGGTGCTGTGGTCATCGTCACCGCTGTAGAAGTTGGATTCGTAGTTGACGACATTGATGCCGCCCAGCAGAAAACCGGACCAGCCTGACTCTTTGGGGATGCTCCCCAAATCGGCATGAGCACTGTTGGCAACCAGCAGGCCAAGGCCAAGCAGAGGGATATAACGCATCGGGTGTGGGCTCCTGAACAATCTGTATCGGGTAGTGGGCTGTGGGTGCAACGCAACTGATATTCGCCAATCAGTTCACAGAATCGTGACGCAATTGTATGAGATTAAGAAGAGTTCACTCAGTTGTGCTGGTATTCTGTACCGCGAATATCGGGGGAAAACAATAAGATGAAACAGATTAAATCCTGGGCGCAATATTATGTCGACCTGATGACCAAGCTGGGACTGGTGCGATTCAGTATGTTCCTGGCGGCGGGCATCATAGTGCTGGCGGTCGCCATCCAGATGGGGGTGACCCTGTTCCTGCGCGGCAATATCGATGTGATCGACTTCGTTCGCTCGGTCTTCTTCGGCCTGCTGGTGACCCCCTGGGCCGTCTATTTTCTCTCCATCGTGGTGGATCAGCTGGAAGACTCTCGCCAGCGGCTGAGCCGGATGGTGCGCAAGCTGCAAGATATGCGCGAGCGGGATCTGGAGCTCAATACCCAACTGCAGGAGAACATCAGCCGCCTCAACGCCCAGATTGCCGAGACCAACCGGTCAGAGAGCCTGCGTCTGCAGGCCATCGAGGATCTGGAGAACGAGGTGTTCCAGCGCGAAAAGGCCCAGCTCCATCTGGGGGAACGTACCGCCCTGCTGCGCTCCTTTATCGACTGCTCCCCGGATCTGGTCTACTACCGCAATGAAGATGAGCAGTTCTCCGGCTGCAACCGCGCCATGGAAGAGCTGACCGGCAAGGTGGAGCGCGAGCTGATCGGTCTGACCCCGTTCGATGTCTACAAGCAGGAGATTGCCAACAAGATTGTGGAGACTGACAGGCAAGTCTTCAGCAGCAACGAGCCGCTCACCTACGAGCAGTGGCTGGAGTATCCCGATGGTCGCAAGGCCTACTTCGAGCTGCGCAAGGTCCCCTTCTTCGACCGCTTCGGCAAGCGGCTCGGTCTGCTCGGCTTTGGCCGCGACATCACCGAGCGCAAGCAGTATCAGGACAAGCTGGAGAAGGCGAGCCGCGACAAGACCACCTTCATCTCCACCATCAGCCACGAGCTGCGCACTCCGCTCAACGGCATCGTGGGCTTGAGCCGGATGCTGATGGATACCCCCCTCGATCCCAAGCAGCATCAGCAGCTCAAGACCATCCATCTGAGTGCGGTGACCCTTGGCAATATCTTCAACGACATTATCGACCTGGACAAACTCGACCGGCGCCGTCTCGAAATTGCGCCGACCCGCATCGACCTGCCCGCCTTCCTCGACGAGCTGGAGACCCTGTCGCGCATTCAGGCGGAGCAGAAGGGGCTCTACCTCAATTTCGATCGGGATGGTGACATGCCGCAATTCGTGATGGCCGACGGCACCCGCTTGCGTCAGGTGCTGTGGAACCTGGTGGGCAACGCGGTCAAGTTTACCGATGAGGGGGGCGTCACCGTGCGCTGCCTCTCCCATCCCGCCGACGAGCCGGGCAAGCTGGCGCTGCACTTCGAGGTGGAGGATACCGGCGTCGGCATTCCGCGCGCCCAGCAGGAGAAGATCTTCGCCATGTACTATCAGGTGCAGGGCCAGAAGCACGCCACCGGCACCGGCATTGGCCTCGCGGTCTCCCGTCAGCTGGTGCAGGCGATGGGAGGTCAGCTCTATGTGGACAGCGATCCGGGCGAAGGCTCCTGCTTCACCGCCGAATTGGAGGTGGCTTGCGCCGAGCCTGTGCTGCCCGAGCAGGAGGAGGAGATGCCCTCCCTCGATATCCTGCTGGTGGAGGATGTGGAGCTCAACGTGACGGTGGCCTGCGCCCTGCTCAACAAGCTGGGTCATCAGGTGCAGGTGGCACGGGACGGCACCCAGGCGCTGGCGATGGCCAACCCGGATGATTTTGACCTCATTTTGCTCGATATCCAGCTGCCGGACATGACCGGCTTCGATGTGGCGAAAACCCTGCTGGAGCGTTACGGCGACAGCTTGCCGCCCATGGTGGCACTCACCGCCAACTCCACCGGCGATCGTCAATATTACCGGGATCACGGCATGCAGGATGTGATCAACAAGCCGCTCGGCTCCAAAGCGGTGCGGGAGGTGATTGGTCACCTGTTTGCCGATCTGGCCGAGGATGAGGCGGATGAGCAGGCGGATGCGGGCAATCAGGATGCGCTGCTGGACCTGCCTTTCCTCACCGATTACGCCGATACCGTGGGCAAGCCGGTGCTGCTCTCCAGCGTCGATCTGTTCGAGAAGATGATGCCTGACTACATGGCGGTGCTCGACTCCAACATGATCGCCCGGGATCAGGCGGGGGTGGTGGAGGAGGCGCACAAGATAAAAGGGGCGGCGGGCTCCATCGGTCTGCGCCGTCTGCAGCAGACAGCCCAGCTGATCCAGAGCCCGGATCACCCCGCCTGGTGGGAAAACGTGGAAGACTGGATTGAGACGCTGCGCCGCGAATATCCCGGTGATATCGCCCGTCTACGGCGCTGGTTGTTGTCTTGAGGCTGGAGGTTGTCTTGAGTCTGATGGAAGTCGCTGGCAAGGAGCTGCAAGATGTATAGCTGTTTGATTACCCCCGCGCGCATCCACCCTTGGGGGGATGAGGATCTGCTGGAGGCGACCGAGCAGGATCGCGCCCGTATCGTGCAGGCGGCGCCGGTGCGTCGCCTGCAGCAGAAGACCCAGGTCTTTCCGCTTGATGTGAAGGCCTCGGTGCGCAGTCGCCTCACCCACTCGCTGGAGGTGCAGGAGACCGGCCGCCAGATCAGCCGCCGTATTCTGGCTGCCTTGCCGACCGGAATCGTGTGCGAAGGGGCCTTTATCAATCTGGTGGAGATGTCTTGCCTGCTTCATGACGTGGGCAACCCGCCATTTGGCCATTTCGGCGAGCAGGTGATGAGCCAGTGGCTCGGCGAAATGCTCGATCCTCTCTATCAGCAGGCGCTGGCACAGCCCCCCTCGGCCCAGTGGCCGGAGCTGCGTCAGGATCTGCAGCTGTTTGATGGCAACGCCCAGAGCCTGCGGCTGGTGCACAGTCTGCACGAACTCAACCTGACCCTCGGGCAACTGGGGGCGCTGTGCAAATACCCGCAGCAACCCCAACCGGGGGTCAGCTATGGCCAGCATCACGGCTGGAGCAGCAAGCGTGGCATCTTCTTCAGCGAACAGCCCCTCTACCGCGCCCTCGGCCAGAGTCTGGGGCTGGCCCCCGGCTGTCGTCATCCGCTCGCCTACATCATGGAGGCGGCGGATGATATCTCCTACTGCATCGCCGATCTGGAGGATGCGGTAGACCGGCGCATTCTCACCCTGAACGAGCTGCTGGCGGCCCTCTGCAGTGCCGACGGCAGCGACTATATGGCGACCCTGCTCGGCGATGCGCAGCGTTCCAGCTGGGGTTTCTTCCCCCATTTTCGCCAACAGCTGACCCGGGATTTGGTGGCGCTGGCGGCGCAGAGCTATGTCAGCGAACATCAGGCCATTTTGCAGGGCTCCTACCCGCAAGCGCTGCTGCACGGTCAGGCGCCAGCGGCGCGGGTGCTCGATATCCTCAAGGGGGTGGCCCGCGAGCTGGTCTTTATGCGGCCCGAAGTAGAGGCCCTCGAGCTGGAAGGGTATGCGGCACTGCGCGGAGTGCTCTCCACTTACTCCTGCCTGCTGGCGATGCCGGCAGAGCAGTTTGTCCGTCTGTTGGCTGGCGAAGGGGGGGTGTCGCTCTTTTTTGCCCGGCGGCTCTATCACCGTCTCTCGGCCCGCCATATCAAGGCCTACCGACTGGCGATCGCCACCCCGGATCCACGCTTTGCCTGCCACAACGAGCAGGAGTGGTATTACCGGGTGCGGCTGCTGCTCGATTACGTCAGCGGCATGACCGATACCTATGTGCTGGAGGAGTACCGGCTGCTTTCGGGGATCTGATGCTCCGGGGCTGCCTTTCAGGCAGCATAAAATGCCGTAAAAACGTTTAAAAAGGAGTCGCAAGAGGCTTGTTTTAAATTCGGATATTTTTTAGACTTCTGCAATCTGTTCAACTTTCATCCGGTAAGGAGACGAATATGCAACATCTGATGCTCAATATTGCATTTTCTCGCGGCACTGCGTGCGGCGTGAAATCTCGTGCTCTTTTACCGCGTGGCGTAAACAGGTAACCCCTGTCTTTTTATCACCCGCGGTTCGTCCCGCAGGGTGATATCCACTTTCTCCGGGAGAACCGCATGTTCAACTGGAGAATGTCATGTCTATCGAACTGGTTTTACTGCGCAGTGTTGAATCCCTGGTCCAGAGAAGGATTGCCCGGGTCGAGCGTCGTCTCGTGCAGGTCAATTTGTCGCCCGCCCTGCTCAGGGATATCGGGCTGGAAGGATATCAGGGTCAAATCGCCCTCGTTCGCGAGCGGGAGTATCAAACCGGCTTCCGCCTCGGGAATCGAATAACCTGATGAAAGGGGCCTGTATGGCCCCTTTCTTTGCATTGATGGCAGACCCCGGTCTGCCATTTTTATTTGATTAAGCTGTGGTTAAGTTATGGCGCGAATATCCATTCGCGAATTTTGCGAAAATCTCTATTATCTGCGGCCGACTTTTTCTTTGGGACCAGCAAATGAGCCGCAGTTGCCGTTTATTACCGTTTATGCTTTTACTGCTATTGGGTGTGCTGGGTCTGGGGGAATCTGAAGCAAGGATTAATACAGAGTCGTTCGAAGGGGCCGAACGAGAGTGGCTCTCGGCCAATCGCGATCTGGTTATCGGCATGCCGATGATGGGGTCTCCCCCTTATAGCTACAAGGATTCAGTGCAAGGCTTCAACGGCCCGGTGCCGGAACTTGCCTTGCAGATTGCCAGAACCCTGGGGGTGACGCTGCACTACAAGGAGTTCACCTCTTATGAGCAGGCGCTGGCGGCGCTGCGTGATGGTGAAATCCATGTGGTGATTAACTTCCCCCCCGGAGAAGAGTGGCAGAGCCAGATTGTCACTACTGCCTTCCCGTTCGCCATTCCGCGCGGAGTGCTGCTCAATAGCAGCCGTGTCAATCTCTCTCTGGATGACGCTCATAAAATGAGATGGGTTTGCGTGATCGGGGCAGACTCTTGTGACCAGTTAAAGGCATTGGGGTTGTCGCAAGTCATTGTGGTGGATCGCCGCAGTGAAGCTGCCTTTATGCTCAAGCAGCAGCTGGCAGATGCCTATCTGGCTGATATGCCCTCCCTGTTGTCGGAGCTGGCTCAGCATCCCAATGCCGGATTCACGACTATCACGCCTGAGTGGGCTCCCGTCGCCTCTTTGTCGATCAGTGTGAATAGGGATAATTCAGCGCTCATCAGCTTGATCAACAAGGTATTCCAGGTGCTTCCCGTGACGGATCTGCGATTGATCCTCGAGACGGCACATGGGGCCAACTCTTCCCCGTTAGGGGAGATCACCACCGTCAAGTTCACTCCTGAAGAGCTGGCGTGGTTGCGCCAGCATCCGGTGTTGCGATACGGCATCTCTCCCCACTGGTTTTCAATGAGCGAGTTTGATTACCGGGGGCGGCTGGTGGGCTTCGTGCCCGATATGGTTGCCTTGCTGCATCGTTACTCCGGGCTGGAGTTCTCGCTGGTGCGCACCGAATCGTGGCGAGAGACCCAGAATTTGCTGAAAACACGGCAGATTGATTTTATTCCGGTGATTGCCCCTACCAATGATCGGGCCGCGTTTGCGCTTTACACCCCCAATTACATGTTTGTCGATCGGGTGATTGTTGGCTCCAAGCGCAGTGCCATGCTGCCGGATATGGCGTTGTTGCGGGGCAGGCGAGTGGGCATTGTCGATGGCTCGGTTGATCGGGAACTGTTGGTATCCCTTGATGCCGTGCCGGTCGAGGTGAGCGATGATGGTCGCTTGCTGGGTCTGTTGGATAGCGGGAAGGCGGACTATGTGCTGCTGACCATGACGACCCTGCCCGCGGCAATGGGGCGGGGATTTGAAGAGCGCTATCAGGTGGTCTATTCCGGCAAAAATTTACGCCTGCCGGGTGCCATGGCGGTATCACCCGATGATCCCATGCTGCAGCAGATCCTGACGCGGGTGCTCTACGCCATTCCCCACAGTGAAATTAAAAAACTGGAAGATCGCTGGTTATCGATGAGTCTGCAAACCGGATTGAACACCCGCACCGTGGTGCTCTGGTTTGTGGTGGGTTGTTCGGTCGCCGTGCTGTTTTTTATCCTCTTCTGGCTCTGGAACCGCACCTTGCAGCGGCAGATTGTGCAGCGTCGGGTGGTGCAAAAACGGCTCAACGAGCAGCTGGCCTTTGTCCAGACGCTGCTCGACTCCTTGCCGAGCATGGTGGCGCTGCGGGATCGCCAGCAGAACCTGACCCTCTGCAACAAGGCATACCGGGAGGCCTTTATCGGGGCGGAATCCGGCGGGGATGGCTGGAGTTACATGCAGCCGGGCGAGCGGGAGCAGATGCTGTGTGAAGAGCTCTCGGTCTGGGCAACCGGCACCATGTATGAAGGGGCGGGGTTTACCCGGCGGATCGATGACTCCCAGTTCCATGTGGTTTACGTCAAGTTGCCCTACCGGGGCCCTGATGGGGAGATCCAGGGGGTATTGACCGTGCTGACCGATGTCAGTGCCCTGAAAGCGGCTGAAAACAAGGTGCGCGAAGTGGAAGCCATGCTGCGGGACATGACCGACAGCATGCCGGGGGTGGTGTATCAGTATCAATGGCACCGTTCCGGCCACGGGCGGTTTCTCTATGTCTCGCAAGGGGCGGGGGAGACGCTGGGTGTCCCTTCTCAGGCACTGTTGTCGACCCAATCCGAACGGGAGCTGTTTGGTGTCAGCGAAGAGGCTTTGCAGGAGTTTACTTGTCGGGTCGCCGCCAATGCGCCGACCCTGACCCCGATCGATTGGGAGGTCAAGGTTCCCCATAATGAGGGCGATCGCTATATGCAGGTCCGCGGCAGTTTTGTGGCGCAAGGGCCGGATACCTTGCTGCTCAACGGCATGGTACAGGATATCACCGCCCTCAAGCTGCAAGAGCACGAGCTGCGTGAGGCGCGCGCCAATGCCGAACAGGCCATGCGGGCTCGCAGCCGTTTTCTGGCGACCATGAGCCATGAGCTGCGCACCCCGATTTCGGGGATGCACGGCATGCTGGAGCTGCTGCGGATGAGCGACGTGGACGACGATCAGCGTTATCTGCTGCGCAACGTCGTGACCTCGACCAACAACCTGCTCTATCTGGTCAACGATATTCTCGATTTCTCCAAAATAGAGGCCGGACAACTCCATCTGGATTACCAGTCGAGCCCACTGCAGTCGGTGATTGGCGATGCGATCCGCGGTCACGCCACCCAGGCGCACGGCAAGGGGTTGAAAGTGGAGATCCGCTGGGCGAGCAATGTGCCTGATCGTGCGGATATCGATGCCGTCAGGGTGGCGCAGGTGGTCTCCAACCTGTTGAACAATGCGGTCAAATTTACCGAGCGCGGAGTGGTCACCATCGAGGTCGGTTATGTCGATCAGCAGCTGGTCGTCACGGTTGCAGACTCCGGGATCGGCATTGCCGAAGAGAAGCAGGCCTTGTTGTTTACCCCCTTTGAGCAGTTGGAATCTGATATCAATCGCCGCTATGGCGGCACCGGGCTGGGGCTGGCCATTTGCGCTCAACTGGTACGCAAGATGGGCGGCACCTTGACCGTCAAGAGTCGTGCCGGGGAAGGGGCTCGGTTCTGCTTCACCATTCCTCTTGCCAACCCCCAATCGGATACGCCAGCACTGGCCGGGAGCGAGTGGTGGTATTTCGGCGATGATCCCTTGCTGCAAGCCACGATGGCACGTCTTGGTGCCAGGTTGCAGCCCATTGATGCCATTCGGCTGAGCCATGGGGTGAGCGGTTTGTTATTGGCTGATGAGGTGTGGCTGGCGCGCGCCCTGGGGCCAGACTGGCTGGCCATGGTGCAAAAGCCCGGTCTGAAGGGGGTCGTGCTCTCCCCAAACGAGGTGTTGAGAACACGCCTTGGCCCTGAGCGTTGGTGGCGGTTGGGGCAATCCCCGCTCTATCCGGATTTGTTGCTGGAAAGCAGTCGTGAGCTGCTGTGCGGGGTGATGAGCCCGGTTATGGTAACGAGCTCGGATACATTGAGCGGCCGGGTGCTGGTGGCGGATGATCACCCGGTCAATCGGGCTCTGCTGGTGCGTCAGCTGGGGATCCTCGGGGTCGATTGCGTGGTGGTCGAAGATGGCGAGCAGGCGTTGCAGCTCTGGCAGGAACAGCCGTTTTCGCTGCTGCTCACCGATTGCCACATGCCGGTCATGGATGGCTATACCCTGACCAAAGCCTTGCGGGCCAACGGGGATAACACCCCCATTATCGGCGTGACGGCCGATACCTCGGAGGAGGCGTCGGCCCGTATGGCCGCCGTCGGCATGAACGGCATGCTGATCAAACCCTATCTGCTGGATGCGCTGCGTCAGACGCTGGTGCAGTGGCTGCCAGCCCGCGAAGTGGCGGAGCCTGAGCAGGTTCAGAACCCTGCCGCCCCGGCACTGGCGGCCCGCTGGATCGCCCTGTTCGGGGAGGAGGCGGATGCCAGGGATATGGCCTGCGAATATCTGGCATCCAACCGACAGGATCGCGAGGAACTGATGGCGGCACTGGCTGCCTGCGATGAGGCCGCGGTGCTGGAGATCGCCCACCGCATCAAAGGGGCCGCCAGAATGGTCGGCGAGTGCGCGCTGGCCGAACAGGCCGAACAGCTGGAAAACGCCGCCCGGTTCAAGCAACTGGATGTGCTCGCCGTGCTGGGACAGGAGGTTGATTTGTTGATCAATCAGGTTACATACGAGACAGGGTTATGGCTGAATGAACAAGCGTGAGCATAAAGTTGTCATCATGGTGGTGGAGGATCACGCCTTTCAGCGCAAGGCGCTGTTACATCAGCTCCGGGGGCTTGGTTATCACCAGTTGCTGGAGGCCAGGGATGGCGTCGAGGCGCTGGCGCTGTGTCAGAGTCATACCGTAGATATCCTCTGTTGTGATCTGCGGATGCCCGGTATGGATGGGATGGGCTTGTTGCGTCGCCTCTCGCTGGCAGGTTTTCGTGGTGGCATCATCCTCTCCAGTGCCCTGGGTGATGATGTGGTGGAGGCCGTGCTGCGAATGAGCGAGGCCTATGGTTTGCAAGTGCTTGGACGGATTGAAAAACCCTCCCTCCCGGCGCAGCTGGGCGCACTGATCGCAGCCTGGTCCCCCGCGGCGACACCCGTGCGCCAAGAGAAGGGGTATCCCATCGATCTGGATGCGCTGAAATCTGGCATTGAACGAGGTGAGATTTTGCCCTGGTATCAGCCCAAGGTGAGTTTTGCCACGGGTCAATGGGTGGGCATGGAGGCCTTGGCCCGCTGGCAGCATCCGGCATACGGGCTGATCTCCCCGGGGATCTTTATCCCGCTTGCAGAGGAGAACGGCCTCATCGATCCGTTGACCGATATCATCATTGGCAAGTCACTCGAGGATTGCCATCTTTGGGCTGCGACCGGGTTGTCGATCAATCTGTCGATGAATATGTGCCCCACCTCACTGAGTGAAGGAGGGGTGTGCAAGACCCTGATTGACCAGTGCCAGCACTGGAGCGTTGATCCTGAGCTGATCACCCTGGAGGTGACCGAGAGTGTCTTTATCCGGGATATCGGGGCGCTGCTGGAGGTGCTGACCCGGTTGCGGATGCATGGCTTTGGCCTTTCCATTGATGACTTCGGCACCGGTTACTCCTCGATGCAGCAGCTGGCATTGTTGCCGTTCACCGAGCTGAAACTGGATCGCTCCTTTGTCGATCGCTGCCATGCCGACCCGTCATGCTTGGCCATCATCGAATCCAGCATCGAGCTGGCCCGCAAACTGGGGCTCAAATCGGTGGCGGAGGGGGTGGAAGATGCCGCAACCTGGCAATTGCTGGCAACGCTCGGCTGCGATGTTTGCCAGGGCTTTTTCTCTGCCCGACCGATGCCGCGTAGTGAATTGCAAGATTGGCACCGGACTTGGCAGCAGCGATTGCCTACACTGATATCTATCTGAATCTTTGGGTCAAATCAGTCACGCTGAACAAGGATGTTCATGAAAATCTCAAGCAAGTTGCTGCTCAGCTTCGGTTTTATCAACCTGCTGATCGTGCTCTCTTCAACGTTGGTCTATTACCGGCTAACCCAGATCAATCAGGCCCAGCACACGTTGCTGGAACAGGCGCTGCCCGCCTTGCAGCGGGATGAGGCGAGCCAGAAGGCCTTGGTGGCAACAGTCTCTGCGCTGCGTGGCTACCTGATCCTCGGCAAGGATCCAGCCCAGGCTTCCCGCCTCAAGCAGGAGTGGGAATCGGCCTGGCAGGCCATTGCCCATCAGACCTTCAGCCCGGCGCTCGCCAAGTCTCTCGAGACCTTCAAAAGCCATCAGGAGAAGGTGTGGACCATCGCCCAGAGCGAAGAGAATCTGCCCGCTCACGCTCTGATGTTGCAGGAGGCGGGACCGCTGGCGGAGGCGGCGCTCGACCAGCTGCAATCTTTTGCCAATGAGGAGGTGGCGACCCCGCAGGATCAGCTCTCCGGTGATCGTCGCATGCTGCTCAAGCAGGTGGGGGATGCCTATAACAGCCTCGCCAATGCTCTCTCTGCCCTGCGGGATTTTCTCATCTCCGGCGATCCCGAGTACCGCAGCAAATATCAGGATTACTACCAGTTTCACCAGCAGCGGGTTGCCGAGCTGAAGCAGCAAGCGGCGCTCTTTACCGAGACCCAGCGTAGCCTATGGCAGCTGTTCGAAGAGATGGCGACTCCTTTTTCCGAACTGGTGGGACAGGTGATCAGCAAGCGGCAGGCGCCGGATTGGGATCAGGCCAACTATCTGATGGCCACCGAGATTGAACCCATGCAGGCCACCTTGTATGCGCAGTTGGTCAAACAGGTGGAAGAGACGCGGGCCGCAGTAGCCGGGATTTCAGTCCGAATGACTCAGGCGGGGATTGCCATCAATCGCACCCTGCTCATGGCCACCGGCAGTGCCATTGTGCTCGGCATGGTGGTCGCATGGCTCTTTAGTCGGCGTCTGACCCGCGACATTGCCAGTCTGGTGACCCGGGCGGGGCAGGTTGCGGATGGCCGATTGGCGGCTCAGCCCCTGCCGATCACGGGACAGGATGAGCTGGGGGGACTGACCGGCTCCATCAACCGGATGTCTACCCAGCTGCGTCAGCTGGTGGGGGAGCTGCAGGGGGCCGTGGGGCAGGTTGAGGTAGCCTGCCTCGATGTGGGAAGTACCACGCGGGCGATCGTGGCCGATCTCACGGTACAGGATCAGCGGGTCGATGCAGTGGCGGCGGCTATCGATCAGATGTCGGTCAGCGCCCGGGATGTGGCTGGCAACATCGCCGGGGCGGCTGATGGGGCCCATCAGGTGCAACAGCAAACCCGGCAGGGGGAGGCCGCGCTGGCGCGGATGACCGACACCATGCAGCAGATTGCCGCCATGATTGGCCAGGCCAACGAAGCCATGGGGCTGCTGGAGCATCAGAGCGAACAGGTCGGGCAGATCACCGAGGTGATCGCCACCATTGCCGAGCAGACCAATCTATTGGCTCTCAATGCCGCGATAGAGGCGGCGCGGGCGGGCGAGCAGGGGCGCGGTTTTGCGGTGGTGGCCGATGAGGTGCGCCAGCTGGCGACACGAACCCATCAATCGACTGCCGAGATCAGCCAGACCATTGCGGCCATCTCTCAGCAGACCCGCCAGACGGTGAGCACGGTCAGCGGCGGCACCCGGCTGGTGGAGCAGGGGCGGGATGCAGTGGGGCTGGTGACGGATACCCTGAGCGCTATGAATCAGCTGGTGCAGTCGCTGTCGGGCCAGCTGGAGGCCATTTCGGTGGCAACCGAGCAGCAGTCACGGGTGGCCGCCGAAGTCGCGGGGACGGTCGATGATATTGCCGAGCTCAGTCGGCAATCCTGTCTGCGCAGTCAGCAGGGGGAGGAGATAGTCGCCAGGTTGGCCGGGGATACCGGCAAGCTGACGGCAGTGATCGCTCGCTTCGATCTCGACGCGTGAGATGGCGGGATCATCCCGCCATTACCATTCATCGAGTCGTCTGGCTCGGTCGGCTTAGTCCAGACGTCTGAAAGCGTGGTTGTCAAAGCTGCTGGTGGTCTCCCGATTGAGCAGGCTCACCAGCAAAATGGCCCGTTTTTCCCCATCCGGTTCCATATAGATGGCTTCGAAGCCGGCCAGCGGCCCCTCTTCAATCAGTACCTTGTCACCTGAGCTGGGCAGGCTGGCGTAGCTGGCGCGCGCCTCATCACTGTCATCGCGACTCATCAATTGATAGACCAGCTTGCTGCAGATCGGGGTCCATTCACTGCCAAAGTGGATGATCCGGCTGATGCCGCGGGTTGATTTCAGGGTGACCGGCGTTACCTGTTCCAGATCGACAAAGATAAACAGGTAGTTGGGAAACATGGGTTCCCGGACCGGAACCCGCTTGCCCCGACGCAGCTTCTCGATCTCCACCATGGGGTAATAGGATTCGATACCCTGGGCATCGAGGTGGGCGCGGGCGCGGGCCTCTTCTTTTGGCTTGCAGTAGGCCAGATACCATTTTTTCATGTTATGAGTATGTTCGTGTTGCCGTGCTCGCCAATATGATAACGGCGACAATAAAAAAGGCCACGCATTGCGTGGCCTTTTTTGTCGAGTGAGCAATTACCAACCTTTCACCAGACCGCCTTTGAACAGTTCCAGACCCTTTTTGTAGACCTCTTCGGTCTGATAGGACTGGACGAACTGTTTGACCTTCTCGTCATCCTTGTTGTTGTCGCGAGCCACGATCAGGTTGACGTAGGGGGACTCTTTGTCTTCAACAAACAGGCCGTTTTCGGTCGGGGTCAGACCAATCTGACCGGCGAAGGTGTTGTTGATGATGGAGAGATCCACATCTTCCAGCGAACGGGGCAGCTGGGCTGCTTCCAGCTCGACAATCTTGAAGTTACGCGGGTTGCTGGCGATATCCAGCACGGTCGCTTCCAGACCTGCGCCATCCTTCAGGGTGATCAGACCCTGTTTGGCCAGCAGGATCAGGGAGCGACCCAGGTTGGTCGGATCGTTCGGTACCGCGATCTGGGCACCATCCTTCAGCTCGGAGAGGGCCTTGATCTTCTTGGAGTAACCTGCGATCGGGTAGACGAAGGTGTTGCCAACCGGCACCAATTTGAAGCCGCGATCTCGCACTTGCGCATCCAGATAGGGTTTGTGCTGGAAGGCGTTGACGTCAATGCTGCCATCGTTCAGCGCCACGTTCGGGGTGACGTAGTCGGAGAAGTTGACGATCTGAACGTCCAGACCGTATTTCTCTTTGGCTACCTTGGCTGCCACTTCAACCAGTTCGGTCTCCGGGCCCGCGATGGCGCCCACTTTCAGAACCTTGCTCTCTTCTTTTTGACCGCAACCGGCCAGAACCAGACCAGCCAGCAGGGCAGCCGCAACGGATTTGATGCCAAATTTCATAAAACCTCCTGTCAGAAATCGACGATTAACGATGATCACATTTGTTGACCAGGCGCTCACCCGCGCTCTGGATAAGTTGAACCAGTACTACCAGGATAACCACGGTCACCAGCATGACGGTTGGGTCAAAACGCTGATAACCATAACGAATACCCACATCCCCCAGACCGCCGCCACCAATGGCCCCGGCCATGGCCGAGTAGTTCACCAGAGTGACGAGGGTAATGGTGACGCTGTTGAGGATGCCGGGCAGGGCCTCAGGCAGCAGCACCTTGGTGATAATTTGCAACGGCTTGGCGCCCATCGCCTTGGCCGCTTCCAGCAGGCCGTCCGGCACTTCCATCAGGGCCCCTTCCACCAGACGGGCGATGAAGGGGATGCAGCCGACAGTCAGCGGCACGATGGCGGCGATGGTGCCGATACTGGTGCCGACAATCAGCCGGGTCAGCGGAATGATGGCGACCAGCAGGATGATAAAGGGCACCGAGCGACCCACGTTGACCACCATGCCCAGGGTGCGGTTGAGCAAGGGGTTGGCCAGGATCTGGCCCGCCTTGGTCACATGCAGCGCCACGCCGAGCGGCAGGCCCAGCAGGCAGCCGAACAGGGCGGAGGCAAACACCATGATCAGGGTGTCGCCCAGGGCCGTGATGAGCAGATTAATCATGGCTTCGGACATAACCCATTACCTCCAGCTGAATGTGGTTGTCAGTCAGGAACTGCTGGGTCGCCTCACACTGGGCTTCATCCCCGAACAGCTCGGCCAGCAGGAAACCGAATTTGACGCCACCGGCGTACTCGATGTCTGCGCTCAGAATGCTGATGTCGATATTGAAACGACGGCTCGCCTCGGAAATCAGCGGCGTATCGACCGTGCTGCCGGTAAAGCCGAGCTTCAGCAGTGGATAGCTGCCAGGCACCCGCTCGCGGCTCATCCGATCCTGATACTCCTGCGGGACCTCCAGATGGATGGTGGAGTGGATGAAGTCACGGGCCAGCTGGGTCTTGGCATTGCTGAAGAACCAGGCCACTTCGCCCTGTTCGATCAGGCGACCGTCGCTGATGATGGCCACTTCGTCACAGATCCCTTTCACCACGTCCATTTCGTGGGTAATGAGCAGGATGGTGAGCCCCAGCTTGACGTTGATCTCCTTGAGCAGGGTCAGGATCGAGCGGGTGGTTTGCGGGTCGAGGGCCGAGGTGGCCTCATCACAGAGCAGCACCTTGGGGGCTGGGGCCAGTGCGCGGGCAATGGCAACACGCTGTTTCTGGCCGCCGGAGAGCTCGGACGGATAGGCGTGGGCACGGGCTTCCAGCCCGACCAGCGCCAGCAGCTCTGCAACCCGTTGCTGGATCTTCTCTTTGCTCCAGCCTGCCAGCTCCAGCGGAAAGGCGATGTTGGCAAACACGGTACGGGAGGCGAGCAGGTTGAAGTGCTGGAAAATCATCCCGATCTGGCGGCGGGCCTGGGTCAGATCCCGTTCGCTCAGGGCGACCAGATCCTGGCCATCGACGATCACCTGACCCTCTGTCGGGCGCTCCAGCAGGTTGACACAACGAATGAGGGTACTCTTGCCGGCACCGGAGGCACCGATCACCCCGAAAATTTTGCCTTGGGGTACATGCAGACTCACATCACGCAGGGCGTGCACGGCGTCACTGCCTGTACCGTAGACTTTGTTGAGACCGATCAACTTAATCATGGATTCTTCCGTGCTAACAGCCTTAAAGCACAGGGCGCTACAGGCGGGGAAATTGGGCAGAGGTTCCACTGGGTTACTCTGCCATCATGGAGGATGATGCTAAGATGTCTGGATGGCCGTGTCAACGCATGTTTCTACGTCTAGACGTCTAAAAAAGTGATAAGGATTTCTGTCTGGTTGATAACGATCAGGGGAGATATGTCGTGTATCCAGATCCTGTTTCGCTTGTGTGGCATATGACCGAATTAAAGATGGTTTATGGCGGGGAAATGCTGGTTTTATTAGTGTGCCAGCCCGATCCCGCTCACGTCAGATGTCGAGCCTGACGCGCCGCCATAGTTGCACAAATCGCTGCACAAATCGTTCCCTAATCGTTCCCGGATGACCTGCTCGCCCCTTTGTCGACGTCAACCTTGATGCAGCGCAAGGGGCGCTCGGATAGGGATTGGGTGGTTGCGCCGGTTTTTTATACTGATGGTGCCGACAAGCATGGAGGGCAGTGCGATGAGATTTCAACAGATCAAAGAGTTGCTGCACTATCTTGAGCAGGTTCATCACCAGCTAGGGCTCTGTTACGGACGGCTGGCCCGTCAGGTGGACAGCGAACGCAGCCGGATGTTGCTGGTCTATCTGCAAGGGCGTGAGGATGCGGCCAGTGCCCATCTGCACGAATATGCTGCTCAACTGGGAGGGGCGGTCAGGGAGACCTGGCTGAACCAGAGCTTCAGCGAGGATATGCTGCCTGCCATCACCCGCTTCGAGATGCCGGCCTCGGCCCAGACCCAGGATATCGTCACTCAGGTGTGCCGCAGGGAAGAGCAGTTGGTGGGCGAGCTGGGCCATCTGGCCCGGGAGTGTCCGACACCGGCAACTACCACGCTGCTCGACAATCTGGCCAAGCTGGAGCAGACCCGCCTGACCCGACTGGTGCACGGGGTACATCGACTCGACGACATGTAACGGGTGGTGGCGGTCAAACAGACAAGATAGCGGCCAAACAAAAGGGCCCGGCAGCAGTGCCGGGCCCTTTCCATTAGATCTCTGCTGATTTGCAGTGAGCGTGGTCAGCCCTGCTGCTCGGCCGCGTAGAGGGCGGCTCCGATAATGCCTGCCTGATTGAGGCTGGCCGCCGGAATGAGCGGCGCCCGGGTCTCGATGCGATCGACAAACTTCTCCAGCTTGGATGCGCTGCCGCCCCCCAGAATGAAGAGGTCGGGGGAGAAGAGAAACTCGAGGCGCGCCAGATACTTGTTGAAGCGCTTGCCCCAGCGGCCCCAGGAGAGATCTTCCCGCTTGCGCACCGCGTCGGAGCAGTAGTGCTCTGCCACCATCCCTTCCAGCATCAGGTGGCCCAGCTCGGTGTTGGGCAGCAGGTGACCGTTGACGAAGACAGCTGTGCCGATGCCGGTGCCAACCGTTATGAGGATGATGACCCCCTTGCGATCCTTGCCGGCACCAAAGCGCATCTCTGCCAAACCGGCGGCGTCGGCATCGTTCAGCACATAGCAGGGCTTGCCGGTGACATCGGCAAACAGGTGCTCGGCATCGGTCTCAATCCAGCTCTTGTCGATGTTGGCTGCGCTCTTGGCAATGCCGTTGTGGATGGTGGCCGGGAAGCCGCAACCCACCGGTCCTTTCCAGTCGAAGTGTTCCACCAGAGCCTTGAGGGTATGGGCAATGGCGGCCGGGGTCGCCGGCTGTGGTGTGGCAATGCGATGGCGCTCGCCAATCAATTCGCCGGTTTTGGTATCGACCAGACAGCCCTTGATCCCTGAGCCTCCAATATCCACTCCCAACATATGCATTTGTGTTGTCCTTGTTGTGTGCCGACCAGTTGGTACTGACTACGGTGTTCTGGTCACTGCGGGTCGGCAGAGCATGAAAAAAGTGCTGCAATCCGGCAAGGGGCAGATCACTTATGCGTGATCCGACAGACCTTTTTCGATGCAGCGGATCAGCAAACGGGTCTTCTTGTTCTCTTCATCCTGACGCCGGGCAAGGGTGGCCAGCGCCCATTCGATATGTTCGGCCACCATGGGCTCGGCGGTGGTCAGCCCCTGTTGCAGGGCGGCGATGACCTCGGGGGTTGCCGGGCCATTGCCAAGGGCGACCGCCAGATTGCGGCGCCAGCGTTGATAGCCGATGCGGCGGATCGGGCTCCCCTCGGTCTGCTTGAGAAAATCGCTCTCGCTCCAGCGCCACAGCGCCAGCAGGGGCGGGCGGTGCAGGCTGGGGCGCGGGCTGAAATCGGGCTCCGGGCTGGCATCGGCATAGCGATTCCAGGGGCAGATAAGCTGGCAGTCGTCGCAGCCGTAGATGCGGTTGCCCATCAAGGGCCTGTACTCTTCGGGGATGGGGCCGTCGTTCTCGATGGTGAGATAGGAGATGCAGCGGCGGCCATCCACCACATAGGGGGCGACAATGGCGCCGGTCGGGCAGATGTTGATGCAGGCGACGCACTTGCCGCACTGCTCCTTCTCCACTGGCTGGTCGAGCGGCAGCGGCAGGTTGAGCAACAGCTCACCGAGAAAGAAGAAGGAGCCGGCCGATTCATTGAGCAGCAGTGAGTGTTTGCCAACCCAGCCAAGCCCGGCCTTGGTTGCCAGCGGCCGCTCCAGGATGGGGGCGGAGTCGACGAAGGGTCGCCACTCACCCAGGGTGTCAGTGGTGCCTTGAAACAGCTCGGCGCAGCGCGCGTCGATGCGATCACCCAGTTGTTTGAGCCGGTTGCGCAGCACCTTGTGGTAGTCGCGGCCGAGGGCATAGCGGCTGATATAGCCGAGGGTCGGATCGCGCAGGGTGGCGGCAAAGCCCGCCTCGAATGGCAGGTAGTTCATCCGCACCGACAACACCCGCACCGTGCCCGGCAACAGCTCGTGGGCGCGCGCGCGCATCATGCCGTGGCGCGCCATGTAATCCATGCTGCCGTGATAGCCTGCATCCAGCCAGGCCTGCAATCTCGGCTCTTCGATACGCAGATCGGTGTCGGTGATGCCCGCCTGGTCAAATCCTAGCTCCCGTGCCCAGAGCTTGATATCGTGGGCCAGCTGGTGGAAGTCAGGTGCGCTCATGCGACTTGGCCTGGCCGGTGTTTGCTGGCATGGGTCGGTTGATAAGAGGCGGGAGCCGTCATGGTAGAGATCATCAGGGGCGCGTTGGGCACAAAAGAGGGTGGCAGTTTACCACAGGGGCTGTGGCAGACTGAACAGATCCGCGCACTGGAGCGCAACTGGGCCGCCCGTGATGGGCAACCGCTCTATGCCCTGATGGAGCGAGCCGGTGCCGCGCTGCGTACTTATGCCACCCTGCATTGGCCCGAGAGCCGCGGCTGGTGGATCTTCGTCGGCCCCGGCAATAACGGCGGTGATGGCTATGTGTTGGCCCGTCTTGCCCGCCAGATTGGCATCGAGGTGGTGGTGATTGCCGCCAGAGCACCCGACCAGCTGAAGGGGGATGCCAGACGGGCCGCCGATGAGTGGCTGGCGGCCGGTGGCCGAGTCTGGCCAGCCGAGCAGTTTGACGGAATGCTGCTGCCCGCCCCGGATCTGGTGGTCGATGCCCTGCTTGGCACCGGCGTCAACACGCCGCTTTCACCGTTACTGACAAAGATCGTCGCAACAATCAATGGCTTGGCTGCGCCTGTGCTGGCGGTGGATCTCCCCTCCGGCCTCAACGGCGATACCGGCCGCGCCATGGGGGCCGTGGTGCAGGCCACTCGCACCCTCACCTTTATCGGTATCAAGCAGGGGATGCTCACCGGCGACGGAGTGGATTGCGTCGGCCTGCTCGACTGTGATCCCCTTGGCGTCACGCCGGATGGCGCGATCTCGCCCGCCGCATGGCGCATCGATTATCCGCTACTAAGCGAACAGCTGACCCCGCGCCAGCGCGCTTCCCACAAGGGCTCTTATGGCAAGGTGCTGCTGGTGGGGGGTAATCGCGGCATGCAGGGGGCCATCGTGCTGGCGGCCCGCGCCTGCCTGCGAGCGGGGGCTGGGCTGGTGCGGGTGTGTCAGCATCCGGAGCATCCGCCGGTCAGCCTCTATCAACCCGAGCTGATGAGCCTCACTACCGCTGATGACGAGGGGTGGGCGTCGGTGCGGGTCATTGGCCCCGGGCTCGGTCAGGATGAGTGGGGAAGCGCGCAAATCGCCCGTTATCTCACCGATCGGCTGCCATTGGTTTTGGATGCCGATGGATTGAATTGGCTGGCACAATCTCCCCGCCATCAGGATAATTGGGTGCTCACGCCCCATCCCGGCGAAGCGGCGCGACTGCTGGGATGCACCATTGCCGACATTGAAATCGACCGCTTTGCCGCCGTGCAGGCGCTGCAGCGGCGCTATGGCGGTGTGGTGCTGTTAAAAGGGGCGGGAACACTTATTTATGACGGCGAGCGGGTCGCTCTCTGTTGTGAAGGCAATCCCGGCATGGCAAGTGGCGGCATGGGCGATCTGTTATCTGGTATAATCGCCGCCCTTTTGGCCCAGGGCTGGTCTGCCACCATGGCAAGCTGGCTGGGCGCCGTGATCCACGGCGAGGCCGCAGATCAGGCCGCCGCAGACGGCGAGCGGGGCATGCTGGCGTCAGATCTGCTGCCGCTGATCCGCAGACTGGTTAATCCCGACACCATAACAAGTTAAAAAGAAGAACATGGCAAAACAGTTGATGATGACACTGCCGGACGAGGCAGCAACCGTGGCACTGGGTGGCCGTCTGGCACAGGCTTGCCAGCAGGCGACCACAGTGTTTTTGCATGGCACGCTTGGCGCCGGTAAAACCACCCTGACCCGTGGCTGGGTGCAGGGCCTTGGCCATCAGGGCAAGGTAAAAAGCCCGACTTACACCCTGGTCGAGCCCTACGAACTCGATGGCTGGCAGGTCTACCATTTCGATCTCTATCGCCTGGCTGATCCGGAAGAGCTGGAATTCATGGGCATTCGGGACTACTTTGCCGCCAATACTCTCTGTCTGGTGGAGTGGTCCGAGAAGGGCGAGGGCTGGTTACCGGCTCCCGACCTTGAAATCACCCTCACTTATGTAGGCGAGCAGCGCGAGGTTCTGATAGAGGCCCGCACTGCTATTGGCGAAGCCATTCTGGAACGGTTGTCATCTACGTGCGCTTGATCCTTGTTATTGCTCTCTCTTTGATGGCGTTACCCTCCTGGGCAAATCAGCTCAAGAGCGTACGAATCTGGCCATCACCGGATAACACCCGGGTGGTACTCGATATGAGCAGCGCCCCCAACTTTAACTATTTCACCCTGAGCGGCCCGGATCGGTTGGTGATCGATCTGAAAGGGGCGAGCAACGCCGCCAATCTGGCTCGGGTCGAAAACAACAGTGAGCTGGTGCGCAAGATCCGCCAGAGCACACCGCTGGAGAAGGGCGGCCTGCGACTGGTGATGGATCTCAGCTCCGCCATCAAGCCGGTGGTCTTTCCGCTGGCGCCAGCCGGGCCATATGGCCACCGTCTGGTCATCGACTTGCCTTATGAAGAGAAGCGCTCGGCGGCAGCGGTGCAATCCACGCCGGTAGGTGGCAAGGGGCGCGGGGTGGTGATTGCCATCGACCCGGGCCACGGCGGGGAAGACCCGGGTTCCATCGGCCCGCGCCGTACCTATGAAAAGCGGGTGACCATGGCCGTCTCCCAGAAGCTGGCGGCGTTGATCGATCGCGAACCGGGCATGCGTGCCGTGTTGACCCGTCGCGGCGATTACTTCGTCGATCTCAACAAGCGATCCGAGATTGCCCGCAAGGCCAAGGCGGATCTGCTGGTGTCGGTGCATGCGGACAGCTTCCACAACTCCACGCCTCGTGGTGCCTCGGTCTGGGTCTTGTCTACCAACCGTGCCAACCGCGAGATGGGCAGCTGGCTGGAGAAGCAGGAGAAGCAGGGTGAGCTGCTGGGCGGTGTCGGCAAGGTATTGGCGGAATCCGATCCCAACCCCTATCTGGCGCAGACCTTCCTCGACCTCTCCATGGACAAGTCCCGTGCCGAAGGGTATGACGTCAGCCGCCAGATCCTGCGCTCCATGGGCAAGGTCGCCCGACTGCACAAGAAGGCGCCGGAGCATGCCAGTCTGGCCGTGCTGAAAGCGCCGGATATTCCCTCGGTGCTGGTGGAGACCGGCTTTATCTCCAACCATGCGGAAGAGAAGCTGCTGGCCACCGCCAGCTATCAGGACCAGCTGGCTCGCGCTATCTTCGAGGGGATCCGCAACTACTACCGAGCCCACCCGACCAAGGGGGCCATGCTGACTGGCAAGGGGCAGGCGAGCCGACCTGCCGCTACCACTCGCCCAGCGCCAGTGGCCCAGCAGCCGGTGAGCCAACCGAGGCAGGTACAGTCACAACCGGTGGTGACCAACAAGATGCCCGCCACTGCCCGCGACGGCGGTGCGGCGACCGGCTCCGGCGCCGGAGTGATCAAGCCTTACTCGGCGGCCGCGCAGGAGTCCGGTGCGCCGGTCAGCAATGTGGGCGACTATGACAAATCGCGGATGATCCGCCATGTGGTCCAGCGGGGCGAGAGCCTCTCCCGCCTGGCCGAGAAGCATGGGGTGAGTCAGTCCACCCTGGTCGAGATCAACCAGCTGCGCAGCCGGGATATTCAGATTGGTCAGACAATCTATATTCCCCAGCAGGGGCCGAGCCGCAGTGCAGCCCCCGTTCGCAGTGACGACAAGTCGCAGATGATCCGTTATGTGGTCAAGCGGGGTGAGAGTCTCTCCCGCCTGGCCGAGAAGCATGGGGTGAGTCAGGCTCGACTGGTGGAGATCAACAAGCTCAAGTCGCGGGATATTCAGGTAGGGCAGGTGCTCTACATTCCCCAGAACTAATGTGCGGGAGCTGGCGATGCCGCTCCCGCTGTTAGCGAATACCATCTGCAAGATTGAAATTCAGGAGCAAGTGATGCCGATCCGTATATTGCCCCCGATTCTGGCCAACCAGATTACAGTCGGAGGTGATGTGGTGGAGCGGTCCTCCTGGATCGTTAAGGGACTGACCATCCGCAAGATAGAAATTCAGGAGTAAATGATGCCGATCCGTATTTTGCCACCCATTCTGGCCAACCAGATTCCGGTTGGTGGAGAGGTGGTGGAGCGGCTCTCTATCCGCAAGATTGAAATTCAGGAGTAAGTGATGCCGATCCGTATATTGCCCCCTATCCTGGCCAACCAGATTGCTGCCGGAGAGGTGGTGGAGCGGCCCTCTTCTGTGGTGAAAGAGCTGGTGGAGAACAGCCTGGATGCGGGGGCCGACCGGGTCGAGATCGACATCGACAAGGGGGGCGCCAAGCTGATCCGCATCCGTGACAACGGCAGTGGTGTCGCCAAAGACGAGCTGGTGCTGGCGCTGTCGCGTCACGCGACCTCCAAGGTTGCCACGCTGGACGATCTGGAAGGGATCAACAGCCTCGGTTTTCGTGGCGAGGCGCTCGCTTCCATCAGTTCGGTCTCCCGTCTCACCTTCACCTCCCGTACCGCAGAGCAGTCCGAAGCCTGGCAAGCCCAGGCGGAAGGGCGCGAGATGAGCGTCACCATCAAGCCGGCGGCCCATCCGGTGGGCACCACGGTGGAGGTGGTGGATCTCTTCTTCAATACCCCGGCGCGGCGCAAGTTCATGCGCAGCGAAAAGACCGAGTTTGCCCATATCGACGAGCTGGTGCGCCGCATCGCGCTCTCCCGCTTCGATGCCACCCTGATCCTGCGCCACAACGGCAAGGTAGTGCGCCAGTACAAGGCCGCCAATACCGTGCCGGAGCAGGAGCGCCGTCTCGCCGCCGTTTGCGGCACCCCTTTCATGCACCATGCGTTGGCGGTGGAGAGCGAGCATAGCGATGTGCGGCTGTGGGGTTGGCTGGCGACCCCGGAGGGGGCAAGACCGCAAAACGACCTGCAATACACCTACGTAAACGGCCGGATGATGCGCGACAAGCTCATCAATCACGCCATCCGTCAGGCCTATGACGAGTTGCTGCCTCCCGATCGCTTCGCCGCTTATGTGCTCTATATCGAGCTGGATCCCCGTCAGGTGGATGTCAACGTCCACCCGGCCAAGCACGAGGTGCGCTTCCATCAGGCACGGCTGATCCACGACTTTATCTTTCAGGCGCTGTTTACTGCGCTGCGCCGTGAAGGGGTCGGTGCCGCTCATCAGGAAGCGCCGCTGGCTGAAACCCTGGTCGAGCTGCCGGTCAGCCCGCAGATTGAATATCCCGGTCAGGCGCCACGCCCGGAGTGGTACGGTGCCGAGCACAGCTACCGGGCGCCTGCGCAGGTGCGGGAAGGGGGCGCGGCTCGCGCCAGCAACTATCAACCGCCCGAGCCGCCAAGCAGGGAGGCGATGCGTGGCATGGGGGCTCTGCTCACGACGCTGCCCATCGCAACAGCGGCTGAGGCTGCGCCCGCGCAGCCAGCTGCCGCCATGCCGCAACCCAAACTGGGGGGATGCCGCGCTCTGACGCTGGTGGAGCAGGCCTACCTGTTGATCGAGCGGGATAGTCAGCTGGCACTGCTCTCGCTGGTGCGCGCCGAGCGGGTGCTGCTGCGCCACTGGCTGTTGGAGGCCTGGGGGCAGGGGTTGGCGGCCCAGCCACTGTTGCTGCCGGTCTCCTTCAAATTGCCGAAGAATCTGATCGCGCTGGTGACCGAGCAGGAACGTTTGCTGAAACGGATGGGGCTGGAGTTGAAAAGCGGGGGGCGCGACACCATGATCCTGACTCGGGTTCCTGCCCTGCTGCGCCAGACCGATCTGGTGCGACTCTTACCCGAATTGTTGCAACTCATCGAGGGCGGATCTGACAGTGATGCTGGTCAGCAGGCTGAAGTATTATGCCAATGGCTGGTGGAGCAGGGGATAAGCCGCGAGAAGATATACGATTTTTCAACTGCCAGTCGCCTGCTGACGGAACTTGTGACCGATTTCAGTGACCAACTGGCAGACATTCGCATGGTGCGCCCGCTTTCGCTGGCGACCGTGCTGGAGGAGTTTGAACATGGCGAGTGACTTGCCGACCGCAATTTTTCTGATGGGGCCGACGGCCTCCGGCAAGACGGATCTCGCCATTGAACTGTGCCAGGCATTGCCTTGCGACATCATCAGCGTCGATTCGGCGCTGATCTATCGCGGCATGGATATCGGCACGGCCAAGCCGACCGCCGATGAACTGGCGCGGGCCCCGCACCGGCTGATCGACATTCTTGACCCGGCCTTGAGCTATTCGGCGGCCGACTTTTGCAAGGATGCCCTGCGGGAGATGAAAGAGATCGCCGACCGTGGCCGCATTCCGCTGCTGGTGGGCGGTACCATGCTCTATTTCAAGGCGCTGCTGGAAGGACTCTCTCCGCTCCCTTCTGCCGACCCTGTTATTCGGGCCGGAATAGAAGAGGAGGCTGCCCGTCTTGGCTGGCAGGCGCTGCACGATGAGCTGGTGCGCATTGACCCGGTGGCCGGGGCGCGGATCCACCCCAATGACCCGCAGCGGCTCTCTCGGGCGCTGGAGGTCTACCGCATCAGCGGCAAGACCCTTACCGAGCTGACGCAGGTGCAGGGGGAGGGATTGCCCTATCGGGTGCAGCAGTTTGCCATCGCCCCGAGCGATCGCGCCGTGCTGCATCAGCGGATCGAGCAGCGCTTTGACAAGATGCTGCAAGGTGGCTTTGAACAGGAGGTTCGTGCGCTGATGGCGCGCGGCGATCTGAACCCGGATCTCCCCTCCATTCGCTGTGTGGGTTATCGCCAAATGTGGGACTACCTGTGCGGTGAAGTGGGGTATGATGAGATGCGTTATCGTGGCATTGTTGCCACACGCCAATTGGCAAAACGACAGATGACCTGGTTGCGCGGCTGGCCCGACGTGACCTGGTTGGAATCTGGTGAGTCTGGCAATCTTGACCGCGTGCTTGCTCGCGCTGGTGCGGCTTGACACTCCCTGTATAATCAGGTTGTTATATTGATATCCGGTGTTTAAAAACAACAAACTATAAGGAAAAGAAAAATGGCTAAGGGGCAATCTCTCCAAGACCCGTTTTTGAATGCGCTGCGCCGTGAGCGGATTCCTGTTTCTATCTATTTGGTGAACGGCATCAAACTGCAAGGTCAGATCGAGTCTTTTGACCAGTTTGTTATCCTGCTGAAAAACACTGTGAGCCAGATGGTTTACAAGCACGCCATCTCGACTGTCGTACCGGCCCGTGCCGTCAATCATCACCAGCCCACTCCGGGTGGCGCGGCTGATGAACAGGGTGATGCCGAGGCGTGATATCCCTGGGCGAGTCGACTCGCCAACTCAGATTCATCATGATTCCTGTTAAGGAGCAAGCGCTTGTTTGACCGTTATGAAGCTGGCGAACAGGCCGTTCTGGTGCATGTCAACTTCAGTGATGAGGGTGAGCGGGAGGATCTGGAAGAGCTAAAGATGTTGGTGAGCTCGGCCGGAGTCAATGCGTTGGGGGTCGTTACCACCAGTCGCAGTGCGCCCAGTGCCAAATTTTTTGTCGGCAGTGGCAAGGCTGAAGAGATCGCGTCCCAAGTCCAGATGCTGGCGGCGGACGTGGTGATCTTCAACCATGCCCTTACCCCCGCCCAGGAGCGTAACCTGGAGCGTCTGTTCCAGTGCCGGGTGGTGGATCGAACCGGCCTGATCCTCGATATCTTTGCCCAGCGCGCCCGTACCCACGAAGGCAAACTGCAGGTTGAACTGGCCCAGTTACGCCATCTTTCCACTCGTCTGGTGCGAGGCTGGACCCACCTTGAGCGTCAAAAGGGCGGGATTGGTCTGCGTGGCCCGGGTGAAACCCAGCTTGAAACTGACCGACGCCTATTGCGGGAACGCATCAAGGCGATTTTGCGTCGGCTCGACAAGGTGGCCAAGCAGCGGGAGCAGGGACGTCGTGCCCGCAACCGCAACGAAGTGCCGACGGTGTCACTGGTTGGTTATACCAACGCCGGAAAGTCCACTTTGTTCAACCAACTTACAGCTGCCAGCGTGTATGCTGCCGACCAATTGTTCGCAACTCTGGATCCCACCCTGCGTAAACTGGTGATCCGGGATGTGGGTGATGTGATTTTGGCGGATACAGTTGGATTTATTCGACACTTGCCCCATGATCTGGTCGCGGCCTTCAAGGCGACCCTGCAGGAGACCCGTGAAGCGGATCTGCTGCTGCATGTGGTGGACTGTGCCGATGAGCAGATGCAGGAGAATATCGACTCCGTGCAGCAGGTGTTGGCCGAGATCGAAGCCGATGACAGGCCCCAGCTGATGATCTGCAACAAGATCGACAAGCTGGCGGATCGTCCGGCAGGTCTGGAGCGAGATGACGAGGGGCGCCCGTTGCGCGTCTGGTTGTCGGCCCAGACCGGTGAAGGTTGTGAGCATCTGTTTACGGCGCTGACCGAATTGCTGGCTGGCTCTATGGTGCATCACACCCTGCAGTTGCCTCCTTCTGCCGCGAGATTGCGCAGTGCGCTCTATCAGCTGAAAGGGATTGAGCAGGAAGGTTTTAGCGAGGAGGGTGATTTCGTGCTGGAAGTCCGCTTGCAAGTGGCCGACTGGAACCGCCTCGTGAAACAGGAAGGTGAGAGTTTACAACGCTTTATCAGGCATTGATTCGTCGATGAAGATGAACCCTTAGGGGCTTCTCAACGTATGACGGCCCGGTAGAGATGATATCCATCCGCATGTATTAATGGAGACGCTGATGGCTTGGAATGAGCCTGGTAACAACGGCAAAGACCGTGACCCTTGGGGGAATAACGGCAAGAATCAGGGACCCCCTGATCTGGATGAAATGCTGCGCAAAGTGAGTCGCCGTTTCGGTGGCTTATTTGGTGGCGGCAAATCTGGCGGCGATGTAGGTCGCTTTGGTATCTCCATCGCGCTGGTTGTGGCTGTGGTGGTGTGGGTCGTCAGCGGCTTCTACACCATTCGCGAAGCCGAGCGTGGAGCAGTGCTGCGGTTTGGCAAGTTTTCCCATATTGTCGAGCCGGGCCTGCGCTGGAAGCCGACCTTTATCGATCAGGTGATCCCGGTGGACGTCGAGTCCGTGCGCTCCCTGCCTGCCTCCGGTTTCATGCTGACTCAGGATGAGAACGTGGTACGGGTCGAGATGGACGTGCAGTACCGTGTCGTCAATCCCGAGCAGTATCTGTTCAGCGTGACCAATGCTGACGAGAGTCTGGGCCAGGCCACCGATAGCGCCCTGCGCTACGTGGTGGGTCATACCCGGATGGATGATGTGCTGACCACCGGCCGTGAGAAGGTGCGTCAGGAGACCTGGCAGGTGATCGATGGCATCATCGAGCCCTATCAGATGGGTCTGCAGATCGTCGACGTCAACTTCCTGCCGGCTCGTCCGCCGGAAGAGGTGAAAGACGCCTTCGATGACGCCATCTCCGCTCAGGAAGATGAACAGCGCTTTATTCGTGAAGCAGAAGCTTATGCACGCGAAGTGGAACCGAAGGCGCGTGGCTCAGTCAAGCGTCTGGAACAGGAAGCCGAAGGTTACAAGTCCCAGATCGTGCTGAAGGCCAAGGGTGAGGTTGCCCGTTTCAACGAGCTGCTGCCCCAGTATCAGGCTGCGCCCGAGCTGACTCGCAACCGTATCTACCTGGAAACCATGGAAGAGCTCTATCAGCAGGCCAACAAGGTGGTGGTCGACATGCCGGCTGGCAACAACAGCATGATCTACCTGCCGCTCGACAAGCTGTCTGGCAAGCCGAATGCAGTCCAGTCTGATCGCGCCACTGTCGCTCCGGTCGCAGAGCCAGCCCCCGTTTCCAACGAGGGTGCCAACTCTACTCCGATAACGCCGCTGCGTAGCGGTGACCGCTTCAGCTCAGGGAGAAACTGATAGATGAAAAAGCTAGCTATTGGTGCAATCGCTGTCGCGGCCATGGTCTGCTTCTCCTCTGTCTTTATCGTTGATGAAGGTCAGAAGGGGATTGTGGTGCAGTTTGGCAAGGTGAAGCGGATTGACTCCGGTGAGCCCCGCCTCTATGAGCCGGGCCTGCACTTCAAGGTGCCGCTCATCGACCAGGTTCGCAAGATGGATGCTCGCATCCAGACCATTGACAGCCAGGCCGACCGTTTTGTCACCTCCGAGAAGAAAGACCTGATCATCGACTCCTATGTGAAGTGGAAGATCGAGGACTTCTCCAAGTACTACCTGGCAACTGGTGGTGGCAACAAACTGCAGGCTGAAGATCTGCTCAAGCGCAAGATCAACAACGGTCTGCGTTCCGAGATCGGTAACCGCACCATCAAGGACATCGTCTCCGGTGAGCGCAGTACCGTGATGGAAGATGCCCTGAAGAAGATGGCGCGCTCCTCCGAGCTCGGTATCAAGGTGGTGGATGTGCGGATCAAGCAGATCAACCTGCCGGTGGAAGTCTCCAACTCCATCTACCAGCGTATGCGTGCCGAACGTACCGCAGTCGCCCGTGAGCACCGCTCTCAGGGTCGCGAGAAGGCTGAAATCCTGCGTGCCGATATCGACCGCAAGGTGACCGTCATGATCGCTGACGCCGAGAGTAACGCTCGCCAGCTGCGTGGTGAAGGAGATGCGGAAGCCGCCAAGATCTATGCCGACAGCTACAAGAAAGACCCCGAGTTTTTCAGCTTCGTGCGTAGCATGGAGGCCTATCGCAAGAGCTTTGCCGGTGGCAACGACCTGATGGTGTTGAAGCCGGACAGCGAGTTCTTCCGTTACCTCAAGTCTCCTCACGGCACCAAGCAGTAATCGCCACGAGGTCACATTCAAAGGGTCTGCATTGTCAGACCCTTTTGTTTTTGGCGCCAACGCCAGCTGTCGACCCCGGTGGCTGGTTGTGTTGAAGGGGGTCAGATGCTGACATCCATGCTGATGGGGTTGGGATTGCTGTTGTTGTTCGAGGGGCTCGGTCCACTGTTGATGCCCAGGGCATGGCAGCAGATGTTGCGGCTGCTTAGCGACCAGCCACCGGAGCAGTTGCGTCGTATCGGCGGCTCGCTGGTGGTAGCTGGCAGCGTGATCCTCTGGATGCTGAGTCGCTGAGTCTGGCGCAATGCACAGTCCACCAGAAAGCAGACAATAAAAAAGAGGCCAACGGCCTCTTTTTTCATGCATGTCGTTTACTCAGGCACTGCGCTGCACGGCCATGTGCGCCAGTGTTTCCAGTGCGTGCTTGTGCGGGGAGTCCGGCAGGATGGCGAGGGCGGCAATGGCCTTGTCGGCCTCTTCACGGGCCCGCATGCGGGAGTACTCCAGCGCGCCGGTACGGTCGAGAATGCCGAGGATCTGGTCGAGATGCTCCATGCCGTTGCGGTGCTCGATGGCATCGCGCACCAGCTGGCGCTCTTCCGGGTTGCCCACTTCCATTGCGCGCAGCAATGGCAGGGTCGGTTTGCCTTCAGCCAGGTCGTCACCGACGTTCTTGCCCATCTCTTCGCTCTGGGAGCAGTAGTCCATCACGTCATCGATGATCTGGAACGCGGTGCCCAGATACTTGCCGTAATCGGTCATGGCCTGCTCGACAGCGTCGGGCTGATGGGTAAGCACGGCGGCGAGCCGGGTGGCTGCCTCGAACAGCTTGGCGGTCTTGCAGTAGATGACCGTCATGTAGCTCTCTTCGGTGGTGTCCGGATCGTTGCAGTTCATCAACTGCAACACTTCCCCTTCGGCGATGGTGTTGGTGGCATCCGAGAGGATCTCCATCACCCGCAGGTTGGAGAGTTCGGCCATCATCTGGAAGGAGCGGCTATAGAGGTAGTCACCGACCAGCACGCTTGCGGCATTGCCAAACATGGCGTTGGCGGTCTCCCGGCCGCGGCGCAGGTCGGATTCGTCGACCACGTCGTCATGCAGCAGGGTAGAGGTGTGAATGAATTCGATGATGGCGGCCAGTTTCAGGTGATCCTCACCTTCATAGCCCAGCGCACGCGCAGCCATCACGGTCAGCATGGGGCGCATTCGTTTCCCGCCGGCGCTGACAATGTAGAAACCCAGCTGATTAATCAGACTAACGTCGGACTGGAGTCGGGCCAGGATCAGTTCATTGACCGCCGTCATGTCGGCGGCACAGAGCGCACGGATAGTCTGTTGGTCCATAAGTCTCGTAACGTGACAGCAGCAATAACTGCGATTTTAGTAATGGCAGGGATTCTACACGATTTCACAATGGGTTACAGTTAGGCGTTTATCCACGGCGGCAGATATGCGCACAAAATAAACTTTTTGCTAAAATGGCCTTGCCTGAGCAGATCGATTTGCGTAGAATGCCCGCCCATTGTTATAGGTTTTTGCGCATGTCTAGCCTTGAGCAAAAGACATGCCTTTACGGAGTTAATCAAATGTACGCGGTATTCCAAAGCGGCGGAAAACAACACCGTGTGGCCGAAGGTCAAATCGTTCGTCTGGAAAAGCTGAACGTTGAGACTGGCGCTACTATCGACTTCAACGAAGTTCTGATGGTTGCTGCAGGCGACACTTTTAAAGTAGGTGCTCCTTTCGTTGAAGGTGGCAAGGTTGTAGCTGAAGTTGTGGCTCACGGCCGTGGCGAGAAAGTGACTATCGTCAAGTTCCGTCGTCGTAAGCACCATCGTAAGCAAGCGGGCCACCGTCAGTGGTTCACTGAAGTCAAAATCACTGGCATCAGCGCTTAATTAGAGGAGTCCGATAAATGGCACACAAAAAAGCTGGCGGTTCATCCCGTAACGGTCGCGATTCTGAAGCTAAACGCCTGGGCGTGAAGCGTTTCGGCGGCGAAACAGTTCTGGCTGGTAGCATCATCGTTCGTCAACGTGGCACCAAGTTCCACGCTGGCACCAACGTTGGTCTGGGCAAGGATCACACCCTGTTCGCAACCGCGACTGGTAAAATCCTGTTCGAAGTTAAAGGTCCGCTGAATCGTAAGTACGTTAGCATCGTTGCTGAGTAATTACGGACCGCAAGGATCCGAAGCCCCGCCAACAGGCGGGGCTTTTGTTTTTCTGAATAGCTGACGAAAAAACGGAACGCAGATGACCCGGGCTCCGACAGGGGCGTGGATTGCCAAGATGCGTATCGCCCGCAGGGGTCTGTACCACTATAATTGCGTATCGGTTTTTCGAATTAAGGTGACGGTTACCTATGAAGTTTGTTGATGAAGTCCAGATTCGAGTCGATGCCGGTGACGGTGGTAACGGTTGTGTCAGTTTTCGCCGGGAGTTGTATGTCCCCAACGGTGGTCCGGATGGCGGTGACGGTGGCGATGGCGGTGATGTCTATCTGCTGGCCGACGAGAACCTCAACACCCTGATCGACTACCGTTTTGAGCGTTTCCACGCCGCCGAGCGTGGCGAGAATGGTCGCAGTGCCAACTGTACTGGCCATCGTGGCAAAGACAAGGTCCTGCGCGTTCCTGTCGGAACCCGCGCCAGCGACGAGGATACCGGTGAGCGACTGGGCGACTTGACCAGTCATGGTCAGAAGTTGATGGTTGCCAAGGGTGGTTTCCACGGTCTGGGCAACACCCGCTTCAAGAGCTCCGTCAACCGGGCTCCGCGTCAGAAGAGTAACGGTACTCCGGGTGAAGTGCGTACCCTGAAGCTTGAGCTGCTGCTGCTGGCTGATGTCGGTATGCTGGGTCTGCCCAATGCGGGCAAGTCTACCTTTATCCGTGCCGTCTCCGCTGCGCGTCCGAAAGTGGCCGATTACCCCTTCACCACCCTGGTGCCAAACCTTGGTGTGGTGCGTGGTGAGAACTCTCGCTCCTTCGTGATCGCGGATATTCCGGGTCTGATCGAGGGTGCAGCCGAAGGCGCTGGTCTGGGTATTCGCTTCCTCAAGCACCTCGAGCGTTGCCGCGTGCTGCTCCATCTGGTAGACATCTGCCCGATCGATGGTTCCGATCCTGCTGAAAATGCCGTGACCATCGTCAATGAGCTGGAAAAATACAGCCCCGAGCTGGCAGGCAAGCCGCGCTGGCTGGTGTTCAACAAGATGGATCTGATCCTGGAAGAAGAAGCCCAGGAAGTGATGGATCGTGTTAAAGCTGCCCTCAACCATGAAGGGCCGGTTTACGCCATTACCGCCATCAACAAGGAAGGTACCAAGAAGGTCTGCTACGACATTCTGGATCTGCTGGACACCATGCCCCGTCAACTGGAGCAGGATGCCAAAGAGGCGATCGAGAAGGTGGAGTTCAAGTGGGACGACTACCACAAGAACCAGCTGGCCCAGGCCGAAGCAGAAGCACTGGCTGCCTCTGTTGCCTTCGACGAAGGGCTTGATGACGACGACTGGGATGACGACGAAGATGATGGCGTTGAAGTCATCTATGTTCGTGACTGATCCCCGCCACTCTCATTGAAAACCGGAGCCTGAACAGGCTCCGGTTTTTTTATGTCTATCGAGCGGCAGTTGATTAGGTCTGTTTTCAATATCACTTATTGCCTGTCATTCATAACCGATGAGATTACCCACCAAAATCAACACTAACGAAACAAGTGACTGGCGATGTCGATTGAATCGATATGCGTTGCTATATCCAGTTGTTTTTATGATAGATTTGCCTAATGAAATATTTATGCGTTAATTTCTCCATTAAAGGCTTGTTTGTGCATTTTTTTAGAGTATTCTTGCGCCCGTTTTTTCCGGTTAACGCATGAATACGCAGGTTGGCCGGGTTGGGGGAAAGTAACATTAGGGCAGTCATATCATGTTGGAAAAAAGTCTCGAAGTACCTGCGGTCAATACCCGCCGTAACTTGTTGATGTTTCTGGTTCCGTCACTCATCGGGATCCTGCTGTTCATGACGCCGGTCGTCTACGACGGTAATGTCACTATCCCGGTGGCCGTGCTGGCCAAGCTGGTTCAGCGGGTGTTTGCCGATTATCTGGTCGCTATGGTCAGTGCGGTGATCACCACCACCATGCTGATGACGGTGATTGCCTGGTTGTTCAAGCCAGCGATTCTGGTGCGCCGTCCTTTCCTCAACAGTTTGTTCAATGTATCCCCTTTCTGGGCCTGTGTGCGGGTGCTGGGCGGTATCTTCGTGCTGCTGACCTTTTTCCAGGTGGGGCCAGAGGTGCTGTATTCTGGCGCAACCGGTGGGCTGGTGCTCAATGATCTGCTGCCGGTGCTCTTCTCGGTATTCCTCTTTGCCGGTCTGCTGCTGCCGTTGCTGCTCGATTTCGGGCTACTGGAGTTTGTCGGCACCATGATGACCCGCATCATGCGTCCGGTCTTCCGGTTGCCGGGTCGCTCCGCAGTGGACTGCTCTGCCTCCTGGCTCGGCGATGGCAGTGTCGGTATCCTGCTGACCAGCAAGCAGTACGAAGGGAAGTTCTATACCCAGCGTGAAGCCGCAGTGATCGGCACCACCTTCTCCGCGGTCTCCATCACCTTCTGTCTGGTGGTGATCGCCTAGGTGAAGCTGGAGCACATGTTCGTCCCCTTCTACCTGACTGTCAGCCTGGCAGGCGTGGTCGCAGCCATTGTGGTGCCGCGTCTGCCGCCGCTCTGCTGGAAGAAGGACATCTATGCCGATGGCACTCCCCTGTGCCGCAAGCAGGAGGCGGTGCCACACCAGCACAGCGTGATGAGCTATGGTTTCGAGCGCGCACTGACCAAAGCTGACAGCATGACCGACCTGGGCGCCGTCGCGCGGGAAGGGGTGAAGAATGCGCTGGATATGGTGTTTGGCGTGTTGCCGGTGGTGATGGCGATCGGCACCTGTGCCCTGATGCTGGCCGAACACACCCCCATCTTCAACTGGCTGGGGGCGCCCTTTGTCCCCTTGCTGGAGCTGCTGCAACTGCCGGAGGCGGAAGCGGCCTCCAAGACCATCATGGTCGGTTTTGCCGACATGTTCATTCCGGCGGTGCTGGCCTCGACCATCGAGAGCGACATGACCCGCTTCGTGATTGCCGCCATGTCGGTGACCCAGCTCATCTATATGTCGGAAGTGGGTGCCCTGCTGCTGGGCAGCAAGATCCCGGTCAAGCTGTGGGAGCTGTTCGTCATCTTCCTGCTGCGTACCCTGGTCACCTTGCCGGTTATCGCCGTGGTAGCACACCTGCTGTTCTGATCGCGCAGTCGTGCTGAAAAAGGCCATCCCGCTTGCGGGGTGGCCTTTTTGCATCTGGCGTTTTGCTTCATCCGTCATGCCATCAGGGGCAAATGTGTTCCGTTCGAACATCTCATGGTAGAGTGCCAGCTCTGTTAGCAAATTGTGATGCAATGGAGTGTCTTTATGTCTGCCGTCCCTTATTCCGTGCTCGATCTGGTGCCTGTGGCCGAAGGTTCTGTGCCTGCCGAGTCGTTTCGCCGTTCGCGGGATCTTGCCCGCCATGCCGAGGGTTGGGGTTACCAGCGCTACTGGCTGGCCGAGCATCACAACATGCCGGGCATTGCCAGTGCCGCCACCTCGGTGCTGATCGGTCATCTGGCTGAGGCCACCACCACGTTGCGGATCGGGGCGGGTGGCATCATGTTGCCAAACCACTCGCCGCTGGTCATTGCCGAGCAGTTTGGCACTTTGGCTTCTCTCTATCCCGACCGCATCGATCTGGGCCTGGGCCGTGCGCCCGGTACCGATCAGCGCACCATGCGGGCGCTGCGGCGTATGGGCAGTGGCGAGGTGGATGATTTCCCGGCCGATGTGCGCGAGCTGATGAGTTACTTTGGCGACGAGATCGGCGCAGTGCAAGCGGTGCCCGGTCAGGGGCTGCATCTGCCCATCTGGCTGCTGGGCTCCAGCCTCTACAGCGCGCAACTGGCGGCGGCGATGGGCTTGCCGTTCGGTTTTGCCTCCCATTTCGCCCCTGCCATGTTGCTGCAAGCGCTGGAGATCTACCGCAGCCAGTATCGTCCCTCTGCTCGCTGGCCCAAGCCCCATGCGGTGGTCTGCATCAACATGATCGCCGCCGACAGCGAGCGTGAGGCCCGCTTCCAGTTCACCACCGTGCAGCAGCAGTTCTTGCGTCTCCATCGCGGTGACGCGGGCAAGCTGCCCGCGCCGGTTGTCCAGCTTGGTGACGAGTGGGCGCCCCGTGAGCTGATGGCGATGGAGCAGACCCTGGCCCGCTCTCTGGTGGGGGATCCTGAGCAGGTTCGTCACGGTCTCAAGGCGCTGCTGGCGGAAACCCGTGCCGATGAGCTGATGTTCAATGGCCCCATCGTCGATCATCAGGCACGGCTGCGCTCATTCGAGATCGCTGCCGAGTTGATGCAGAGCCTCTAAGCCATGACGAATCCAACTGTCGTGGTGGATGAGGTCTATTGGAGCCCCATGGTGCCGGAGCTGTCGGTCACCGATCTGGCTCGCTCTCTGGCGTTCTACACCGGCTTGTTGGGCTTTTCAGTCCGCTATCGGCGCGATGACCCTCCTTTTGTTTATCTGGAGCAGCAACAGGTACAGCTGATGCTGGAACAGGTTCATTCGGCGGGTTGGCAGGTCGGTACACTGGAACCACCGTTCGGTCGGGGGATCAATCTGCAGATGGAGCTGACCGATATTCAGCCGCTACTCGACCGATTGCAGCGCGCCGGCACTGCGCTGTTCCGGCAGCCCACTGAGGTCTGGTATCCGGTGGGCGGGATGCTGGCCGGGCAGCGCGAATTTTTGCTGCAGGATCCCGATGGTTATCTGCTACGGTTTGTTCAATATCTGGGGGAACGAGTGGCTGACTGACAAGCTTTAAATCTTAACCATCTGATTTTAAAGGACTGTCAGATAGATGTCGGCCATCTGTCGTGTCACCTTTCGCGGCGCAAGCCCTATGCTGGCCCTGTCAATTACCACAAGGAGTGCGAGATGATCGTCAGGAAGTTGAGATTGCAACGGGGTTGGTCCCAGGATCAGTTGGCGACGTTGACTGGTTTGAGTGTCCGCACTATCCAGCGGATCGAGCAGGGGCAGCAACCCGGACTGGAATCTCTCAAGGCCCTGGCCTCCGTCTTTGAACTCGATGTGGCTCAACTGGATGGGTCAGAGCAACAGGAGCGCGAGATGAGAGGAAGTGACACTATGGGTCAGGATGCGGTGCAGGTATCGGCAGAGGAGCGGGCGGCGATGCGCTATGTGGAGGAGCTCAAGGGCTTCTATCACCATGTCGCCAGCTATGTGGTGGTGATCTGCGGGCTGTTTGTCATCAACTACCTGAGCAATCCGGAGTATATCTGGGCCTGGTGGCCAACCCTGGGTTGGGGGCTGGGGCTTGCCTCCCATGCCATTCGGGTGTTTCAGCCCTTCAAGCTGTTTGGCCCCGAGTGGGAGCGGCGCCAGATCGAGAAGCGGCTGGGGCGCAAGTTGTAATCTCAACACGATCACACATCTGCCCATATTTATATTACAGCATCATAGCTAATATCCCTGAATATGGGCATGTCCACGATGTGGAGTAATTCTATTTTGAGAACTGTCGCTGCCAAATATCCTTGGCTTGCAGCGAATTCATTTCGTGAATAAAAGTCACATATGGCTATTATCGTCATGTAACATTTTTTGTATTTTTAGTTAAGGATGGTGGTATGTTGCTTTTAAATATTTTAGCTGACACACCAGTATGGGTCTGGGCTCTGTTTGCTTTTCTCATTGCTACAGGGATAAATGCATTACGTGATAGAGAGATGAATGTTAAAGGATTATTCATTATGCCACTGTTCTTTCTCTTGTGGGGTGGAATCTCCGTGATAGATGAACTGGCTTTCTTATTCTGGGGTTTGGCTGCTATGTTGGTGGGGCTGATGGCAGGCTATTGGACTGGCTGGTGTCTTTCGAGCGGTGGACCTCAGTTGAGGAATAAAGAGGGTACTAATTTAATTATCTGGCCTGGCACTCAGTGGGTTATCTTTTTTGTGATAATTACTTTCATTATAAAGTACACATTGAATATTTTTTTGAACATGGAGCCTGAGTTAAGGTTTTCATTGTGGTTCAATGTTGTTTTTGGTGTTTTAAGTGGCGTTATTAGCGGTGTGCTTTGGGGGCGTACGTTAAATTTATATTTAACCTATCGACAGGCCAATTCATGTGGTTAACTATCCTCTCTACACCGCTTGGTTATAGCTGGAAATTTAAATTATTAAGCATCCTTTTGTAATAAAATCAGTCATATTTCATTAGTTAGTATTCGGCATGTTGAAAATATATCTTTGTACAAACGGTAAGTCTTTTTTATATTGATGATATTCATCCATCATCAATATAAAAAACAGAAAGCCCGGCAGGTTGCCGGGCTTTGTTATTGATGCGGGTTTTGGCAATCCGTGCGGCAGCGACGCCTGATTGCTGCGCTCTGCCTAGCTGGCGTGAACCGGGCAGGGGGTGGCGATCAGGGCATCATCTTCGTAGCGCCACAGGGTAAGGCTGTTGCCCCAGACGCAGCCGGTATCGAGCGCCTTGATATCGCTCTTGCCGGTGTTGCCCATCAGGGCTGCCCAGTGGCCAAACACCAGGATGGGGTCATCTACGTGGTGCTCCCGCTGTTCGAACCAGGGACGCAGCCCCGGGGTCGACTCCTTGGGCCCCTTCTTGCATTTGAAGTCGAGACGACCGTCGAAATAGCAGAATCGCATCCGGGTGAAGGTGTTGATGATGTAGCGGTAGCGGTCGATCCCGACCAGATCATCTTTCCAGCCATCGGGCTGGTCGCCGTACATGTTGTGCAGCAGCCAGCTGTACTGGTCACCGCGCAGCAGGCTCTCCACCTCGCGGGCGCAGTTGCGGGCGGTGCGGGCATCCCACGCCGGGGAGATACCGGCATGCACCATCATGATGGGCAGATCCGGATGCTCGGCCAGCAGCGGACGGTGGCGCAGCCACTCCAGCAGTTCATCCCGATCAGGGGCATCCATCAGGCTTTGCAGCTTGTCTTTCTTCTTGAGCGGCGCGACGCCATTGGCGACCGCCAGCAGGTGCAGGTCGTGGTTGCCAAGCACGGCGACGGCGCGGTTGCCCAACGCCTTGACGAAGCGCAATGTGTTGAGGGAGTCCGGGCCGCGGGCGACCAGGTCGCCGCAGAGCCAGAGCACGTCTTTGTCGGGATCGAACGCGGCAAGATCCAGCAGACGGCGCAAGTCGTCGTAACAGCCCTGGATGTCACCGACAAAACAGTTCGCCATGAAACCTCAGTTGATAATATTGGGGATGGCCAGCGTGAAGGGGGCGATGGGCGCCTCAAACTGCTGGCCAGAGCCATCTTGCAGGGTGTAACTCCCCTCCATCACCCCGAGCGGGGTCGCCAGTGGCACACCACTCTGGTAGCGGTAGGTTTCCCCTTCGGCAATGACGGGTTGTTCCCCGACCACGCCCGGACCTTCTACTTCCAGCATCTTGCCATTGGCATCGGTGATGAGCCAGCGCCGGTGCAGCAGTTGCACCGGGCCGGGCCCCAGATTCTCAATCTCGATCAGATAGTGAAACTGGTAAGGGTCTTTGGATTCCGCCACATACACGGGGTATGGGCGGATCTCGATGTGCGGCTGAGCCACAGGATCAGGCCTGTTGCTGATCCGCCAACCAGTTGGCGATGATGACGAACTGCTCGAGGGAGAGGTTCTCCGGACGCAGGTTGCCATCGATACCAAGCTCGGTCAGCTGGGCGTCGGTGATGAAGTTGGAGAAGCTGTTGCGAATGGTCTTGCGACGCTGGCCAAAGCCCTCGGTACAGACGCGGCTCAGGCAGCGCATGTCTTTCGCAACGATAGTCGGGTTCTTGTGCGGGATCAGGCGCACCACGGCAGAGTCCACTTTCGGCGCCGGTTTGAAGGCGCCCGGGCCCACTTCCAGCACTGGCACCACCTGGCAGTAGTACTGCACCATGACGCTCAGGCGGCCATAGGCTTTGCTGCCAGGACCGGCACACATCCGCAATACCACTTCCTTTTGCAGCATGAAGTGCATGTCTTCAACCCGGTCGGCAAATTCGCACAGGTGGAAGATGAGCGGGGTGGAGATGTTGTAGGGCAGGTTGCCGAAGATGCGCAGCGGCGGCTTGCCTTCCCCCATCAGGGTGCCGAAGTCGAATCGCATGGCGTCCGCTTCGATGACGGTCAGCTTGTCCTTGAGGGTCGGGTGCTCGCGCAGGCGAGCTGCCAAGTCCCGGTCAAGCTCGACCACGGTCATCTTGTCCATCTGGGAGGCGACCGGTTCGGTCAGCGCGGCCAGACCCGGGCCGATCTCCACCAGATTCTGACCCGGCTGCGGGTTGATGGCTGCGACGATCTGGTCGATCACATACCGGTCGTGCAAGAAGTTTTGACCGAAACGCTTACGGGCCGTGTGACCCATGTGCACCTTATTGCTCTGCACCTTACTGCTCATATCTTTTTTTCTCTACCATCTTGATGGCGTGGTTAATCGCGGTGACAAGGCTGCCTGAATCCGCCAGGCCCTTGCCTGCCAGATCCAGCGCAGTGCCGTGATCCACCGAAGTGCGGATGAAGGGAAGCCCCAGGGTGATATTGACCGAACTGCCGAAGCCCTTGTATTTGAGCACGGGCAGCCCTTGGTCGTGGTACATGGCGAGTACCGCATCCGCATCCTTGAGGTATTTCTCCTGGAACAGGGTGTCGGCCGGCAGGGGGCCGACCAGATCGATCCCCTCCTGGCGCAGATTGGCCAGAGCGGGTTCGATCACATCAATCTCTTCACGTCCGAGATGGCCACCTTCCCCGGCATGGGGATTGAGGCCGCAGACGTAAATACGGGGTTTGGCGATGCCAAACTTGGTGGCGAGATCCTCGTTGAGGATCCGGATCACCTTGCCGAGGCGATCCTCGGTGATGGCCATCGCCACATAGGCCAGCGGAATATGCGTGGTCGCCAGCGCGACCCGCAGCCCCTCGGTTGCCAGCAGCATCACCACATCGGCGGTGCCTGACTGCTGGGCAAAGAACTCGGTGTGGCCGCTGAACGAGACGCCGGCCTGGTTGATGATCCCCTTGTGCACCGGCCCGGTCACCACGGCAGCAAATTCGCCGCTGAGGTTGCCATCGCAGGCGCGCTGCAGGGTCGCCAGCACATAGGCGCCATTGCCTTCGTTCAGCTCGCCCGGCACCACGGGGGCGCCGAGCGTGACTGGACAGACGGTCAGGGTGCCCGCCCGCTGCGGGTGGGCAGAGGCGGCCGCATCATAGAGCTCAAGCTCGATGTTGAGCCCCAGCAGGGCTGCCCGCTCGCGCAGCAGCGCCGGATCTGCGATGACCACCAACTGGTGGGGCCAATCCTGCTGGGCAATTTGCAGCACCAGATCCGGGCCGATCCCGGCCGGTTCGCCCGGGGTAACGGCAAGGCGACGGCAGCTCATCAGCTACCGGCTCCTTCGATCTGGATGTAGGCCTCGTCACGCAGCTCATCCAGCCACGCCTGGGACTCTTCCACGAAGCGGCGGTTGTAGATCAGCTGGTAGGCGCGCTGCTCCTGCGCCTTGTCGGTGGCATCCTGGCTGCGGCGATCTTCCACCTGCACGATGTGCCAGCCGTGGCTGGTACGGAACGGGGCACTGATCTGTCCCGGTTGCAGGCGGTTGACCATGTCACGGAACTCCGGCACATAGACGTTGGGATCAGACCAGCCCAGTTCGCCACCCTGCACCGCAGAGCCCGGATCTTCGGAGTACTTCTCTGCCATGCTGGCGAAGTTGGCCTTGCCGCTCTTGATGTCGTGCAGAATGCCGTCCAGCATCCCCTTGGCTTTCTCTTCGCTCAGGATGATGGAGGGCTTGATCAGGATGTGACGGGCCTTCACCTCGGTCTGCATCACTTGCTGCTGACCCTTGGTGTCGAATACCTTGATGATGTGCAGGCCGGCGCCGGAGCGCAGCGGGCCGACGATGTCGCCCTTCTTGGCACCCTGCACCGCTTCTGCCATCAGGGTCGGCATCTCTTGCGGGCTCATCCAGCCCCAGTCTCCCCCTTCCAGCGCCTTGGGACCGTTACTCTCGGCAATGGCCAGTTTGCGGAAGTCTGCACCCTGTTTGAGGGCGGCCAGAATGCGCTCGATCTTGCTCTTGGCGGCATCCAGCTGGGCGGCGGTGGGGTTGTCCGGCAGGGCAATCTGGATATGGCCGACGTGGTATTCGTTCTGCTGTTGACCCTGTTTTTTCAGGATCTCCACCACCTGCTTCACCTCCTGTTCGGAGATGTTGATGCGACGACGTACCTGATTGCGGCGTACCTCGTTCATCAGGATTTCGCGGCGTACTTCTTCGCGATACTGGGCATAGGTCAGCCCTTCTCGGTCGAGTTGGGCCCGCAGCTGCTCGAGGGTCATTTTGTTGTCGGCGGCGATGCCCTGAATAGCCTGTTCCAGCTGGGTGTCGCTGATCTTCAACCCCTGGCGTTCGGCCAGTTGCAGTTGCAGGCTCTCCTGGATCAGGCGATCCAGCGCCTGTTTGCGCAGGGTGGCATCGTCAGGCAGTGATTGGCCGCTCTCTTGGGCGGAGAGTTTTACCTTGTTGACCAGTGCGTCCTGTTGACTGGACAGCACCACGTCCTTGTTGACCACGGCCAGCACCTTGTCCATCAGCTCGGGCGCAGCCAGTGCGGCCTGGCTCATGGCGCCGAACATTCCCGCGGTCAGCAGGGCAATCAGGGTCTTTTTCATATCCATCTCTCAAGGCTGGACCAGCATCATTGCTGGTCTTTCAGATTAAACGGGCGAACATAGGGCAACAGCTCGGTATCCAGCGTGACACTGCGGCCACCGGTACCCACGCTGCCAAGTCCCTTCATCTCGAACTGAAGGCCGATCGATTTCTCGGAGGTGGGCTTCAGGGTGATGTTGTCTGGCTGGTTGTGCCACTCCAGACTCAAGTTGATGCTCCAGCAGCAGGAGTCATATTTGACGCCCACTTTCCGGTCGATATTGACGTTTTGCTGGATGTCCCGGTAGTAGCCACCATACATCTGCCACTGATCAGCGATCGGGGCCATTACCACCAGACCGGCCTGACTCAAATCCTCAGTCATGGCTGTGTTGTAGTAGTTCTTGTTACCGTCTTTGATGAAGCGGTAGTTGATCTGGCTGATGAACTTCTCGTGGCGGTATTCGACAGCACTGTTGGCCGCGGTGAACTCGCTCTCAGAGGTATCGTACTGGGTGCCCGCATGAGCAAACCATTTTTCGGTGATCCGGGCATCCCCCTCAAACGAGAGCAGGGAGCGGGCGTTAGTGCTCTCGGGATCAGATGGGTAGAGGCGCACCTTGGGTGGTGTCATCTCGAATGCCTGGGCAACAGCCAGACGCAACCGCTCATCGCCCACATTGTCATAAACCCGGCTGGTCAGGCCAACGGTGATTCGGTTGGCATCGCTGATGCGGTCGAGACCGGCGTAGCGGCGATCACTGAACAGGCTGTAGTAGTCCTGACGGGTGGTGGTGGAGTCGTAGATCCCGATATCATTCTGATCCCGATAAGGAACATAGAGATACTGGAACTCGGGCTCCAGGGTCTGGGTCCCCTTGCCATCATACCAGTTGAGCGGGCGATCGAAGTTCAACCCGCCTTTGAGTCTGAATGAGGGGAGGGTGCGATTGACGGTCCCATCCTTCAGAGTGAGCTGGCCAGTGCTGGAGTCGGTGAAGCGGCTGCGATCCACGCCAACCAGATCTCTTGGTACCTCCTGGTTATAGGAGGTAAACATCAGCTTGTACTGGCTGGTGAGGAAGTAACCCGGCGCATCCACCAACGGAACGGTCAGGGTCGGTGCCAGATGGAAGCGGGTTGCCGTGTAGCGTTCACCCGCCTGCTGGACACTGGCGCTGCCACTGTCGTAACCAAACTTGGTCAGCTCGCTGTTCCAGGCCAGATCGAACCAATTGCCTTGCTGGTAGTAGTTGTAGTCGATACGCGGCAGCATCTCGTGGGGGAGCAGCGCGTAGGGGCTCAGGATCTGGTAGCGGCGTACCTCGGAGGTGAGGTTCCAGTTCTGCTGGTAGTAACCTGCGGTAAAGGATTGCTGCAATTGGCTGTCGACCTGGGTGCCCACTTGCGGGCTGAAGTCGTTGAAGTAGTTGTAATCCTTCTCCCGCACCTGGGTGTAGTCCAGGCCAAAACGCAGGGATCCATCCATCAGGGCGGAACCGTGACGGACGTTCATCAGGTAGCGATGGCCATCCGAGAGGTACGGGGTGCCGGTTGACGGATTGGTAAAGCTGGGATTGCCCGCGTCATACTGCTTGTCGTCAGCCAGATTTTCAAAGTAGAGGATGCCTGCGTGGGCGGGGTCCGGCATGTAGCGGAACTCTACCTGCTCCATCAGGCCGCGCTTGTCCATGAAGCGCGAGGTGATGGTGGCATCGTAGTTGGGGGCTATGTTCCAGTAGAAGGGCTGGGTGATATCCATGCCGTTGCTGGAACTCTGCGTATAGCCGGGATAGAGCAGACCGGTCTTCCGTTCATCCTTGATGGGGAAGTTGATATAGGGGAAGTAGAAGACCGGATAGTCATAGAGCCAGAGGCTGGCATTCCAGGCTTCGCCGAACACCTCTTTCTGGTCGATGTCGATGCTACCCGCTTTGAGGGTCCACACTTCCTGACCGGGGGGGCAAGTGGTGTACTGGGCCCCCTCCATGGTGATGTTCTGGTTGTTGTTGGTCATCACCACGCGCTTGGCAAAGCCGCGCACCGGTGAGCCATGCACCTGATATTTGCCCTCTTCCAGTTCGGAGTTCTTGGTATCCAGGTTGGATTTGAGGGTCTTGTCGCTGGTGACGGTCACCTGACCGTCGTTGTAATAGATGTTGCCGATGGCGATGACATCCCGGCTTTTCTGATCGAGCTGGGCATAGTCGGAGTCAAACTTGCGAACACCCTGACGAACCTTGACGTCACCTTCATAGACGGCGGTGCCGCCCTGTTTGGCCTCGAGACGGTCGGCATCCACCTCGACTGGCTGTGCGTTGGCATCCTGACCCGATGCAGGCTTCTCTATCTTGGGAACATAGTCATAGCAGAGACTATCGAGGATCCCGGTGGCCGGCGGCGTTTCAAACGGTGCCGCCTGAACCATCATGGATGTCAGGGCGGGGGCCAGGCTGATAGTCAGGGCGATGGGATAGCGGTACCCCAGTGTCCATTTTGTCATGTGAAAGACTCGTGCAATCCGTGATAGATACGGTTGATCCAAGGCATGCATTTTACGACAGGTTTCATCGAGTTGACATTGCATGTCATTGCTTTATGTTAGCCGGCAATGATAAAGCATTATTGCGGCCAGGGCTAACAGCCAAGTGCTGCTTTCCACCTTGGTCCTCTACTTATGCACGATCGCGATTCCCTGCTATTGCAGTGGGCACGCCGTATTTCCGGTGATGCCAATCTTCAGTTGACCCTCATTTCCGGTGATGCCAGCTTCCGCCGCTACTATCGTGGTGGTGGCCTGGTGTGGGTGGATGCCAATCCTAAAACCGAAAAAAATCATGAATTTGTTCGTAATGCCGCCGCCTTGCTGGCGCGTCAGCTGTTGGCGCCAGAGGTGAAAGCGGTGGACTACGAACAGGGCCTGCTGGCGGTCAGTGACCTGGGCGATACCCAGCTTATCAGCTGTCTGAATGAACAGACGGTGCTGGCCTGGTATGGCAAGGCGATTGATCTGCTGCCCCGACTGGGGGCGGTCGACCTGGCGCTCGAACCCTTCGATGCGGCCTTTATGGCGCGAGAGAACAGCATTTTCCCCGAGTGGCTGCTTGGCCATCATCTGCAACTGATCCTGAGCCATGAAGAGCAGCAACTGCTGGATGAGACTTTTGCCTGCCTCACCGCCTGCAATCTGGCCCAGCCGCAAGGGGTGATGCACCGGGATTTTCACAGTCGCAACCTGATGGTGTGTGGCGGTGATACCCCCGAGAGCAGCACCCTTGCCATCATCGATTTTCAGGACATGGTGATCGGGCCCCTGAGTTATGACCTGGTCTCCCTGCTCAAAGATTGCTACGTACGCTGGCCGGACGAAGTGATCGATGAAGGGATGCGCCATGGCTTTGCCACCCTGCAACTGGCGGGTCTGCTTGGCGAGCGCGATTATGCCAGTTTCCGTCGTGATGCCGACCTGACCGGCATGCAGCGCCACCTGAAAGCGGCGGGGATCTTCACCCGGCTCTATCATCGCGATGGCAAGTCCGGTTATCTCAAGGATATTCCCCGTACCCTCGGTTACGTGGTGGATGTCTGTCGCATTCACGGTAGCGCCTATCCGGTACTGGCCAGTTTCGGCCAGTGGCTGGAGCAGGTGGTGTTGCCCGGGATGGCCAACGCTGGAGTAAAACCATGAAGGCGATGATCCTGGCCGCTGGCCGTGGCGAGCGGATGCGCCCGCTGACCGACCTGCTGCCCAAGCCACTGCTGGCGGTGGGGGGCAAGCCGCTCATCGTCCATCACATCGAAAAGCTCAAAGCCGCCGGGGTGACCGAACTGGTGATCAACCACGCCTGGCTCGGCCACAAGCTGGTCGAGACCCTTGGCGATGGCAGTGCGCTCGGCGTGACCATCCACTGGTCGGCCGAGGAGAGTGCGCTGGAGACCGCGGGCGGCATCGTGCAGGCGCTGCCGCTGCTGGGCTCCGAACCCTTTTTGGTGATCAACGGCGATACCTGGCTCGATCTCGATTATCACACTCTGGTCAGTCAGCCCCTTGGCGATGATCTGGCCCACCTCTGGCTAGTGCCCAATCCACCTCAACATCCGACCGGGGACTTTGCCCTGCAAGCCGGGCGAGTCATGGATACGCCAGCGTTTACCTTCAGTGGGGTCGGACTATATGATCCGGCGGCCTTTGCCGGTCTCGCCGGCGGCGCCCGCAAGCTGGCGCCGCTGCTGCGGGAGTGGATGGCACAAGGGCGGGTGGGCGGCAGCCTGCTCGCTGGCGAGTGGCGCGATATTGGCACTGTCGATCGACTGCGCGAGCTGGATGACCAGCTCCAGGCCCGCACTCATTAACTTCAAGAGGTCTTGAACCATGCGTATTTGGGGTAAGGTGCTGGGCGCCTTCTTCGGTTTTTTGCTCGGCAATATCATTGGTGCCCTGATTGGCCTCTGGATCGGCCACCGTTTCGACCGTGGCATGGGGCTGCAGGGGGCGTTTCGTCGCGGCCCGAGTCAGGAGCAGCAAGCCGTCTTCTTCCACGCCACCTTCTCGGTGATGGGCCACATCGCCAAGTCCAGCGGTCAGGTGACCGAGCAGGAGATCCGGGTTGCCTCCAACCTGATGGATCGGATGCGGCTGGCAGGCGAACAGCGTGCCCGAGCGCAGGAGTCGTTTCGTCTCGGTAAAGAGGCCGACTTCCCGCTGCGTGAGACCCTGGCCGAGTTTCGTCGCGCCAGCCTCGGGCAGCGCGACATTCTGCGCTTCTTTCTGGAGGTACAACTGCAGGCGGCCTTTGCCGACGGGCGGGTAGAGGAGGGCGAGCGCGCCATTCTCCATACCATCGCCGACGAGCTGGGTTTCAGTCGCATCGAGCTGGCCCGTATTCTGGCGATGGCCGAAGCGCAGATGAACTTCTTCAATCAGGCCCATGGTCAGTATCAGGGTGGTCATTCCGGTGGCCAGCAGTATCGGCAGGAGGTGCCTTCTGCGGATCGCCTCAAGAATGCCTACCAGTTGCTGGGGGTGAGCGAGAGCGACAGCGATCAGGATATCAAGCGCGCCTACCGCAAGGAGATGAGCAAGCATCACCCGGACAAGCTGGCCGCCAAAGGGCTGCCGCCGGAGATGATGGAGATGGCCAAGGAGAAGACCCAGGAGATCCAGCAAGCCTGGGAGTGGGTCCGCGAGGCGCGCGGCATTCGTTAAGCGCCGAAGCCTGTCATATCGGCACAGCAGACAATAAAAAGCCCCGCAGCAGTGCGGGGCTTTGTTTTGCGGTGTGGCGTCGGGCCGGGTTATTTGGCCGGAATGGCTTCCAGCACGTGTACCAGCAGTTGCCAGAAACGCTCGACCGCCGGGATGTGCACCTTCTCGTCAGGGGAGTGGGCACCACGGATGGTCGGGCCGAAGGAGACCATGTCCCACTCGGGATAGGCGCTCTTGAACAGACCACACTCGAGACCGGCGTGGATCACCATCACGTTGGGCATGGTGCCAAACAGGGTCTGGTAGCTGTTGCGTACCAGTGCCATGACGGGGGAGTCCACGTTCGGCGCCCAACCCGGGTAAGCACCGGTGAATTCGCAGCTGGCACCCGCCAGAGTGAACAGGGAGCGGGTCATCTGCTCGATGCTCTCGCGACCGGAGTCGATCAGGGAGCGGATCAGGCATTGAACGTACACTTCGCCATCCTGAGTCTTGATGACCCCCAGGTTGATGGAGGTTTCGGTCACGCCGGGCATGGCATCGCTCATGCGCATCACGCCGTTCGGGCAGGCCATCAGGGCATCCAGCAGGCGCTGCTGCAGGGAGACGCTCATCAGCTTGGCCGGTTTGGCGGCGCTGTTGACCAGCACGGTCAGGTTCGGCTCGGTGGCGGCCAGCTCGGTCTGATAGATACCGGTGTAGCGGTCAACCAGTGCGTTGAACTCGCTCACGCTGGCGGCGGGCACCAGCAGGGTGGCGCGGGCTTCGCGCGGGATGGCGTTGCGCAGGGTGCCGCCGTGGATCTCGGCCAGACGAATACCCAGCGGCTCGGCTGCTTTGAGCAGGCGTACCAGCAGCTTGTTGGCGTTGCCACGACCGCGATGGATGTCGCAACCGGAGTGACCGCCACGCAGCCCTTTGACGGCCAGCTCGACCACTTCGCCTTCGCTGGCGTCAACCAGCTCGAGCGGGAAGCGGATATTGGCATCCACACCGCCAGCGCAGCCCATGTAGACCTCGCCATCCTCTTCGGAGTCAGTGTTGAGCAGGATCTCGCCTTCCAGCCAGCCTGCTTCCAGACCGAAGGCGCCGGTCATGCCGGTCTCTTCATCGGTGGTCAGCAGCACTTCCAGCGGACCGTGCTTGATGGTCTTGTCGGCCAGCACAGCCAGGCAACCGGCCATACCGATACCGTTGTCGGCACCCAGGGTGGTGCCACGGGCAGTGACCCACTCGCCATCCACATAGGCGTCGATGGGGTCGGTCGCGAAGTCGTGTTTGGTGTCGGCGTTAGCCTGCGGCACCATGTCAATGTGGGCTTGCAGCACCACGGCTTTGCGGTTTTCCATCCCCGGGGTGGCCGGTTTCTTGATGATGATGTTGCCGACCTTGTCCTGCTTGACCGCCAGCCCTTCCCCTTGGGCCCATTGGATGATCCAGGCGCTCAGCTTGGCTTCATGCTTGGAAGGGTGGGGAATGGAGCAGATCTGTTCGAAGAAATGCCAAATCAGTTTGGGAGAGAGAGAGCTAAGCTGTGCCACGTCGGGACTCCTTACCAGCACGGAATAAACAGGGCCCCATCAGCGGGCCGAGAAAGAGGATGACGATAATACAGTCAATCCCACAAAAATGTGAGCAATCAGCGTAAATCGCAGGCTGGTGGTGCTGGTGCCGGGGGATGGCAACAAGGCGGTACGATTGTCAGGTTCGGATGACGCTGGTTGGTCGGAAATAAATTATGTGACCGATCTCACAAAAAAGTTGAATTTAACGCGCCGACTGGTAAATTAGCCCTCGTGGTTCGCCACCCGTCAGGATGACGATGAAAGCCTCCAGGGAACCGAAGCAAAGCAAGTGCGCCTCCATGGAATCGAGTGTTTGTTCAAGGATTTGAGCCCGCATAATGGTACGTAACTTGTTAAGCAATCAGGAGTTTCAACATGTTAGGCAGCAGCTCAACTTATTGGTTTGTCCCTTCTTTGTATACCCCGGGTTTCAGCTACCCGAATCCGTTCGTCGCACGTCGCTAAGACGACCAGCCTGATAAGAGACAGGCAATGACGAGAAAGCAGCAGGTGTGTGAGGTCAAACCTCCCCCCTGCTATTTTTTTATATGCATTTTGTCCTGATGCTGCTTCCCGCGTCAGCAGGATGAGTTGCAGTTGGCCGTTTGGCTCTTCGTTGTGCCAATCGGAGATGAAGAGGCCGATTTCCCTGAATTTGGCATACGTTTGCCAGGCATTTTATCTGGAAACGATGCTATCATATCGGCCCAACAGCCTGTCCGCGGTATCGGCACTCTATCTAACCGATCGTCGGATATGCCCATCTTGTTTCCATTGTCATCAGATCTGCTGCCGAGGCTTAGCCCTGAGGCAGCCGAAGTGCAATCTGAATTCAGTCGGGCAAGGGCCGCCATTTGCTGGCATTCGAAGGGTACCTTTCGGGTGTCATTATTTTAAGTGATTGTTTTTATATAACTATTTGAGATCGATAACATGCCGAAAAAGTTCTATGTGTCGTGGGACAACCTGCAACGTGAAGCTCGCCGTCTGGCCCGTCGTCAACTGCCTGTCAGCCAGTGGAAAGGTATCATCGCGGTCAGCCGTGGTGGTCTGGTGCCCGCAGCCCTGATGGCCCGTGAACTTGGCATCCGCAATGTGGAAACCCTCTGCATCTCCAGCTATGACCACGACAACCAGCGCGAGCTGGTGGTGGTGAAGGGCGCTACCACAGCCGGTGACGGTGAAGGTTGGCTGGTGGTGGAAGATCTGGTGGACACCGGTACTACCGCCAAGGCGATCCGCGAGCTCTACCCGAAAGCCAAGTTCATCGCGATTTTCGCCAAGCCGATGGGCGAAGCGCTGCTGGACGACTTCGAAGTTGCGATCCCGCAGGACACCTGGATCGAACAGCCGTGGGATATGGCGTTGGAGTTCACCACGCCGATCTGCGACGAAGAGTAACCGGAGCTGGCGTTATCCACGCCATATGCCGCAACGCAGAATGATGGTTTCACGGGGCCCCAATGTGGGGCCCTGTTTTTTTGTATGTCAATAGGGTTCAGGGTGGCTGTCAGATGGTAAAAGTGGTTAAGATGGGCCATTGCCTGATCTGAATGAGACATTGAATTGGACTTGAACGAAGACCTCAATCTGACCGAACAGCTCTTTACCCGCGTCAAGAAGGTATTGGAAACATCAGAGATTTCCAACTCCAGCGCGGCTAATCTGGCTGAAGCCGCGTCAGACGAGATGTTTATCGACGGCTCCATGTCAAAAAGCTGGTATCGCCTGTTGCGCCGACCCTCCTGGGCCTGGCAGGGGGCTGACCCGGTCGAGGTGGAGCAGACCCTGGCCCGCATTGCCATGGCGACGGGTGAGCGCACTCACGACTGCTATCTCGATACCATCAAGGGCTATGTGCCCGGTAACTGGATCTATGAGTGGAGCCAGGTGGCTGGCACTTACTTCAAGCTGGGTCGCGAACTGCGCGAGCAGGGCGATACCGCTGGCGCCCTGAAACAGTTGCTCAAGGCGGTGCGTTACTACTCCATCGCCAGCTATCCCCATCTGAAAGATGACGAACTGGCGGATCAGGCCCAACTGCTCGGCAACATGGCTTATCGCGAGGCGGGTCGCCTGTTCAAGGTGCCCCTTAAAGAGATCCAGGTGCCATTTCGTGGCAAGAATATCCAGGGTTACCTCCATCTGCCGACCACCGAAAAACCGGTGCCGCTGGTGATCATCAGCGGGGGGATCGACTCCCTGCAGCTCGATTTTCTCAACTTCTACCTCAAGCGGCTCGAACCCCATGGCATCGGCATGCTGTCGCTCGATATGCCGGGCATCGGTTATGCCGAGCATTGGCCACTGGTGCAGGATACCAGCCGTCTCCATCAGGCGGTGCTGCACTATCTCTCCGAAGTGGCTTGGGTCGATCATCAGCGCATCGCCATGGTGGGGATGCGTCTGGCCGGTAACGTGGCGGCCAGATTGGCGTTTATCGAGCCCTTCAAGCTGCGTACCGTGGTCTGTGTCGGGGCGGGGGTGAATCAGGTCTTTACCAATCATGAGCTGTTTGCCAAATGCCCGCGCATGATGCGTGACAGTCTGGCTAACCGGCTTGGTGCCGATGCTGCCCAGTGGGATGTCATGCGCACCAAGTGCCAGGTATTTTCACTCAAGACCCAAGGATTACTGGGGACGCGCACTTCGGTGCCGATATTGAGTATTGGACACAAGCGAGATTTTATTTGTCCCGAGCAGGATGTACGGGCATTGGCGGCCGCCAGCCGTAATGGCAAGGCTATCGTGTTCGACAAGCAGCCTTTGCTGGAGGTCTATGACAAGGCGCTGGACGAGATCGTCGAGTGGCTGAAGCAGCACTTATGTACATGATATTGCGCTAAAAATACGGGCGCCATCATCAGGTGGCGCGACTTGTTTAACAGGGAGGTTAACATGTCTGAAAGAGTGACCTACAAGCGACTGCTCAGGCAGTTTGCTGCCATCGGCCCCTATTTGCGTGAGGATCTCTGTGAAGAGGGGCGTTACCGTTTCGACAGCCTTTCCGTCTGTGTCAGCGCCAAACCGGCGCCAGACAAGCGGGAGTTCTGGGGCTGGTGGTTGGTACTGGAACAGGAGGACCATCTGTTCCGTTACCACTATCAGTTTGGTTTATACAATGCCGACGGTGAGTGGATCCACAAGCCGATCCCCAAGAAACATCAGGTGGAGGTTGAGCGAACCCTCAACCGTTTCTACAAGCTCATCAGTGACAAGCTGACCGCGCTTGAGTGCCAGTTAGTGCCTGCCGAGCAGGTGACCAACGAGCTGAGCGTCACTGCCGCCTGATCCCCTGATGCCCGGCTAAGAACCACGTTTCTTGCCGGGCCATCAGTCAGCCATTTCAACCCCTTCTCTCGGAACAATCAGGGCCTTTGCCCCCATCTCCTCGCCCCGGCGTTAATTGCCTTGCAGGGCTCCATGGCCGTGGGTATAAAGATATTCCTTACTTTTTAGCCTTTATGCTCCCATGGAAAACAGAACCATAGTCGTCAAGTTGGGCACCAGCGTGCTCACAGGGGGGTCTTCCCAGCTCAATCGTGCCCATATGGTCGAGCTGGTCAGACAGTGTGCGGCCTTGCACCGTCACGGCCATCGGGTCGTGGTCGTCACTTCAGGGGCTATCGCTGCCGGGCGTGAACATCTGGGTCACCCGCCACTGGCACCCACCCTGCCCAACAAACAGATGCTGGCAGCCGTCGGTCAGACCCAGCTTATTCGGGTATGGCAGGATCTGTTCAACCTCTACGGCCTGCATATCGGCCAGATGCTGCTGACCCGCGCCGATCTGGAAGATCGGGAGCGTTACCTCAACGCCCGCGACACCCTGCGTACTCTGCTTGATCATCGGATCATTCCGGTGATCAACGAGAACGATGCGGTAGCGACCGCCGAGATCAAGGTCGGCGACAACGACAACCTCTCCGCCCGTGCCGCCATCCTGGCGGATGCGGATCTGCTGATCCTGCTCACCGACCAGAAGGGGCTCTTTACCGCCGATCCGCGCACCAATCCGGATGCCCAGCTGATTGAAGAGGTGCAGACCATCGACGATACCCTGCGCTCGCTGGCAGGTGACAGCGTCAGTGGCCTCGGTACCGGCGGTATGGCCACCAAGCTGCAAGCGGCCGATGTGGCGCGCCGTGCCGGGGTCAATGTGGTGATCGCCACTGGCCAGATGCCGGAGGTGATCGGCCGTCTTGCCAAGGGCGAGCGTATTGGCACCCTGTTCCCGGCGCTGGCCTCCCCGCTGGAAGGGCGCAAGAGCTGGATCCTGGCAGGCCCCCCCCCTCATGGCGAAGTGCATGTGGATCAGGGGGCTGTCGCCGCCATGAAGGAGAAAGGCTCCAGCCTGCTGCCCAAGGGGATCGTTGCGGTCAAGGGCGACTTCATCCGGGGCGACGTGGTGCGCATTCTCGATCCTAAGGGGGCTGAGCTGGCCCGCGGCATCTGCCGTTACGACCATCTGGAGCTGGAGAAGCTGCGCGGCGTCCACTCGGATCAGATTGAGCAGGTACTGGGCTATGGATATGGTTCAGTAGCCATCCATCGAGACGATATGGTGCTGCTCTAATCAGGGCGGCACGGCATGAACAAAAGGGAACCGAGATGAGTCTGGAGAAAATGGGGCAGGCGGCCCGTGAAGCCGCCTATCAGCTGGCCACCATCAGCACGGCGCAGAAGAACCGGGCGCTGGCCGCCATCGCCGACGAGCTGGAGGCTCGTAGCGAGCAGATCCTGGCAGCCAATGACAAGGATATCGCGGCAGGCCGTGAGGCTGGCCTCTCCGAGGCGATGCTGGATCGCCTGCTGCTCAATCCGGCTCGTCTGGCCGGGATTGTGGCGGATGTGCGCAAGGTGATCACCCTGGACGATCCGGTCGGCGCCGAAATCGACAGCCGGGTGCTGGAGAACGGCCTGCGCCTCTCCCGTCGCCGGGTGCCCATTGGCGTCATCGGCGTCATCTATGAGGCGCGCCCCAACGTCACCATCGACATCGCCAGCCTCTGCCTCAAGACCGGCAACGCCAGCATACTGCGTGGCGGGCGCGAGACCTTCCACTCCAATCTGGAGCTGGTGCAGGTGATCCAGCATGCGCTGGTCGCCTCCGGCCTGCCGCAGGCGGCGGTGCAGTACATCGACAATCCGGATCGGGCGCTGGTCGGCGAGTTGCTGCGCCTCGACCGTTATGTGGACATGATCATCCCCCGCGGCGGTGCCGGGTTGCACAAGATGTGCAAGGAGAACAGCTCCATCCCGGTTATCATCGGCGGGTTTGGCATCAGCCATATCTTCGTCGACGAGAGTGCCGATCTGGTGCGCTCTCTGGCGGTCATCGACAACGCCAAGGTGCAACGCCCCTCCGCCTGCAACGCCCTCGATACCCTGCTGGTGCACGAGAAGGTGGCGGCTACCTTCCTGCCGCAACTGGTGGCTCTGATGAACGAGCGCAAGGTGACGCTAGTCGGCGCGGCCAACGCCATGGCGCTGCTGGCGGGTGCCGACAACCTGTGCGAGGCGGGGCCGGAGGATTTCGATACCGAGTGGCTGGGATTGACTCTGGGGGTCAAGCTGGTGGCGGATGTGAACGAGGCACTGGCCCATATGCGCGAGCACAACGCCGGTCACTCCGATGCCATCCTGACCAACGATCTGGCCAACGCCGAGCGTTTCGTCAACGGGGCCGGTTCGGCGGCGGTCTATGTGAACGCTTCGACCCGCTTCACCGATGGCGGCCAGTTTGGGCTGGGGGCCGAGGTGGCGGTCTCGACCCAGATGCTGCACGCTCGCGGCCCCATGGGGCTGACCGAGCTCACCAGCTACAAGTGGGTGGGGCAGGCCGATTACCTTAGCCGCGCCTGATAACAGTCTGTTTCACATACAAAAATGCCGACCTCTTGGGTCGGCATTTTATTTGGTGGATATCGGGAAGATATCAGGTGCTCGGGTTACTCCCCCTGATAAAGCACCTTGTCACCGGATTTGAGCACATAGCCCTTCCAGGGGAAGAGGGTGTAACCGCTGCCCTGCCACGACCAGTTACCTTCCATGCCCTGACGGGCAAGCTGGTGCTGCTCGCCGGTGGGCAGGGTCAGCTCGGCCTTGCTCTGATCGGTGTTGAACAGCACGAACGCACTGCTGGTCTGGCTGGCATCGGTCGGATTGAGCCGGATGCCTTGCTCGAACAGGCGCACGCATTTGCCGGTCAGCGCTGACCACTGATAGCCCGCGCTGCCGATACAGCCGTGGCTGTCGCGATCGCGGCCAACCAGATGTTGTTCAGGTGTACTGCATGCCGCCAGAAGCAGAGAGGCGGCCATCAGAGTCAAGGTTCGCATGGTTACTTCTGATCCTCTTCGAGGTTGTCCCGTTCGATGACGATATTGGAGAATCCCAGCTCTTTGAAGTAGTTCTCCCGGTAATCCTTCACGCTCTTCTTGTCGCGCCGGCACACCTGAGCCAGCTGAGCCTCCATGGCGTGGAAGCTGGCGAGATCGATCCCTTCGGCAGCGGCAACCGCATCATAGATGCTGTTGAACTTGTCGTTGGCATAGCCGATCGTTTTGGCCTGCTTCTTGTAGGTGTAGGTAATCTTGAACGCCATGGCGTTATTCCTTTGATTTGGCTTGCTTGCGCAGAACGTAGAGGTAGAGGCTCTCTACCTTCTCCCGGGCCCATGGGGTCTTGCGCAAGAACTTCAGGCTGGATTTGACGCTGGGCTCATGGGTGAAGCAGCGGATATTGATCTGCTGCCCCAGCTCTTCCCAGCCGTAGTGTTCGACCAGCGCGGTGACGATGGCTTCCAGCGTCAGCCCATGCAGCGGGTTGTTCTTCTGCGAGGCGTTCGGTTGCTCGCTCATGCCTGCTCCGCCAGCTTGGCAAAGGGCTGACCCATGCGGGTGGTGACCCCGTTGGCCAGATGCAGCTCGAAACCGGCCAGCATGCCCGGGCCAAACAGGCAGACGACAGTACTACCCAGTTTGAACAGCCCCATCTCGGCACCTTTTTGCAGGGTAATGGCCTCGTCGCCACTGTAGTCCCAGCGCACCACCTTTTTCTCTTTGGTCGGCGCAATGTTGCCGGCCCAGATGGTCTCGATGCTGGCCACGATAGTGGCACCGACCAGCACCAGCGCCATCGGGCCGTGCGGGGTGCGGAAGGTGGCCACCACCCGCTCGTTGCGGGCAAACAGGTTCGGCACGTTCTCGGCGGTGAGCGGGTTGACGGAGAAGAGATCCCCCGGCACGAATACCATGCTCTCCAGCACGCCGTCCAGCGGCATGTGGATGCGGTGGTAATCCTTGGGCGCCAGATAGATGGTGGCGAAGTCGCCATCCTTGAACGGCGCCACCAGATCCTCATAGCCGCCCAGCAGCTCGCGGGCGCTGTAGTCGTGGCCCTTGGCCTGAATGATGCGACCCTGCTGGATCGGACCGAGCTGGCTGACGGTACCATCGACCGGCAGCGCCAGAGTCATGGCATCTTCTACCACGGGGCGGATACCGGGCTTGAGCTCGCGGGTGAAGAACTCGTTGAAGCTCTTATAGTGGGCCGGGCTCTCGTGCAGCGCCTCGCTCATGTCGACCTGGTACTGCTTGATAAAAGCCTCGATCACCCTGGTGGTGATGTTGCCCGCTTCGGCGGCGGCAAACTTGCCGATCAGACGGGAGAGGGCGTGCTTGGGCAGACAGTATTGACCGGCAATTTTCAGGTTGTCAGTAATGCTCATGTTCATCATCAACGTAGGTTAAACAGGGTCACAGGCGCGCCTGTTGGCGACCGTGACGGGCTTCCTGCATGGTTTCCAGGATGCGGTGATAGTTGTGGAAGCGATCGGCGCTGATGGCGCCACTGTCGACCGCGGCGCGCAGGGCACAGCCGGGATCGTCCTTGTGGGTACAGTCGCGGAACTTGCAGCCACCCAGATAGTCGCGAAACTCGACGAAGCACCAGGTGATGCGGTCGGCTTCCAGATGCCAGAGGGCGAACTCGCGGATCCCGGGGGAGTCGATGAGATCGCCACCGCTCGGGAAGTGGTAGAGCCGCGCCGTAGTGGTGGTGTGCTGGCCGAGCCCCGAGTTTTCGGAGATCTCGCCTGTGAGCACATCCAGCCCCGGCATCAGGGCATTGGTGAGCGAGGATTTGCCCACCCCGGACTGGCCGACGAAGATGCTGATCTTGTCGGTGAGCTTGGCTTTCAGCTCATCGAGCCCTTCACCGCTCTCGCAGCTCACCAGCAGCACCTCGTAATTGAGTTTGCGGTAGGTTTCGAGCTGGCGCTCGATGCGCGCTCTGGCGGCATCATCGAGCATATCGACCTTGTTCAGCACGATGAGGGGGCGGATCTCCACATCCTCGGCGGCCACCAGATAGCGGTCGACGATGTTGGTGGAGAACTCGGGCATCACCGCCGAGACGATGATGATCTGGTCGATGTTGGCAGCGATGGGTTTGACCCCGTCGTAGAAGTCCGGCCGGGTCAGTACCGAGTGGCGCGGATGCACCGCCTCGATGACGCCGGCGATGGCGGCATTGAGGCCGGGACGCCACACCACCTTGTCGCCGCACACCAGACTGCTGATGCTGCTGCGCCGCAGGTTGCTGCGGTGGATGGTGCCATCGCTCGCTTCCACGTCCGCGTGCTGACCGAAACGGCTGATCACCACCCCTTCGATGGCCGGGCCAAACAGGGTGTCATCCACCTCTGTGGTGTGCTCTTTTTGCAGCCGACGCTCGCGGTTGGCCTGGACGCGTCTTTGTTGACCCAGATTGAGTTTTGCTTTCTTTGCCACTCGATTCGCCAGTTTATGAACAGATCCAAAGCCAGTATGATACATGCAAATTGGCAAAATTCCGCCATTCCTCCCAACAGAGAGAGTAATCATGACAGTCAGCGCGCAGAACCTGGTATGGATCGACATGGAGATGACGGGTCTCGACCCTGAAGAGAACGTGGTACTGGAGATTGCCACCATCGTCACCGACAAGGACCTGAACGTGCTGGCCGAAGGGCCGGTCATTGCCATTCACCAGAGCGAAGCAGAGCTCGCCAAGATGGACGAGTGGAACGTCAACACCCACACCAAGAGCGGTCTGGTGGCCCGGGTCAAGGCGAGCCAGCATGACGAGGCGAAAGCCGTTGCCGAGACCCTCGAGTTCATTCGCCAGTGGGTGCCGGAGCGTACCAGCCCGCTGTGCGGCAACAGCATCGGTCAGGATCGCCGCTTCATGGTCAAGCACATGAGCGATCTGGAAGCCTTCTTCCACTATCGCAACGTCGACGTCAGCACCATCAAGGAGCTGGTACGCCGCTGGCAGCCGGAACTGCTGGATCAGTTCAAGAAGAGCGGCACCCATCAGGCGCTGGACGACATCCGCGAATCCATCGCCGAGCTGCAGTTCTATCGCGGCCACGTCTTCAAGATCTGATTCCCCGGCAAGGGTTTGTCATGCTCTGGCTGCTAAAATCGACAGTTCGGCCAGCTTTTGAGCGAACGCGCGCAACCAGACAAAAAAGCCCTTGCAATTGGAATGACTGCTCTTATAATTCGGCTCCCGTACAGTAGCGCAAGCAACCAAATGCTGTACGGCCTGTTTTAAGGTAGTTGCGGGAATAGCTCAGT
>NZ_JRGK01000320.1 GCF_000764645.1 Aeromonas finlandensis
ACCCACCCTCTTGTGGTTATCGTCTGGCCATCACAGCGGCCATCAAGGACACGGTGTTCGACTATGCCGATATCGCCATGTTCGCCGCTGACTACTTCATCAAGGCTTATCCGGAGCGGATCAAGGCGCGCTACCAGATTGACGAGTTGCCCGAGACCGAGATCGAGCTGCTGGAGATGATTGCCCGCCAACGCGCCTTCGTGCGCAAAGGGGGGCTGGCCGACCTGCACAAGGCGTCCGAGATCCTGATCAACGAGTTCCGCTCCGGCCTGCTTGGCCGCATCTCGCTGGAGACGCCGGAGATGGTGAGTGTCGAGATTGTCGACGCCGCCACAGAAGCCGAGCAAAAAGCCAAAGAGAAGGCCGAGCGGGAAGAGGAGCGTCAGGCTCGCGCCCGTCGCAAGTACGCCCGCAAGCGTCAAAAATAGTTATCCTCAGGCGTCCAGAGTTTGCCAGGCAACGAGCGAGCCTGTGAGACCGAGATGACGAAACAAGAAGAGGCGACCCGAGTGGTCGCCTCTGTCGTTTGGCGCGGGATAAATCTGGATATAAAGGCTGCGTGAGGCTTTGCTAGGGCGGGAAAACGTCGTCAGCCATGCAGCGATTTTGTGCGGGCGAAATGGCGATAAGAGTGAGCCACGCTGGTGAGAAACAGCATTCACCAGATGTGAAAAAGGGGAGCATGGCTCCCCTTGTTGATCCCTGTGTCCCGTAATGGGCAGATCTGATTATTGTTGCTGGATAACCCAGATCTGGAAGGCTTTGCGGGTTTCCGCATCAGCCTTGTTGTACCAGTTTTGCAATTGGGTCAGGGCTTCCGGATTGCTCTGAGCCTTGCTCGGGGCAACTGCGACCGGGGCGCTGGCTGCAGCCATCACGGCGGCAGAGGAGACGGCAACCGCTTTGGGCTGGTTGAAGGCCTTGCCCATGTTGATCAGCTCTTGCTGATAGTCACGGGTCAGTTGGAAGCCTTCCACTTTCGGCATCACGAACTGTTCGCTGCTCACTTGCTGGCCAGTGGCCTTGTCTTTCAGCGCTACTTTCTGCTCTTTGACAAACTGCTTTGCTTCGATTTCGTTGCGGGGCTGTTTGTAGTCCAGCACCAGCTGCTGATTGTCGGCTGCGGTGAAGTTGAGCACCAGCGGCTCGGCAGTCACCAGCTTGATCTCGCTGCGATTGGAGTAGTTGCCTTCAAAGGCGATCACCAACTGATGCTTGCCGGCACTAAGCGGGAAGCTGCTGGTTTTGTCGAGCAGCTTGGGGTTGATGGATTGGCCATCGAGCAGCTGCACAACATAAGGGGTGGTCACTTCCACTTGGGCATTGGCCAGGGCACTACCTGCCCACAACAGACCAGCCAGTGCCGGTACCAGAACAGTCAGTTTCATTTCATCTCCTTGAACAGTCAGGCGCATTGCCCACTGAAAACAGGGGCTCATTTTTGCAGGTTTGGTTCACTGCGGCAATGGCTCTTTCTGGTGGTCGATGTTCGCGCTGCTGTCAGTTTGTTTATCAATAGCGACCGACTTATTTATTCGATCCGCCGTGTGAACGGGGGGAGGGCGTCGAGCAGCCCCTTGCCATAACGTTTGGTCAGCAGGCGGCGGTCGAGGATGGTGACTCTCCCCCGATCGGCCTCTTTGCGAATGAGGCGGCCGCAGGCTTGAATGAGTTTGCGCGATGCCTCCGGCACCGTCAGCTGCAGGAAGGGGTTGCCACCCCGCTGCTCGACCCACTCGGCGGTGGCCTCCTCGACCGGCGAGTTGGGTACCGCGAAGGGGAGCTTGGTGATCACCAGATTGGTGAGATAGTGGCCCGGCAGATCCAGTCCCTCCGAGAAGCTGCCGGTACCAAACAGAATGCTGGCCTGACCGCCATCGCATTTTTGTTTGTGCAGGGTGAGCAGGGCGTTGCGAGAGGCCTCTCCTTGCACCAGTAGCGAGAGCCCTTTGGCCCGCAGCCCTGCGACCACTTCATTCATCTGCCGATAGGAGGAGAAGAGCACCAGACTCGCCTCCTTGCCAGCCAGAATGCGTGGCAGCACGTTGATGAGTTCATTGGTAAAGGCTGGCGAGTTGGGTTCGTGTTCCATCTTGGGCAGATAGAGCTCGGCCTTCTGGTATTCAAAGGGGGAGCGCAGACGCAGGTAACGGGTGCCATCGTGCTCTTTGAGCCCCACCTGATGGCGAAAATAACTAAAGGAAGAGAGGGCTGTGAGGGTCGCCGAGACCAGTACTGCCCCCAGACATTTCGACCAGAGCCACTCCTCCAGCAGATAACCCACCTCAATCGGTGAGGCATGCAGCCAGATATCGCCATCGTCACTCTTGGCCATCCAGCGGGCGAGCGGGGTCTTGCCGGTCGGGACATGGCGCCCCAGCATCTCCCACAGGGCGCAGAAACTCTCCAGCCGCTGCAGATGAAAACCGCTCTCGGCCAGCAGGGGTTCAGCCTCCTTGCGGCGGATCTCGCCATCTTTCAGCGCCTCACCGATGGCACCCTGCATCCGGTCCAGTGCCCGCAGCGCCTTCTTGCTCGACTCCTTGAGATTCTCCGCCAGCATGGGCAGGGGATCCGGCAGCACTCCTTCGGCGAAGCGGTAGTGGGGTTCAGTGCCAAACAGCCGATCGTTGTCGCTGAGCCACTGTTCGACCGCCTTCAGATCGGGCTGGATGGAGGCCAGTGCATCCTGCAGTTTGAGCTGGGGGTCGAGCAGGCTTTCCTTATTAAGAGTCCGCGCCAGTTTTCCTGCACTTTGTACCAGCTTCTCCAGCCAGCGGCGCGAGCCTTTGACGCTGGCCGACGCCGCGCCGTGATCCCGGGCAATGGTGGGCAGGTGATGGGCCTCATCCAGTACATAGATGCACTCATCAGGGGGCGGCAGGATGATGCCACCGCCCATGGTGAGATCGGAAAGCAGCAGCGCATGGTTCACGACCAGCACATCGGCGCTCTCCATGTCGTTGCGGGCGCGATGAAAGGGGCAGTGCTGGTGATGGCTCAGCGCCTTGTTGCAGGTGTGGCGGTCGGCGGCGATGCGATCCCAGCAGAGATCGGGAATGGGCTGTGGCCAGTTGTCCCGATCACCGTCCCATTTGCCATCGGTGTAGGCCTGCCATAGCGCCTGATAACGATCCTTGTCGCTATCCGATGGTTTGTGCTTGCTCAGACTGCCAAAGTCGAGTTCGAAGTTGGCCATCTCGGCGCCACTGGCTGCTTGCTCCAGCAGATGTTCGCAGCAGTAGCGCTGGCGGCCCTTGACCAGCATAAAGCGAAACGGCAGCTCGCTGTGGCGGTGGTAAAAAGGGAGGTCCTTGTGGATCAGCTGCTCCTGCAGGGCCACGGTGGCGGTGGAGATCACCAGCTTCTTCTGGGTGAGCCGTGCCACCGGGATGGCGCCCTGAGCGTAAGAGAGGGACTTGCCGATGCCGGTTCCCGCTTCGGCCACCAGGATCCGGCGCTGTTTGTCGTACTCGCCGGTCAGGGTTTTGGCTATCTCGGCCACCAGAAAGTTCTGCTCTTTGCGCGGCACAAAACCGGGCAACCCATCGGCAATCTGGCGATAGGTTTGACGAATGGTGGCTTTGAGGCGAGTAGAGAGCATATAGAGAAGGCCAGTTTGGGAGTTAATCGAAGGACAAGGATACCTGCAACCCCTTGGTGAGGTCGAGGCGACAGCCATTATCACGGCCGTTTCTCGCTGATCAGACCACTTTGGTTGTTTATCAGGGATTTAGCGAAGAGTGCAGGTAAAATGTACGATTTGAGTCTGAAAAAGTAGCCAAATCGATTGTAAACGTTTTCCTTCGACCTTACTGCCAGGTGAGACTTGGCTCACATTTTTGTCTCCGTGACTATGGTTTACCTAAAAAGTTCCAAGTTTTTTCATTGCGGTTCAAAAAATCCGGTGCTAGTCTCGGCGGCATAGTGATGCAAAGAACATCGCTAACACAGGGAATAACAACAACTTAGTGTTTAATTACAGTAGGCATTGGAAACTATGAAAAAGACAATTCTGGCTATTGCTATCCCGGCTCTGTTTGCATCCGCCGCTAACGCTGCAGTGATCTATGACAAAGACGGTACCAACTTCGACGTATACGGCCGTGTACAGGCTAACTACTACGGTGACCACGACTCTTCTGACGCTGAACTGGTTGGCGCTTCCCGTCTGGGCTGGTCCGGCAAGATCGCACTGAACAACACCTGGTCCGGTATTGCCAAGACCGAATGGCAAGTTGCATCTGAGAACAGTGACAATATCAACAAAGGCACTACCGCTACCAAAGGTGAGAGCACCGGCGGTAAATTCGAAGCTCGTCATATCTATGTAGGCTTTGACGGTACCCAGTACGGTAAAGTGATTTTCGGTCAGACAGACACCGCTTACTACGACTCCATTGCTGCAACCGATATCTTCAACGAGTGGGGCAGCGAAGGTAACCTGTATGACGGTCGCCAAGAAGGCCAGATCATCTACTCCAACAGCTTCGGCGGTTTCCACGGTAAAGTGTCTTACCAGACCAACGATGATGCTGTAACTTCCGTTAAGGACATCGGTTCCAACACCATCAGCAAGACTACCCAAGACGTCAAGTTGAACCAAGGTTACGGCGCTGCTGCTGGTTACAAGTTTGACTTCGGTCTGGGCTTCGATGCCGGTTACAACCGTTCTGACCTGGAAGCGACTGCTGACCGTGTTGGTTTCTTCACCAAAGGCAGCAAGTTCGAGAAGTCTGACTGGGCTATCTCTTCCAACTACGGCATCAATGGCTTCTACTTTGCAGCCATGTATAACGAAACCGACCTGAAAAACAAAGCGACTGGTAACAAGCACGAAGGTAAAGGCTACGAGCTGGCTGCTTCTTACAACGTCGATGCGTGGACCTTCCTGGCCGGTTACAACAAAGAAGAGACTCGTGCTCCGGGTGCTTCTTACAAAGATTCTATTGATGCGACCCTGCTGGGCGTTCAGTACGCTTTCACTTCCAAGCTGAAAGCTTACACCGAGTACCGTATTGAAGGTATCGACAACAAAGACGACCAGTGGACTGTTGCTCTGCAGTACAACTTCTAATAAGTTGAACAAGAGTAATATCCTGGCTTGAGTCTTTGACCGAGCTACGAATGGCCGAGATGATATCTCGGCCATTTTCTTTTTGGTGGTGCCTGCTGCTTCGTTATTGGGGGGCGGTCAATCGGCCTGATGACAGTGCTGCGGTCATATTTGGCGAATCACCTGTTCCGGCTAATCTCTTCTGCTTTCTGCTTTCTGCTTTCTGCTTTCTGCTTTCTGCTTTCTGCTTTCTGCTTTCTGCTTTCTGCTTTCTGCTTTCTGCTTTCTGCTTTCTGCTTTCTGCTTTCTGCTTTCTGCTTTCTGCTT
>NZ_JRGK01000321.1 GCF_000764645.1 Aeromonas finlandensis
GCGCAGCGTAATTTCGTAACCAAGAAATCACTCTGTTGGATCAAGCAATTGCAGCGGTGGCCACTCATGCCAGACCGGCTCGATATAGACAATATCCCCCAGATTGGTGAGGTAGCGGATAAAGGCCAGCAGATCGAAGCCATCCTGATAGAGGGCCGGATAGAAGCGCAGCGACAGGTGCCACGCTCGCAGGTCTTGCTCCGCAGCAACGCTCTGGAGGGGGAGCGAGACCGGCGGGTTTGGCAAGCTCTGATGACCCTGAAGTTGAGAGAGCAGCGCCAGGATCTGTTGGGTTTCAGTTTGCGGCAGTTCGGGGTTGTGCTCGGCCCCTTGCAGCAGATCGCGCAGCTGGTCGTTACAGGCCAGCAGCAGATTGATCAGGTGTTCATCGAGCTGGATCTCGCCGCTGCGAAGGCGTGCCAGCATGTTTTCCATGGCATGGGCAAACCGCACCAGCATGGATAGCCCAAGCATGCTGGCCGATCCCTTGATGGTATGGGCGGTGCGAAACATCAGATTGTAGGTATCCGGATCCGCGGGGTAGGTCTCTCTGTCCAGCAGGGCGTGCTCCAGATGGTCGCACTGCTCATAGGCCTCTTCAAAAAAGAGGGCGCGCGCTTTATTGATGTCCATTTTGCTCCCTCACCAAGGTCAGCATGGATAACAGGCCAAGCTGGCTCAACGCCTGCTGCGCCACGCTCTCTTCACCTGTGCGGATCCGCAGACTCTTGTTCTGCTGGTTGGCTTCCTGCTGCAAGAGCGCCAACAGCTGCGCACCACAACCATCTATCGCCTCCAGCGGGCTGATATCCAGCACGACGATGGCAAAGTTGAGCAGGCTGAAGAGATCATCTTGCAGCTCGCTCAGGGTCATGATGGTGAGCTCCCCCGTGAGCGTGGCGGTCGGGGGAGCATGCAAAATATCAAGCTCGAAACTCATCTCCATTGCCCCCGTTTCATGGCTGCATCACCTTGTAGACATCATCGATCAGCTTGAGTGGTTCAAATGGCTTGGTCAGCCAGATACGCGCCCCGGCGTCGAACCCCTCCTGCCGGATCTCTGCCGAGTTCTCGGTAGTCAGCATGATGAAGGGCAGATAGCGGGTTGCTGGCTGTTTCTTGACTTGTCTGAGCAGGGTCATGCCATCCATGCCAGGCATGTTGAGATCCGAAATAATGAGGTGTACACGCTGGCGTTCAAGCTGACCAAGGGCGGCATTGCCATCATCGGCTTCAATCACCGCAAAGCCCGCGCTTTGCAATGTCATGGTGATGGTGGCTCTGATGCTGGCAGAATCTTCTACAACGAGAATGGTTTTAGTCATGTAGGTGCTCGTTCATACGCGAAGAGGGTATCTGGATGACATTTCTCTAGCCCCCCTAATTGTTGTCCAATAACTTGATGTGTGTGGATTTTTTAAAAATGAAGTCAATCGCTGACAAACGCAGGAATGGGGGGAGGGGAAAGCGGGTTTCATTCTGTGGGCGGGAGGATTCAATTCCACGGGGGACATAGCTTCAACCCTAGTTTTGCATGCTCAGCGCGGCCTTATGGGGTATAATGCGGCACTATTTTTATGGGTTCCCCGTGAGCGTGATGAAAGAATTTTTTGCAACCTGCCCCAAGGGGCTGGAAAACCTGTTGGCCGACGAGCTGACCACCCTGGGCGCAGAGCAGGTCCGTGAGACCGTGGCTGGTGTCCACTTCAAAGGCGAACTGGCGATTGGCTACAAGGCCTGCCTGTGGAGCCGTTTTGCCTCCCGCATCGTGCTGGTGCTGTCCGAATTCCAGATGAACGACGATCTGGATCTTTATCTGGGCGCCCACACCATCCCCTGGGAAGAGCATTTTTCCGGTACCTCTACCATCGCGGTGGACTTTACCGGTACCAACCCTGCCATTCGCAATACCCAATATGGCGCGCTGAAGATCAAGGATGCCATCGTCGACCGCTTCACCAAGCGTGGTCACGTGCGTCCTGACGTGGACAAGAAGTCGCCGGATATCCGTATCATGGCGCACCTGGGCAAAGGCAAGGCCAATATCACGCTGGACTTGTCAGGCCCGGCGCTGCACCAGCGTTTTTATCGTCAGGGCACCGGTGAAGCACCGCTCAAAGAGAACCTGGCCTGCGCCATGATTGCCCGTAGCGGCTGGGCCGGTGAGCCCATGATGGACCCCATGTGCGGCTCCGGTACCTTGCTGATTGAAGCGGCCTTTATCGCTGCCGACATGGCGCCAGCGCTGCGCCGTGAGCGCTTCGGTTTCGATCGCTGGCTGCAGCACGACAGCGAGCTGTGGCAGAGCCTGATGATGGAAGCGCAAGTGCGCGCCAAACGCGGCATGCAGCGTTGTGAAGTGAAACTGTTCGGTTGTGATGCCGACTCCCGCGTGCTGCTCAAAGCCCGTGACAACGCCAAGGCAGCTGGTGTGGCGCACCTCATCACCTTCAAGCAGGCCGATGTCACCAAGCTGGAAAACCCGCTGCCGATGCCTGCCCCTGTTGAAGGGGAAGAAGGCCAAGGGGAGACCCGTCAGGTCGGTATGCTGATCTCCAACCCACCTTATGGCGAGCGTCTTGGCGAGTTCCCGGCGCTGTTGGAAGTGCATCAGGCCCTCGGCGATGCCTTGCGTCGCAGCTTCCAGGGTTGGAAAGTCTCCATTCTTTCCGCATCCCCCGAACTGCTGAGCTGTCTGCGCCTGCGCGCCGACAAGCAATATCGCCTGTTCAACGGCGCCCTCGAGTGTCAGCTGCGTAACTACCAGATCGCACTCGACTCGGTGGCCTCCCAAAAAGAGGTCGCGCAGGACTTTGCCAACCGTCTGCGCAAGAATCTGAAAACCCTCGAGAAGTGGGCCAACAAAGAGGGCATCGATTGCTATCGCCTCTATGATGCCGACTTGCCGGAATACAACGCCGCTATCGACCGCTATCAGGACTATCTGGTGGTGCAGGAGTATGCTGCGCCCAAGGACATCCCCGCCCAGAAAACCCGTCAGCGTCTGCTCGACATGGTTCAGGCCGCCATCAAGGTGACCGGCATGGACGGCGAGAAGGTGATCCTGAAGGTGCGTGAGCGTCAGGAAGGGAAACAGCAGTATCAGAAGCTCTCCGAAGAGCAGCACCGGATGGAAGTGCAGGAGTACGGCGCCCGTCTGTGGGTCAACCTCTACGACTATCTGGATACCGGCCTGTTCCTCGACCACCGTCAGACTCGCCGCATGCTGGGCCAGATGGCCAAGGGCAAGCGCTTCCTGAACCTGTTTGCCTATACCGGCAGTGCCACCGTGCATGCAGGTCTTGGCGGTGCCAGCGAGACCACCACGGTCGACATGTCCCACACCTACCTGAACTGGGCGCAGGACAACATGCGTCTCAACTCGCTGGTGGGCCGTCAGCACAAGTTTGTGCAGGCCGATTGCCTGAAGTGGTTGTCTGAGGCCGATGATCAGTACGACCTCATCTTTATCGATCCGCCCACCTTCTCCAACTCCAAGCGGATGGATGAGAGCTTCGACGTACAGCGCGATCACCTGCTGCTGATGCAACACCTGAAGCGTCTGCTGGCGGCCGATGGCACCCTGGTCTTCTCCAACAACAAGCGTCACTTCAAGATGGATCTGGCCGGTCTCGAAGCCATCGGTCTCAAGGCCCAGAACATCACCCAGAAGACGCGCCCGAAGGATTTCGAGCGCAACCAGCACATCCACAACTGCTGGATCATCACCCATGCACCGGAGCAGGCTGACGCGTGATGCTGACCCTGTTTCATACCGACGGCTGCCACCTGTGCGAGCAGGCGTGGGGGCTGGTGGAGCAGGCAGGCCTTGCCGCCACCACCCGCCAGTGCGACATCATGGACGATGAGCAGTGGCTTGCCGCCTATCGGGTGCGCATTCCGGTACTGCGTGACGAGGCCGGTCGTGAGCTCGGCTGGCCCTTCACACTGGCTGAGCTCAAAGGCTGGGCCGCCCGTCAGGGGTGAGCGTGATTTGACGATAAAACGGGGGCAGACCCAGTCTGCTGCCCGTTTTTTCATATGAAATAAGGAATAAACATGGCTCTTTTAACATTGCACGGCGCATGTCTGTCGTTCAGTGATTTCCCGCTGCTCGACAATGCTGAACTGACCATCGAGCGCGGTGAGCGCCTCTGTCTGGTTGGCCGCAACGGGGCGGGCAAGTCCACCCTGATGAAGGTGATCGCCAGCGAACTGCCGCTGGACGACGGCCGTCTGGTGCTGCAACAAGATTTAAAAGTGACCCGTCTTGAGCAGGATCCGCCTGCTTCCAGCGAGTTGACGGTGTTTGACTATGCCGCCGAAGGGCTGGCCGGGGTAGGGGAGCTGCTCAAGCAGTACCATCACATCTCCATGGAGCTGACGAGCGATCCGTCAGACGCCAACATTCGCAAGATGAGCGAGTTGCAAGAGCAGCTCGACTATCAGAACGGTTGGCAGTTCGAGACCCGCATCAGTCAGGTATTGACCCTGCTGGGGCTGGATCCTGACGTGACCCTCGACAGCCTCTCCGGCGGTTGGCTGCGCAAAGTGGCGCTGGCCCGTGCGCTGGCCTGCGATCCCGACTTGCTGCTGCTCGATGAGCCGACCAACCACCTGGATATCGAAGCCATCAACTGGCTGGAAGAGTTCCTCAAGGATTTTCGCGGCGCCATCGTCTTTATCTCCCACGACCGGGAGTTCATCCACAAGCTGGCGACCCGGATCATCGATCTCGATCGCGGTGCCATCACCTCCTGGCCGGGCAACTACGACGAGTACCTGCAGGGGAAAGAGGAGTGGCTGCGGGTCGAAGAGCTGAAAAATGCCGAGTTCGACCGCAAGCTGGCACAGGAAGAGGTGTGGGTGCGTCAGGGGATCAAGGCCCGCCGTACCCGTAACGAAGGTCGGGTGCGCGCCCTTGAGGCGATGCGGATGGAGCGTTCCCAGCGCCGCGAGCTGCAGGGCAAGGCCAAGTTGCAACTGGACGAAGTCAATCGCTCCGGCAAGCTGGTGTTCGAGACCGAAGGGCTGGGGCTGGACTTTGGCGATCGCACCCTGTTCAAGGGGCTCGATCTGCAAGTGCTGCGCGGCGACAAGATTGCGCTGGTCGGCCCCAATGGCTGCGGCAAATCGACCCTGATCAAGCTGTTGCTGGGTCAGCTTGAGCCGACCCGTGGCACCGTCAAGGGGGGCACCAATCTGGAGGTGGCCTACTTCGATCAGTATCGCGAGCAGCTCGATCCCGAGCAGACCGTGGTGGACAACGTGGGGGAGGGCAAGCAGGAGGTGATGGTGCGTGGTCGCTCCCGTCATATCCTCGGTTACCTGCAGGACTTCCTGTTCGAGCCCAAGCGGGCCCGCACGCCGGTCAAGGCGCTCTCTGGCGGCGAGAAGAACCGTCTGCTGCTGGCCAAGCTGTTCCTCAAGCCCAGCAACCTGCTGATCCTCGATGAACCGACCAACGATCTGGATGTGGAAACGCTGGAGCTGCTGGAAGAGCTGCTGGCCGATTACCCCGGCACCCTGCTGCTGGTCAGTCACGATCGTCGCTTCATCGACAACACCGTGACCGGTTGCTGGCTGTTTGAGGGGGATGGCCGCATCAGCGACTACGTGGGCGGTTATGCCGACATGATGGCGACCCGCGAACAGCAAAATGCCCAGCAACAGGTCAAGAGTGCACCGGTCAAGGCGTCCGAGCCAGTCGTTGCCGTCGCGCCCGAAGCGCCGAAGAAGAGCAAGAAGCTCTCCTACAAGCTACAGCTTGAGCTGGAAGGGTTGCCAGCCCGTCTTGAGCAGCTGGAAGCCGAACTGGATGCGCTGCAAGGAGAGATCAACCAACCCGGGTTCTTCTCGCTGCCAGCAGATAAAACCCAGCCGAAACTGGATGCGCTCAATGCTGCCGAAGCTGCACTGGAGCAGGCATTTGCACGTTGGGAAGAGCTGGAAGGACTCAAAAATCAGGAGTAAGTTCCCTGTAATTAAAACTTAATCCAGTTCAGTGCCTTGTGTCACATAGCCCGGTTAGGGTGGAAGTTTTTGTTTGACCGGGTGCGCACGCAGGAGTAAAGATGAAAGCGACCGATGCAGAATTGGTCGCTTTTTTTGTTCCACGAAGAGGGTCGTAGATGATGAAGAGACAGAAACGGGACCGTCTGGAAAGAGCTCGTGCTCGTGGTTATCAGGCTGGCGTGATCGGCAAACAGAAAGAAGCGTGTCCGTATCAATGCCTGGATGCCCGAGGGCATTGGCTTGGTGGTTGGCGTGACGCCATGGAAGGGCGGGGTTCAGGCCTCTTCATGAAGTAGCAGGTACTTCATCACTCATTACAAAAGGAAAGGGGCCGTTGTGGCCCCTTTGCGTTAATGCTGTTTTACCACTAATCAGAGAGATCAGAATGCGGTGGTATCTTTGAACAGGCCCACTTTCAGGTCGGTGGCGCTGTAGATCGGACGGCCGTCGACTTCGACCACACCATCAGCAATCCCCATCACCAGCTTGCGGTTGATGACGCGCTTGAAGGTGATCTTGTAGGTCACTTTCTTGGCAGTCGGCAGGATCTGGCCGGTGAATTTCACTTCACCCACGCCCAGCGCACGGCCCTTGCCGGGACCACCTTTCCAGCCCAGGAAGAAACCAACCAGTTGCCACATGGCGTCCAGACCGAGACAGCCAGGCATCACAGGATCACCCGGGAAGTGGCAATCGAAGAACCAGAGGTCCGGAGTAATGTCGAGCTCAGCCAGGATCTCGCCCTTGCCGTGCTCGCCGCCGTTGTCATTGATCTTGACGATGCGGTCCATCATCAACATGTTGGGGGCAGGCAGCTGACTGTTACCCTCACCAAACAGTTCGCCACGGCTGCAAGCCAGCAGCTCTTCACGGGTAAAAGAGTTCTTGCCCTGTTCGCACAGAGAAAGGCGGGCTTCCATGGTGGTATTGTCTACGGTCACGCGGTATTTCCTTCAAATGGGTCAAAGCCGGGCCAATTTAGCTTACAGTTGTTCGCTAAACAACTCCGATCACTTCATCAGCGGCCAAACAGGCGCCCCAGCAGGGCTCTCAGCAGTCCGACTTTGGCAGTAGAGCCGTTCAACTCGTCCAACCGATCCTGAATGCGGCCAAACAGGGTATCTGGCATATCAGGCTCACCGGCGACACAGCCGGTCAGCAACTCGATGGCCTCTTCCACATGATCCACCGGATGGATATGGAACTGGCCCGCTTCAACCGCTGCAATCACCTCGTCAGAGAGATTCAGCTGCTGGATGTTGGTACCCGGCAGAATGATCCCTTGCTTGCCGGTGATGCCGTGGATTTTGCACACCCGGAAGAAGCCTTCAATCTTCTCGTTGACACCACCAACCGCCTGCACATTGCCAAACTGATCCACCGCGCCGGTCACAGCGAAGTGCTGATAGATAGGCTGGCGGGCGAGGGCAGAGAGCAGGGCACACAAGCCAGTCAGGGAGGCGCTGTCACCATCAATTTCGTGGTAAGACTGCTCGAACACCAGATTGGCCGACAGGGGGGAGGGGTTCTCTGCACCAAATTTGTTGGAGAGATAGCCATGGATAATCATCATCGCCTTGGCGTGGATATGACCGGCCAGCTCCGCTTTGCGCTCGATATCCGCCACATCGCCATCGCCGAGGTGTACGGTCGCGGTGAGGCGCACCGGCTCACCGAAATCATAGGGGTGACCGGAGACCTGAATAACCGACAGGCCGTTGATCTGGCCAATCTCTTCGCCATCGGTCTGCAGCAGGATCTGGCCGTCAATGACGCCCTGATCAGACTGCTCAACCAGATAGTTGAGGCGGTAATCCTGCTCCTCCAGCGCACCGACGATATGCTCGTCGGTCACCACATCAGATCCCAGCTCCCTGGCCAGGCTGTCAGACATCCGCATGATGGCTGCCAGTTGCACTTCGGAGAGCGACAACCACTCCTGATGGTCACAGAGGCGGCTGGCATGGCGGCAAAGGGTGGCGAGGGCTGCTGGAGTGAAATCAAGCAGGCCCCAGCGCTCGCGCAGCCAGGCCAGATACTGCAGAAACTCCTGCAGATCCTCTTCAATATTCACCTCTGACACCAGATCGGCACGCAGGAAGATGCGCTCGGACATATCCCGATCCAGCATCTGGAACTCTGCCACGTCGAGTCTGTCACCCACCAGGATCAACTTGAGCTTGATGGGGGTCGCCTCGGGCGCGAAGAAGGGGGTCAGGGTTTTCCCTTCCTGATAGGCGTTCCAGTCCAGCTCGCCTTTTTGCATGGCGTTTTTCAGCTTGAACCAGAGGTGCGGCTGATCCAGCAGTTCGTCCAGTTGCAAAATGAGGTAGCCACCGTTGGCTTCGCGCAGCAAACCTGGCTCCAGAAGGTGCTGGTTGGCATACACAGAGCCTTGCTCGGTCTGGTAGTTGATGGAGCCAAACAGGGTATCCCAGTTGAGGTCCCGGCCATAAATCACCGGCGCTTCCTGCGCCTCGTGGTGAATGAGCAGGTTGATCAGAACCGGGTGCTGGAACTCCAGCCCCAATGCCACATGGGCGGCCAGATCGGAGAGGAAATCATCGATCTTCGGATCATTGTTCTGCTTGCGCATGATGCGTGTCACGATGCGCTCGGCATCGAGGTGGTGGCTCAAGAGCTTGAGCAGCTCGCCAACCATTTCACAGAACTCGACGCCGGAGCCTGGTTGCAGTCGCAGCCAGATCGGTTTGAAGGGGTTGTTCAGATTCTCGGTGTAGCAGAGATCAAACAGGTCACCATCCTTGCCATGGGAGTCGGCGATCAACGTCTGGCAAACACCTTCATAATCTGCGCCGGGGAACCCGTTGAGCAGCATGACCGGACAGTCACCATCAAAACTGGCAAGACGCTTGATGCCGGAAATGGCTCTGGGTTGCAGTGCCGCAAAAGGGATGGGTTCAAGCTCACTGAGCTTGGGGAACTGTTCAATCGCAAAAGCGGGTTTTAATTGTTCTGATGTTAATTCAGCCACTTAAGACATCCGGTCGAAGATAGGATCAATTGTTGCCATTATACACAGTTCAATAAGTGGTGACAGGAAACAAGATATTCAATTTAACATAATATGTATTATGCGCAGTCACGACAGGCTCTGAATTAGCGCTTCCCATCATCACGCAAGCCACGGCCAGAGCGGCCCCCGTGCTTGCGCAGTACTTTTTTAGGATCTCGTACCATGTAGCTTTCATCTCCGGTGTCTTCGCTCTGACGGCGTTCAGGGAAATGATCACTTCATGAGGATCAAGTCCTGCACCTTCAGCAAGAAAAATTGCAATCTCATCAGTGAATTGCGCTCTTCCATTGTTTATTGAAGCTATGTAAGAAGTTGTAAAACCCAAGTCTTTCGATACTTGTGTGTAGGTGGTGTAGTTTTTGGCCCTCATGTAGGCCTCCATCAGCGTTTTAGAGTCCATTTGTCTATCCTCATGTATTTGTCAAATAAAGATTAACACACCTTATGTACCACTGTTTCTGCATGTTGTAAGTACTTCGTATATTCCATATAACTCTCACATGAATGAACCATTTAGTGAGTACGCATATGGAAGCGCAGACCCTACAGCAACAGATTCCGGTTTACCACGTGTGCCAACAGTGTAACGGCGCAGGCTGTGCGGCTTGCTCCGACCTGTTGATCCTTGAGGGTGACATCCAGCTCGACCCTGATTGGTCTGACGAACTGCCCGAGCCATCGCCGATAAATGGGGTTATCGGCGTCAAGCCTGCCCTCAAGTACAACATCTTTTTGGATGACCGGAACGTCTATCAACGCCGTGAAGATGACCTTCGCCTGGCTGGTGAGTGGGAGGTCTGAGCCATGCACCCGTCTTATGTCGATGTCCTCAAAGCTGCTGTCGTGATACTCGTAATCGCCATCGTTGCCTTTTGTCTTCCTGCCTGTGACCCCGAATCACTTTTGAGGGTTGCATCATGACCTCCTTCACCTCCTACGCCGCCCAGCGCAGCCTTGACAGCTCCCGTTCTGCGGTCACCGCCAAGCGTAGTCGCTCCCCTGCCCTTGCTGGCCTGCATGGTGAAGATTACCTGATGGCCCTGCGCAGCTCCCCTGCGTACATGGCCATGCTGCGCGAACAGTGGGCGCAAGATAACGAAGTGCAACTTGATGTTGCAACCCCGTGGTGGAAAGCCCCCCTGGCTGTTGAGCCTGCTCCGGTGCTGCGTTCCTCCCCTACCCCGTTCAGCCCTGAGGCTCAAGCGGACAAATTCGCGGCCCTGCCTATCGGTGGTGCCGAAGATGCCAAACTGCGGGAGCGCGTAATCCTGCGCCACCCTGCTTGCACTGGGTGGTTCACACATGTCTATCAATCGCGTAATGCGCTACTGGGTGTCCAAGCTGCTAATGAGTCGATTCGTCAACTCGATAGCGCTCTTTCTGTTAGGGGCGAACTTGGCGAGTTTCGTTTTTCTGCTGATGACGAATCTGTTGATACCTTTGCAACCCGATTTGCTGAGTACGTGGGCCGCCTGGCTGCTACTCGGGCTGATTTCATTGCCCTGCGTCTTACTATTGGACTGGCTTATGAGTACGGCCTTTCACCTGTGGCTAAGCCCACACCTGACCAAGAGCGAGACCCTTATCCTACCCTCAATCGCTGGTCTGCTATGGATTGGGTACGTCGCCGCATTCGTTCTGTTTCTGCTAAACGCCTCTATGACGTTTCCCGAGGGTATGCCTTGGTCAGCGCAAGAATGGCAGCCTATACAACGGATCTTTCAGTTGCTCGCCGGGCTTTTCGTCGTGCTCGCAATGACGAAACCTTGTCTGCGCTTGTGGCACACAATGCGAAGGATGTGTTCGATGCGGTAAGCATGAAAGATGCCGTAGACGCCAGCGTCAGCAATCCCAGCAACCGCCGCGCCGAGCTGATGACCCGCTTGTCAGGCTTCGAGAAGTGCGCCAAAGAGCAACGCCATGTTGCAGTCTTCCTGACGTTCACGTGTCCCAGCCGTTTCCACTCGGTACACCGCAACGGCCAGCAGAACCAGAAATGGATCGAGGCAGGCCGCCCGTCCGTCAGAGACGCCCAAGCATGGCTCACCAACAGCTGGAACAACATCCGCAAGCGCGCCGGAGAGGCTGAAATCAAGCCGTACGGCTTCCGCTTCGCCGAGCCGCACCATGACGGCACGCCCCACTCGCACGCCGTGCTGTTCATGACCACCCAACAGGCCAAACAGTACATCGCCATATGCCGCGCCCAGATGCTGGCCGACTCCGGCACAGAGCCAGGCGCCAAGCAACATCGCTTCAAAGTGGTCTTCATCGACCCGCGCAAGGGCTCCGCTGTGGGCTACTGCTCCAAGTACGTGGCCAAGAACATCGATGGCTTCGCCGTAGGACTCGACCACGAAGCCGGAAAACGAGCCAAGGCCGTGGACACCGCCGCCCGCGTCGACGCGTGGAAATCCGATAACCGCATCCGCCAGTTCCAGCAGATTGGCGGCCCCTCAGTCACTGCATGGCGCGAGTTCCGCACCATCCGCGACGAACTCGATATGGAAGACCCTATGTTCCAACAACTCACCAAAGAGCAGCACTTCGCGCTCGAAAACGTCCGCAAAGCCGCTGACGCGGGAGACTGGGCCGCGTTCTGTTGCGCCATGGGCGGCGTGCAGGTCCGTCGCAACGACCAGACCGTGCGAGTCCACTACGGCATCCCCGAGACCATGAAGATGCTGTGCGACGAGGACGGCGTGGCCCTGCATACCCCGCGCAGCAAGACCCAGTACGGCGACGATGCGCCAGCCCGCGCTATGGGGCTGATGTACGTGAACATCTTCATGCTCACCCGTGCCAAGGAGTGGCTTGTCACCTCCAAGGAGAAATGGGAAGCGGCCTGCCGGAAGACCATGGAAGGCGTTCGCGACCAGTTCGAGGTCATGCGCGACGAGAAGGCCTACGCCTACATGGAGTACGAGGAGTATGAGGCCCTCCGCCACATGGCCATTTGTGATCACCAGTCCCGCGCATGGCTCCTGTTTTCCGACGATGAGCGCCTCGCGGGGCCCCCTCAGGGGTGCGAGCCGCTCGGCGGCGGCTTGGACCCGTGTCATTAACTGTCCTGTCTTTACCAAACCAAACAACCGGAGATAACGAATATGGAAATTGTAGGAACCATCCTCGATGCCGACGACATCGTGCTGAGTACCCGTAAGCGCAACGACATCGATGTGCAAATCGGTACTGTGAAATTCATGACCACCAAGCCCACGGCGGTCATCGAGTTCAGCCTGAGCGAGGAACAGGTAAAAGCCAACTACCACGTCGAGCTGGCCAACATGGTAGGCCGCAAGGTCAACCTGCAACTCGAATACGTGGACAACAGCTACGCGGGCAACGGCGGTCTGCACAAGACCTTCAACGGCTTCCGCCTGTTCGCCCTCCCCTCACCTGAGAAGAAGGGTAACTAATGCGCTGCGTCCAGGTAACGGCTGACGGCTTCCTTCAAGTCGCCAATGTGGCGCTTGACCAGTGCCAAGGCGCGTATCTGGTCGAGCAACATGACATAGCTTCCATGGCTGCTTGGCTCGACCCCGCAACCGTGGGCTATGGAACTTTGGGGGCCATCATGGCCGCCTCTTGCACGGGTGTCATCACTGTCTACTACGCCGCTTGGGCATGGAACAGAGTGCGCTCGATTACTGGAATGAGATAAGGAATATCACATGAAAAACATGATCCGTAATGCCCCGAAAATGACCATCATCGCCTCCATGCTGCTGGCCGCTGGCGTTGCCAATGCTGCTGACGGTGGTTTCGATGTGTCCGGTGTTCAAACTGTGGTGATTGCCGCCGTCACTGCGCTGCTCGGGTTCGTGGCCGCTGTCGGCCTGTCC
>NZ_JRGK01000322.1 GCF_000764645.1 Aeromonas finlandensis
GGTGATCACGAACGGGAATACCAGCACGCTCATCGCTTTGACGATAACCTGGCCGCCCAGACGCACAACCGCCATCAGACCGAGGATCAGCGCCAGTGACAGAACGGCACGGGGAGGTGCAGACATGCCCAGCTGGTGAACAATCACGCTTTCGACGGTGTTGGTGATGGCGACTGAATACATCAGTACGATCGGGTAGATGGCAAAGAAGTAGAGCAGGGTGATGAATTTGCCTGCGGTCTTGCCGAAGTGCTCTTCTACTACTTCAGTGATGTCGCCATCACGGGTAGAGCCGGACAGCACGAAGCGGGCCAGACCACGGTGAGCGAAGAAAGTCAGCGGCAGCGCCAGGATCAGCATGGCAACCAGCGGCCACAGGCCACCTACACCGGCGTTGATTGGCAGGAAGAGCACACCGGCACCGATCGCGGTACCGTACAGACCCAGCATCCAGACCACATCGGCCTTGTTGATGCCGCGGGAAGTGTTGCTGGCTAAACGACCATCAGCTGCAATATTCATGTCAGACATACGTTGTTCCTGTCATCTAGGAAAAATGGGATTCTTGTTTGTTCGGGCCCTCGGCCCGGTTCCATCTCCCTGGAACGCCTGCTGTCCGTCCTTGCTATTAACCTCTCGCCCTCCGGCAACCTGGCCATCACTCCTTGTGACAACAAGATTGCAACAAACAACAGTGCGAGATTTTGACCCTGAGGGTCGGCGCCCGTCTCACTTAACAACCGATTAACGTGCACCACTCTTGATGGGCTGACTTTAATTAAATGCCCCTATTAATCACAGCGTTTTTTTGAATTAATCAACCAAAGTTTGATTCCGGTCGCCTTTCGGACGACTAAGATCACACTCAAGGCGCCTTATTGTCAGTTTTTTTTAACAATTAAACTTAGTTTCACTGGAATCAATGGCCTGCAGCAAGCTACATTTCCACAACAATCCACCCATTCAGTGCGGATTGTGTGCAGCACGGCCTTGGCGTACCCTTGTGACTCACGCCTTTTTGTTGATTGATAATGACCATTACCCGTACCGATCTCGCCGAACTGGCGGTGTTTGCCGCCGTCGCCCGTCACCGCAGTTTCAGCAAGGCCGCCCTCGAACTCGGGGTCTCCGCCTCCGCCCTCAGCCACAGCCTGAAGGGACTGGAAGAGCGGCTGGGGGTGCGGCTGCTCAACCGCAGCACTCGCGCCGTCGTGCCGACCGATGCGGGCCAGCGGCTGCTCAAGCAACTGCTCCCCACCCTCAATACCCTGGAAGAGGCGCTCAGCGAGCTGACCCGCAACAGCGACGAGCCGATAGGACGACTCAAGCTCTGCGCCCCGCGCGGCGCCATCGACAGCCTGTTGGCACCGGTGCTGATCGACTATCTGCGCCGTTATCCCAGAATGCAGGTGGAGGTGGTGGAGCAGGAGCTGATGCCCCGGCTGATTGAAGATGGTTACGATGCCGCGCTCTTTTATGGCGATCTGCTGCCCAAGGAGATGATCGGCATCCCCCTCGGTCCGCCACAGCGCTATCTGGTGGTGGGCGCCCCCGCCTATCTGGCGGAGCATGGCGCGCCAGAGCACCCGAGCGAGCTGAGCCGCCACGCCTGCATCGGCTATCGCCTCACCCCGCACCATCACTATCGCTGGGCCTTTGCCGCCGACGGCACCATGCTGGAGATCGAAGTAACCGGGCCGCTCACCACCAGCACCCCGGCCCTCTATCTGGGCGCCGCCGAGGCAGGGCTGGGGCTCGCCTACTGTCTGGAAGAGGAGGTGAGTCAAAAGGTCGCGGAGGGGAAACTGCTCACCGTGCTGGAGCCCTGGTGCCCCACCTTTGCCGGTTTCTACCTCTTCTATCCCAGTCGGCACCAGTTGGGCAGCGGCCTGCGCATCCTGATCGACATGCTCAAGGCTCACTACCAAAACCCCGGATTAGTGAGTAATACTCAGCAATTCATCAAGTGAAACCCTGATTATCACCAAATAAGTATTAATCTAGACTAGCTGTTCGATAATCGAGCTCCCCGAGAGAACAGATATGTCTGCCTATTTAACACTGCGGCAACGGGCCATGACCCGTCGCTTCTGGGCTTACGCCCTCCCCTCCATTCTTGCCATGCTGGTCTCGGGGGCCTACTACCTCATCGACGGCATCTTCGTCGGCCACTATGTCGGCGCCGCTGGCCTCGCCGGGATCAACCTGGTCTATCCGGTCATCATGGTGCTGATCGGTCTGGCCGCCATGATCAGCATGGGGGCGGCGACCGCCATCTCCTTCCAGCAAGGGGCGAAAAACGACACGCTGGCCCGTCAGGCGCTGGTCAACGCCCTCTGGCTGCTGGCCGGGCTCGGGATCATTGCCCCGGGTCTGCTCTATTACACCCACACCGATATCCTGCTGGGGCTGGGGATCGAACAGGGCACCGACACCTGGAAACAGGCGAGTGACTACCTCACCTGGATTGGCGGCGGTACCCTGCTGCTGGCCAGCAATCTGGCGGTCCCCTATCTGCTGCGCAACGATGGCCGCCCGAAACTGGCCATGGTGCTGGTGAGCAGCGGCGCCGTGCTCAACATCATCCTCAACTACATCATGGTGGGTCGGCTGGGGCTGGGACTGATCGGTACCGCCCAGGCCACCCTGATGGCAGAGGGTGTGGTGAGCCTGATCGGCCTTGGCTACTTCTTTACCCCCTGGGCCCGGCTGCAACTCACCTGGCGGGATCTGGTGCCCAACCTCCCTGCCATGCCGAACCTGCTCTTTACCGGCCTGCCGAGCCTGATTGCCCAGTTCAACCTCGGCCTGCTGCTGATGCTGCACAACAGCCAGCTGATGGTGTATGGCAATGTGAAGGATCTGGCGGGCTTTACCGTGGCTGGTTATACCGAGGCGGTCTTTATCGTCATCCTGCAGGGGCTGGCCTTCGGCATTCAGCCGCTCATCAGCAAGGCGGCGGGGGCCAAGCGCCATCGCAACCTCAAGTACCTGATGGAGATGGGGCTCAAGTTCACCTTTATCTACGGCATGGTGGTGTGGCTCACCATCCAGCTGCTGCCGGGACAGGTCGCCATGCTCTATACCGGTGACAAGGATCCCGAGCTGCTGGCCGCCGCTATCAGCAGCCTGACCCTCAACCTCGGTGCCATTCCGCTGGAGGGGATCATCATGTTCGGCATCGTGCTGCTGCAATCCATGGCGCGCACCCGCCAGGCGCTGGTCATCTCCATCGCCAAAACCGTGTTGCTGCTGCCGCTTATCTTCCTGCTGCCGCAACTGTGGGGTCGTGATGGCGTGCTGATGGCCCAGCCAGCGACCGTGCTGCTGCTCACCCTGCCGCTCTGCTGGCTGCTGTGGCGCGAGTGGCTGCGCCTGAAAGTGGCCTGCGCGCCAAAAGCCAAACACCACCCGCAACCGGCCCGCCCGCGCGCTGCCGTCCAGCTGGCCCGTTAAGGCCACAGACCTCGCAGTAGCAATAAAAAACCGGCATCCCCTGATGCCGGTTTTGCTATTTGTGCGGCCCGTACACATCGCAAATACAGAGAAGCCTCCACAAGGGAGGCTTCTCTTATTCAACGCATCAGAGTGGATGACCAGTCACCGCGTACTGAGCGATCAGGGCTTATTTGACCGTCACCCGGGCAAACTTGCGCTTGCCAACCTGATAGACGGCGGTACCGGCACCAATCAGTGCCTTACCATCTTCCAGTTTCTCGCCATCCACCTTGACCGCGCCCTGCTTGATCATCCGCAGCGCTTCGGAGGTGGTGGCCACCAGATCGGCCTCTTTCAGCAGGTTGGCGATGGCCAGACCTTCGCCTTCCAACGCCAGTTCGACTTCCGGCATTTCGTCCGGAATGGCGTTCTTGGAGAAGCGCTGGGTGAAATCTTCGTGAGCCGCTTCGGCCGCCGCTTCATCGTGGTAGCGGGTGATGATCTCTTTGGCCAGCCAGATCTTCACGTCACGGGGGTTGAGGGTGCCGGCAGCGATGCCCGCCTTGAACCCTTCGATTTCAGCCAGCGGACGGAAGGAGAGCAGCTCGTAGTAGTTCCACATCAGATCATCGGTGATGGACATGATCTTGCCGAACATCTCGCCCGGGGCATCGTGTACGCCGATATAGTTGGCAGCGGACTTGGACATCTTCTTGACGCCATCCAGACCCACCAGCAGCGGCATCATCAGCACGCACTGGGTCGCCATGCCGGCATCTTTTTGCAGCTCGCGGCCCATCAGCAGGTTGAACTTCTGATCGGTACCGCCCAGCTCAACGTCCGCCTTCAGCGCGACCGAGTCATAGCCTTGCAGCAGCGGATAGAGGAATTCGTGAATCGCGATGGATTGGCCGCCGGTGTAGCGCTTTTTGAAGTCGTCGCGCTCCATCATGCGGGCCACGGTCTGCTTGGCCGCCAGCTTGATCATGCCGGTCGCACCCAGCTCGCCCAGCCAGCTGGAGTTGTACTCGATGCGGGTCTTGGCGGGATCGAGGATCTTGAACGCCTGCTCCGCATAGGTGAGGGCGTTGTGCTTGATCGCCTCTTCGGAGAGCGGCGGACGAGTGCTGTTCTTGCCGGAGGGGTCACCCACCATAGCAGTGAAGTCACCGATCAGCAGGATCACTTCATGGCCCAGATCCTGGAAGGTCTTCAGCTTGTTGAGGATCACGGTATGACCCAGGTGAATGTCGGGGGCGGTAGGGTCCATGCCCAACTTGATGCGCAGCGGGCGCCCTTCCTTCAACTTGGCGACAAGTTCTTCTTCAACCAGAATTTCTTCCGCTCCGCGCTTGATCTCGGCTAGCGCCACCTCGAGCTGGGACATTTTTTGACTCTCCATCACGATTCCACAGGGCCAAACATATTACTGGAATGGCGGGCCAATTGGAAAGGCTGTAAAATCCATCCATTCTGCCCGACTGCATCAACTTTCCATGGTTATTTGGCACGCCTTCAACTCCCTTCCCCACTGGCACCGCAAGATGGTGCTGATT
>NZ_JRGK01000323.1 GCF_000764645.1 Aeromonas finlandensis
TGCTCGATAAAGAGGGCAACTGGACCGGCAAGCACCAGCTGCGGTTGTTGATTGCGCTGGATGTGGGCGGTGCGGTGAAGAAGGGCCACCTCGATCTCTACCACGGCATGGGCGAGAAGGCCGGTGTCGCGGCGGGTCACTACAAGCACTTTGGCCGGGTCTGGAAGCTGGGCCTGCACCACGGGCCGACTGCCGCCCCCTGGTTGTAACCCTATGTGGTACGGGCGTCTGCGCAGGGCGCCCTGAAAGAATATGATGAGATAAGAAAGCCGCCGGATTGCTCCGGCGGCTTTTTATTGTGCGCGAGTTACCAGCCTGTCGGGTCAGCCCTGCTGGATATCCAGCTTGATGGCGCCGACCGGCTTGCAGCAGCAGGGGAGGCATTCACCCTGGGCGACAAATGCCAGCGGCACCGCAGGGTAGTGCACCTTGCCGCTCATCAGCGGCGTGCGGCAAGCGCCGCAATAGCCGCTGCGACACTGGAACTCCACATGATGACCGTGGCGCTCCAGGGTCTCCAACACGCTTTCGCCGGGCTGGGCGTGCAGCACGGCACCATCCCGGGTATGTACCCGTGGTGCCACGACCGCATGCTGTTCGGCAGGCGTGTGCGGGGCAGGGGCCAGCGTGTTGGTGGCATCACTCACAGCTCGAAATCACCCAACTCATTGGTATTCACGTCACTGTCGATCTGGCCGACCAGCATATCAGGTCGCTGACTCACAGCTCGAAGTCACCCAAATCGTCGGCATTCATTTCGCTGTCGATCTGACCTACCAGATAGGAGCTCACCTCCACCTCTTGCGGGGCGACCTGCACGTTGTCAGACGACAGCCAGGTGTTGATCCAGGGGATCGGATTCTGCTTGGTGCCGGCAAAGGCTGGCTGCAGGCCGACCGCGCTCATGCGCAGGTTGGTGATGTACTCCACGTACTGGCAGAGGATGTCCTTGTTCAGGCCGATCATGGAGCCGTCCTGGAACAGGTACTCGGCCCACTCTTTCTCCTGAATGGCCGCCTCCTTGAAGATATCGAAGCAGGCCTGTTCGCATTCGGCGGCGATCTCGGCCATCTCCGGGTCATCCTGGCCGGTGCGCATCAGGTTCAGCATGTGCTGGGTGCCGGTCAGATGCAGCGCTTCGTCGCGGGCGATCATCTTGATGATCTTGGCGTTGCCTTCCATCAGCTCGCGTTCGGCGAAGGCAAAGGAGCAGGCGAAGCTGACGTAGAAGCGGATAGCTTCGAGCGCGTTGACGCTCATCAGGCACAGATAAAGTTTCTTCTTCAGCCCGCGCAGGGTGATGGTCACTTCGCGGCCTGCGACGGTGTGGGTCCCTTCACCGTGCAGGTTGTAGAGGGCAGTCGACTCGATCAGATCGTCGTAGTAGTGGCTGATGGAGCCCGCGCGTTTGAGGATCTGCTCGTTGGCTACGATATCGTCAAACACCTGGGCCGGTGAGTTGACGATATTGCGGATGATGTGGGTGTAGGAGCGAGAGTGGATGGTCTCGGAGAAGGCCCAGGTCTCAATCCAGGTTTCCAGCTCCGGAATGGAGACCAGCGGCAGCAGGGCCACGTTGGGGCTGCGGCCCTGGATGGAGTCCAGCAGGGTCTGGTACTTCAGGTTGGAGATGAAGATGTGCTGCTCGTGGGGCGGCAGGGCCTGATAGTCGATGCGATCGTGGGAGACATCCACCTCTTCCGGACGCCAGAAGAAGGAGAGTTGCTTCTCGATCAGGCGCTCGAACACTTCGTGCTTTTGTTGATCATAACGGGCTACGTTGACCGATTGGCCAAAAAACATCGGCTCTTTGAGCTGGTCGTTTTGGGTTTGGCAGAAAGTTGAATAGGCCATGGTTACCAGAATATGTGAATAGAGAAAACAGGAGAGCGGGAGCTTCATGCTCCCGCCCGGTTATCAACACTTGCCGTGACTTAGATTTTGCAAGCCCCGCCAGCGCAACCGTCATCTTGCAGATCGGTCTGGGCATCGTCTGCACCATCACGGGTGTTGTGATAGTAGAGGGTCTTGAGGCCGTATTTGTAGGCGGTCAGCAAGTCCTTCAGCAGCTGTTTCATCGGCACCTTGTTGCCTTCGAAACGGGCCGGGTCGTAGTTGGTGTTGGCGGAGATCGCCTGATCCACAAACTTCTGCATGATACCGACCAGCTGCAGGTAGCCGTCAACGCTCGGTTGCTTCCAGAGCAATTCGTATTGATCTTTCAGGCGATCATACTCGGGCACCACCTGTTTGAGAATGCCGTCTTTGGAGGCCTTGACCGAGACCAGGCCGCGCGGAGGCTCGATGCCGTTGGTGGCGTTGGAGATCTGGCTGGAGGTCTCGCTCGGCATCAGGGCGGTCAGGGTGGAGTTGCGCAAGCCCACGGACTTGATCTCTTCACGCAGGCTTTCCCAATCCAGATGCAGCGGCTCGTTGCACAGTACATCCAGATCCTTCTTGTAGGTATCGATGGGCAAAATGCCCTGGGCGTAGGTAGTCTCGCCAAACAGCGGGCAGGGGCCGAACTCGCGGGCCAGCTGCACGGAGGCTTTCAGCAGGTAGTACTGAATGGCCTCGAAGGTGCGGTGAGTCAGCGCCAGACCGGAACCGTCGGAGTAACGGGCACCGTTTTTGGCCAGGTAGTAGGCGTAGTTGATGACGCCGATCCCCAAGGTGCGACGACCCATGCTGCCCTTCTTGGCGGCGGCAATCGGGTAGTCCTGATAGTCGAGCAGGGCATCGAGGGCACGCACGGCCAGATCGGCCATCTCTTCCAGATCTTCCAGCTTATCGATGGCGCCGAGGTTGAAGGCGGAGAGGGTGCACAGGGCGATTTCGCCGCTCTCGTCGTCGATGTTGTTGAGCGGCTTGGTCGGCAGCGCAATCTCGAGGCAGAGGTTGGACTGGCGCACCGGTGCCACGCTCGGATCGAACGGGCTGTGGGTGTTGCAGTGATCCACGTTCTGGATGTAGATGCGACCGGTACCGGCGCGCTCCTGCATCATCAGGGAGAAGAGATCGACCGCCTTGAGAGTCTTCTTGCGAATGGCCGGATCCTGCTCGTACTTGACGTAGAGCGCTTCAAATTTGTCCTGATCCGCGAAGAAGGCATCGTACAGACCCGGCGCGTCGGACGGGGAGAACAATGTGATGTCACCGCCCTTGATGAGGCGCTGATACATCAGCTTGTTGATCTGCACGCCGTAGTCCATGTGACGGACCCGGTTCTCTTCCACGCCGCGGTTGTTCTTCAGAACCAGCAGGCTTTCCACTTCGGTGTGCCACAGCGGGTAGAACAGGGTGGCCGCACCGCCGCGCACGCCGCCCTGGGAGCAGCACTTCACGGCAGTCTGGAAGTATTTGTAGAAGGGGATGCAACCGGTGTGGAACGCTTCGCCGCCACGGATGGGGCTGCCCAGACCGCGGATGCGACCAGCGTTGATGCCGATCCCGGCGCGCTGGGAAACATAACGCACGATGGAGCTGGCGGTGGCGTTGATGGAATCCAGGCTGTCGTCGCACTCGATCAGTACGCAGGAGCTGAACTGACGGGTCGGGGTGCGCACGCCGCTCATGATCGGGGTCGGCAGGGAGATCTTGAAGGTCGAGACCGCATCATAGAAGCGCTTGATGTAGTCGAGACGGGTATCTTTCGGATACTTGGAGAAGAGGCAGGCCGCCACCAGGATGTAGAGGAACTGCGGGCTCTCGTAGATCTCGCCGGTGACGCGGTTTTGTACCAGATACTTGCCTTCCAGCTGCTTGACCGCCGCGTAGGAGAAGTCCATGTCGCGCCAGTGATCCATGTGCGCGTTCAGCTCTTCGAATTCGGCCTGGGTGTAGTCTTCCAGCAGGTGTTTGTCGTACTTGCCCATGTCCACCAGACGAGCCACGTGCTGGTAGAGGTGGGGCGGTTCGAACTGACCATAGGCTTTCTTGCGCAGGTGGAAGATGGCCAGACGGGCTGCCATGTACTGGTAGTCCGGGGTCTGCTCGGAGATGAGGTCAGCCGTCGCCTTGATGATGGTTTCGTGAATGTCGGCGGTACGGATGCCGTCATAGAACTGGATGTGGGACTTGAGCTCTACCTGGGAGACCGACACGTTGTCGAGCCCTTCGGCGGCCCAGTCCAGCACGCGGTGAATTTTATCCAGATCGATGGGTTCTTTGTGTCCGTTACGCTTCGTCACAAACAAGTTCATTGGCTGATGACCTTCAGTTGATTCCCGAAAAACCATCGCACAATGGCGCCACCCGGGCCCCGGCGGTGTGCGGGAGTTGGGTAGAGATTGTGCGATGAATCACAAGATGTAGTGTTATTTTAAGTTCGAGCTACAAGATAGTGAGGTCGGCCCGCCATTGCAATGTGTGGATAAGTGACGAGCTGTGGATAAATTGTGAGTCTTGCTCCATCAGTTAGTGACCGCTCACAGTGAGCGGGTTTTCATTCGTCCGCTCCGCTAAATGCAAGTCTCCCGATCGAAGATGGAAAATTTAAATAACTTTTTTTGCTTGCGAAACGGGGGGCTTTTTACTAGCAAACAGCGGCTGATTATCCCTTATGCAACAAGGGTCAAAAGCTGTCCAGTTGTCGCAGCCGCGGGCTCGGCGTGGCAAGGGCTTTGCATCAGCCGATTGCGGTTGGTGGCCTCTCTGTTGCGGCTGCGTGCTTGTCAAATGAGTATCGATCAGGCGGTAAGCTGCCTTTACTATCCATGAATAGAAGTGTGATGGCGGCGCAGGTCGTGGGAGCGTCAAGAAGAATATATGAAGGGACGGGGAGAGTGTCTCCGCCCCGTTATCGCAGGTCAGTCGGTCAGGCTGCGCATCACACCTTGGCCGTCAGCTCGTAGCGCAGCCAGTGGTGCAGCGCCTGCACGGTATCAAAATGCAGATCGGCGCCCCACTGGGCGGGATCTTCCTCATCATTGAGATAGCCCCACCCGGCCACGGCCGTGCGCATGCCAGCATTGCGGCCCGCCTCGATGTCCCGCACATGATCCCCCACATAAAGGCAGTGAGCCGCCTCGACGCCAAGTTGGTCACAGGCGAAGAACATGGGGGCGGGGTCGGGCTTGCGTACCGGCAGGGTATCGGCGCTGACGGTGACGCCGCAGCTGGCAAGTTGTGGCAGGGCTGCCAGCAGTGGTTCGGTGAGAAAGCCCGGCTTGTTGGTGACTATGCCCCAGGGCAGCGATTTTTCATCCAGCCACTCGATGAGATCCACCATTCCCTCATAGGGACGGGTACCGACGCAGAGGTTGGCTGCGTAGTAGTCGAGCAGGGCATTGCGCAGGCGAGTGGCCCCCAGCTCTTCAAGCAGTTCGTCACCGAGGCCCGCTTTGAGCAGCCCGATCGCCCCATGGGAGGTGGTCTGACGAATGATGTCGTCAGAGAGCGGCGCAAAGCCTTCGCTGATCAGCACATGGTTGACGGCGGCCCCCAGATCCGGGGCGGTGTCGAGCAGGGTGCCGTCCAGATCGAACAGCACGCAGCGCAGGGGCAGAGGGTGAGAGGCGCTCATCAACCTTGCTCCGGGCGGACAAACTCCACCATATAGTTGACGTCGACATTCTTGCCGAGCTTGAACTGGTTGGTGAGGGGGGCGTAGTGGACGCCGCTCATGTCCCGCACCAACAAGCCAGCGGCTTCACCCATGCGGCAGAGTTCGGCCGGGGTGATGAATTTTTTGTGATCGTGGGTCCCCTTGGGCACCATCTTCATCAGGTATTCAGC
>NZ_JRGK01000324.1 GCF_000764645.1 Aeromonas finlandensis
GCTCAAGGGCCAGCCGGTCGAGAAATCCATCCCGGTTCCGCTGCAAGTAGTCAGCAAATAAGATCACAAGGGGGGGGCTCACCTCCCCCTTTTCCCTCTCAATCACGATGCCTCCCGGCTTGAGCGCGCGCCATCCCCGTGTTCAAACCAAGATGCACCAGGAGTAGTCAACATGAATCGTCTCGTCGTTTTGGGCAGTGTCAATGCAGACCATGTACTGCGCGTTCCCCACTTTCCCCGCCCGGGTGAAACCCTGACCGGTCACAGCTATCAGGTTGTGCCCGGTGGCAAGGGGGCCAATCAGGCGGTCGCCGCCGCGCGCCTCGGCGCTCCCGTCTCCTTTATCGCCCGTATCGGTGATGACGCCATCGGCCACCAGATGAAAACCGGCTTTGCCAAAGATGGCATCGACGTCAGTGCCGTCGAGCTTGACGACACCCTGCCCACCGGTATAGCCATCATCTATGTCAGCGATGAGGGGGAGAACAGCATCGGCATCTCTGCCGAGGCCAATGGGGCGCTCTCTCCTGACGTGGTTGCTCGCCACGAAACCCTGATTGGCGATGCCCATACCCTGCTGCTGCAGTTGGAAGTGCCGCTGGAGAGCGTGCATGAAGCTGCGCGCTTGGCCCGCGCCCACGGCACCCGGGTGGTGCTCAACCCGGCCCCCGCTCGCCCGCTCTCGAGCGAACTGCTGGCGCTGGTCGACCTTATCACTCCCAACCAGACCGAAGCGGAACTGCTGACCGGCGTCAAAGTCACCGACGAAGCCAGTGCTCGCGAGGCGGCCAACCGCTTCCACCAGATGGGAATCACAGACGTGATGATCACCCTGGGGGCGCAGGGGGTCTATTGCAGCAACAAGCAGCAGCAACAGCTCATTCCGGGTTTTCGAGTGGACGCGGTAGACACCACAGCCGCGGGCGATACCTTCAACGGCGCCCTGTTGGCAGCCGAACTGGCCGGTGCCGACTTCAACACAGCGGTGCGTTTTGCCCACGGTGCGGCGGCGCTCTCTGTCACCAAATTTGGCGCCCAGAGCTCCATCCCTGGCAAGAGTGAGGTTGACACCTTCCTGCTCGCGCAAACTGCCCAGGGGCACTGATGGCCAATATCAAGGAGGTGGCGGCGCTGGCAGGGGTCTCTACCACCACCGTTTCCCATGTCATCAATGAGACCCGCTTCGTGGCCGAGGAGACCCGGGCGCGGGTCTTCGCCGCCATGCGCGATCTCAACTACGCCCCGAGTCTGGTGGCCCGCAGCCTCAAGGTGAAGGAGACCAACAGTATCGGCATGCTGGTCACCACCTCCAGTAACCCCTTCTTTGCCGAAGTGGTGCGCGGGGTGGAGCATTACTGCTTCGAGCAGGGCTACAACCTGATGCTGGGCAACACCGAGGGACAGGCCGAAACCGCCCTCTCCTACCTCAAGATGATGCTGCGCAAGCGGGTCGACGGCCTGCTGATCATGTGTAGCGAGGGGCAACAGGAGGTGTTCAACCAGCTCGACTGGCTCAAGAGCCTGCCGGTGGTGGTGATGGATTGGGGGATGGTCAGCGAGGATGTGGATCTGATCGCCGACAACTCCTTCCACGGCGGTTATTTGGCGACCCGCCATCTGATTGAGTTGGGCCATACCGCGATCGGCTGCATCACCGGCCCCCAAAACCGTGCCCCCGCCAACCAGCGGCAGGCAGGTTTTGAGCAGGCGTTGCAGGAGGCAGGCTTAACCGTCAATCCACAGTGGATCCAGGAGGGAGACTTTGATTGCGCCAGCGGCTTTGCCGCCATGGAGCGGCTGCTGGCACTCCCTTCGCGCCCGACCGCCCTCTTTGTCTGCAACGACATGATGGCAATGGGGGCCATCAGTGCCGCCCATCAGGCTGGCATTGTGATACCGCGGGACATCTCCATCGTCGGCTACGACAACGTGGAGCTGGCCCAATACCTCTCGCCGCCACTCACTACCATCAACCAGCCCAAGGAGGAGCTGGGACGCCTGGCCGTCACCCGCCTGCTGGCGCGGATCAACGGCGAGGCGGTGGAGAACCACCTGATCACCGTCGACCCGGATCTGGTGATCAGGCAATCCTGCGCCCCTCTCTGCTCCCCTCTGCCCGCTCAATCGTAACGGGCACTGACCAACAAAAAGGCGACTCGAAGAGTCGCCTTTTGCTTTTTTGCCATCCCTGATCGTTAGCGCTCGCGCATCTCCATCCAGTTGTGCCCCTCAACTTGTCGGGGCTGATGGATGCCACACGCCTCCAGCAATTCATCTACATAGGCGGGGACCAGCAGGGAAGCGGGACCATAGCGCTTCTCGTCAAACTGGCTACCCACCTCGCTCGGCTCGAGATTGAGCTCGATGGTGTGGGCACCGTTGAGGCCTGCCTCGTGAACAAAGCCCGCCGCCGGATAGACAGCCCCCGAAGTGCCAATGGAGATAAAGAGATCGCACTGGGCCAGCGCGCTGTAGATCCGATCCAGCCCGAGCGGCATCTCGCCAAACCAGACCACATGGGGGCGCATCGGCTGGGGGAACTGACAGCAGGAGCAGAGCTCATCCTGATGGAGATCACCGCGCCACTCGATCACCTGACCGGACTCGGGGCAACGGGCCTTGAGCAGCTCGCCGTGCATATGGATAAGATTCTTGCTACCAGCACTCTCGTGCAGATTGTCGATATTCTGAGTCACCAGGGTGACCGAACCCGGCAGAAGACGCTCGAGGCGGGCCAGCGCATAGTGAGCCGGATTGGGGTGTACCTGGGGTTGTTGCAGCTGTTTGCGGCGGGAGTTGTAAAAGCGCAGCACCAGATCGGGATCCCGGGCATACCCCTCGGGGGTCGCCACATCCTCGACCTTGTGCTCTTCCCACAAACCATCGCAGGCACGAAAGGTCTTGATGCCGGATTCGGCAGAGATCCCCGCCCCGGTCAGGATCACGATATGTTTATATGACTGCGCCATAAGCTGCTCCGTCTATTCCCGCATAATAAATGTGACCTTAGCACAGGGAAAAAAGTGTCACTATTCGCCCTTGGTCTTAAGGGGCATGGTTGGCGGCACGGGTAACCAGCCATCCAGTACCGACAGATCCAGCCTGACAAAGACCATTTCACGCCCGGTCACCAGCGTCAGCGGCAGCCCCAACCGTTTGAGCAATGTCAGCATGGGACGGTTCTGGGCCAGCACTTCCGCTGTCCACTCCCGGATCCCGTCCGCCCTTGCCAACAGGGCCAGCGCCAGCAGAATGCGTCGTCCCGCCCCCTTGTGCTGGAAGTGATCCGCCACGATGCAGGAGAACTCCGCCCGATCGGGATGAAGACGGCGGCGGATGGACTGGGCCTGGGCCAGCGGCTGTCCGGCGAGGTCTGTCAGCAGCAGCGAGATCTGATGCTCGGGATGGTAGTTAAGAAATTGTGCAACCTGTACCGGTGTCGGCGTCCGTTTGGGACGCATAAAACGTAGATAGATGCTCTCTTCACTGAGCGCATCATAGGCCGACACCATACAGGAGGGTGCCACACCACTCAGCTCCCGTAGCAGGCAAGGCACCTCTGCAACCTGCATCGCCAGCGGCAGTGCGGCCCGGGAAACCGGATGGGGCCAGCCATCCAGCCCTTTGCCAAGGCGCTCCCAATGAACTGGCCAGCAGAGGTAGCGCGGCATGGTTTACCAGCACCCCGTCATACCGCGCTCTCGCCACACCTCGACATCGAGCAGGTTGTAGGGATCGTCCAGATAGAGTGCAATCCCCAGCTCCCTGGCCCGCGCCATAAAGCGTCCCAGCAGAGAGTCCGGCGCCAATGACTCCATCTCGGGCAGGATCCCCTGCCCCAGCAATAGCGCCTGCAGCGGCAAACGTTCCAGCAGGTCGAATGGCAGATGCTGGCTATTGTCGAGCAGCAGCGCCAGCTTGCTCCCTGCAAGACTGGCCTGCAGTACCAGTGCAAAGCGCTCGGCATTGTTCAACAGGTGATCGCGACGGTGGATCAGCAGCGTCAGTTCGGATGGGGTGCGTGACTGCCCAGCCAACCACTCCTTGAGTGCCTCCCAGCGGCCGGGTAAACCGGTCACCGCCAGCCAGACTGGATGCTGGGTCGCCGGGCTGGAGAGCAGACCAAGCTGACCCTCTACCTTCCCCTGCCAATTGCGGATAGTTCGGCGCTGGCCACTCAAACGTCGCTGACGCAGTGGACCCAGATATAGCCCGCGCAACAACCGTAACAGCTCATCGCAATCGAGGGGCTTGGCCAGTGCCGCCAGAATATTGAAACCGGTATCGATGAGCAGGCGACGAGCGCCGTCGATCAGCGTCTGCTCATGGGCGGAGAGCAGCACGATGGGCAATCCTTCGTCCTGCAACTGAGGCTGGCTCATCAGCAGACTGATGGCATCCTGCTCCACCAGGCTAAGATCGCACACCAGCAGACGGATATCGCCCGCCCCCAGCGCCGTAAGACAGGCGCTCTCATCCTGCACCCACTGGCAGGTGAGCCCCAACCCAGCGATGGCCTGTTGTAGCCGCATCCCCTGAAACGGGTGATCTTCGAGCAGCACAACCTTGCTGGCAGCCAACCAGTTGCACCAGTCACGGTAACTGGCCGCTAGGCCCCCCAGCCAATCCTCACCGATGGCATAGATACCCTCATGTTGCTGCAACTCGGGAAAGTAGTCAGCCTGCTGATGGACGGCGGGATCATAGAGGGCGATGGCACAGGCAGAAAAGAGCCCATCCCACTGCCAGCAGGCATCAGGCTGAGTACGTTGCAGGGTCACATAGGAGGGCAGATCCATCCCCTTCGCCAGCTCGTAAGAGCGACGGTCAAGGGCATAGAGTACGATGGGGCAAAAACCTGCCGCATCATGATCTTCAGTATCGAGCAGCGCCAGCAGTTCTTCATCGGTGATTATCATCTTGAGTCCTCAACAAAAAATGCTGGCTGAACTCATCCAGCGCCCCGGTTAATCTGGCCTGTAGCTCCGAATGAGGTGATTGCTGCCACTCTTCAATCACTGTTACCAGGGCAGTGGCACCTACCATTCTGGCGGCCCCTTTCAGTTGGTGCAATGCAGCTTTTACGCCAACCATATCTTCATTTGTGAGACAGCGATCAAGATTTGCCAAATCGTCTCTGGTTGCCTTCAGATAGAGGGCCGCCAGCTCATTGGGCAAGTGCGAGACGACCGGTGCTGCCTCACCCTGATGGCTCCCCTCTCTGGCGATATAGCGCAGCAGGGTCGCCAGCTCCTTGAGGGCAACCGGCTTGTCCAGATGACCATCACAACCGCAGGACTGCAGCTCTCTCGCCGCCTGCTCACTGAGATCCGCGGTGATCACATAGACCGGAAGGGAGGCCCAGCGGGCAGATTGGCGCAACGCTCTGCACAGCTCAGCCCCGTTCATCACCGGCATCTGCAGGTCCGTCAACACAAAGTCCACCTCATGCTCCGCCAACATCTCCAGTGCCAACTGCCCGTCAGCGGCAGTGACAACGCTGGCGCCAAGTTGCCCCAACTGCAGACTGATCAGTTCACGGTTGACCACGTGATCCTCAACCAGCAGTACCCGCATGCCAAGCCCTGGCTGGGAGCCGGCGACTGGCTGGCCAGGGGTCAGTCGTGGCTGCAGCAGGGTGATGATGGTACCGGGCACCCAGGACTCCCCTTGCCAGGCCCAATAGTAGAGCCCCTTATCGTCTACCTCCGCTTGCAGCGTATCAACGGCATTGCTGACAGTGACGATCCCCAATCGGCTGAGCCAGGGTGAAAGCGCTTGTGCCTCGTCACGTGGCAAAGAGATTGCCAGCTGCCGTACCTTGGGCTGCCAGTCCGGCTCCTGCTGCACCCGCTGCAGGGGCAACTCGCAGAAGAAGCGGCTACCGCCGCCAGCGCGCCCTTCAACATCGATAAGACCGCCCATCTGCTCGATCAACTGCTTGCAAATCGCCAGGCCAAGACCGGTGCCCGGCGCCCGCAGCTGCCCTTCAACGGCAAACTGCTCGAATGGCATAAAGAGCGTGGGGCGCATCTGGGCTGTAATGCCCGGCCCCTGATCATCCACACCGAAGCGCAAGGTCACGTCTGCCAGCTCGGCCCACAGCACCACCTCCCCACGCAAGCTGAACTTGATGGCATTGGAGAGCAGGTTGTGGAGCACCTGCCGCACCCGATGGGGGTCGAGGGTCTGCAGGGCAGGCAGGGCCGGGTCCAGCTGCAGGCGCAGTTGCAACCCCTTGGCCCGCGCCTTGGTCCAGTGAACTGCCGCCACATGCTCGCACAACTCGGCAAAATCAGTGGGCCGGGGCGAGAGGGAGAGTTGGCTGTTTTCATTGCGGCTAAAATCGAGCACATCGTTGAGCAGGCCAAGCAGCTCGTCCCCCGCCTGACGCACCCGCGCCAGCGCCGAATCCTGCTCTTGGGACAAGGGGGTGCTGGCCAACCACTCCAGCAAGCCGAGCATGGCATTCATCGGCGTGCGGATCTCGTGGCTGATGGCGGCCATAAAACGTCCTTTGGCCTGTACCGCCTGTTGCGCCTGCTCATGGGAGAGCTGCAATGCCTGATCCTGCTCGACACGGGCGGTGACATCCTGCATCACCGCATAGATCCGCCACCCCTGCGGCTGGCTGCGGCCACGGCCATAGAGCTGCAACCAGCGCACCCCCTTGGTCGGATGGTGATAACGCATGGTGAACGCGAAGGGTTTCCCCCCCTGCAACATGGCGAACATGTCACGCCGCACCCGGCGGCGATCCTCGCGCTCCAGCATGGCGAGCACCCGTTTGGGCTCACGGCGGATCTGCTGGCTCGCCAGCCCAAGCAGCTCGTAGCTGCCCCGGCTGATAAACTCGATGGCCCCCACCCGTCCCCGCTCGAACATAAACTGCAATACCACGCCGGGTACGGTATTGGTCAGGGCGCGCAGGCGACGTTCCGCCTGACGCAGGAAACGGGCCTGTTCACGCAACACGCTGATATCCGACAGGGCGATGAGGTCGGTGGCGGGGGCTTGCTTGTCAAGTCGCAGCGGATGCTGGGCATAGGCGAAAACCTGATCCCCCAGCACCAGCTCCCCCTCGCTCTTCTGGGGTTGCACCGGCGGCAGCATCAGCTGCTGCGAGTAACGCAGAGCCAGACGTCGCCCCTGCTTGTTGGATTTGATCACCTTGCCCTGGCTGTTGCGCAGATAGACGGGCACCGGCAGCGCCTGAAACATGGTTTCCCGCAGCTCGCTCTCGATGGCCAGCGCTTTCTCGGCGGCGTGACGCTGTGCTACCTCCCGTGCCAGTTGCTGACGGGAGCGCCAGATCCCGCCGATGACGATACCGCTGATCAACAGCGCCATGGCGATGGAACCAAACCAGGTGGCATAGCTCACGCCGGGCTGCTGCACCACCAACAGGCGACGCCAGCGCTGGTTGAGCTCGTCGATCTGGGTACTGGTCAGCGCCATCAGGTTGCGATCCATCACCCCGGCCAGCTCGGTCTGATCTTTGTTGATGGCAAAGCCAAGGCCAAAGCGATCCTCCAGCTCCTCGATATCGAGCCCTTCCAGCAAGTTGGTGCGCTGGGGATATTGCAGTTGATAAAGCTCGCTCAGCATGGCGTCAGCCTTGCCCTGTTTGATCGCCGCCAACCCCTGCTCGAGACTGTCAGTACGATGCCACTCCTGATCACCGAGCAGGGCAAGCAAGGAGGGATCGTAGAGGGATTCCGGCACCAGAATACGCTGTCGCTTGAGCTGGGTGATGTGATCGGCAACTACCTTGCGCTTGCTGATCAAGGCAAACCGGTTGATGGAGATCGTCCGACTGAAGATAAATTCGTCCGTCAATGCGGGGGATTCCGGCAAACCGGCCATCATGTCCGCCTCACCACTACGCAGCTTTTCTAACGCCTCCGCCTTGCTGGCAGCAGGCACCAGCTGGTATTTCAGGCCGGTCTCCTGGGTGACCCAGCGCAGCACATCCGCACTCCACCCTTTCGCCTCTCCCAGCTCATTGACGCCGCTATAGGGCATCAGCTCGGGATTGACCACCAGACGAACGGTGCGCCCCCAGCCAGATAACCAGGCCTGCTCGGTATCGCTGAAGTGCAACTGGTTGACATAGAGCGACCCCTGATCGAGATAGCGACCCAGATCGGCATAAAGGCTGCCAGCAGGCATGTAGCGGATGGCGGTATCGATGAGGCGGGCCAGTTCCGGCTCGCTGCGCATCATCAACCGATAGCTGACCACCATCTCATCCCCCAACAACCGGCGCAGTCGCAAACCATCGGCGGGAAATTCGCGCATCAGATAGCGCAGTTGCAGGTAGTCACCCAGATAAGCATTCCCTTTGCCGCTCTCCAGCGCCGAGTAGAGGTTCTCTTCCTGCGACAGCCGCTTGATCACGGCCTCCGGATAGAACGCTTTGAGCATCCGCCCCGAACCGGTGGCTGACGAAACCAGAAACGTTGCGTGCTGCAGATCGCCACGGTAGAGAATGGCGGCATCTGTCTCCATCATGGCGCGGCTGACCAGCATATCGGGCATCACAGTCGAGAGCGGGCCGACATGAGGCACGAGATCGCAGTGACCGTGCAGCAACGCATCGCGTACTGCTTGCCAGTCGGGCAGTTCGTGAACCTTAAGCGGGACCGGCAGCACAGCAGCCAGCCTGGCGATCCTATCCTTGAGCAGCCCTCCCCCCTCTAACAAATAAGGGGGCGGAAGGGTGGCGGGATAACAGATCTCCAGCTGGGTGATGGAGTCGACATAGGCCTGGGTCGCCGGTGCCAGGGGCAGCACTGTGGTCTGCAATGGCTTGGCGTACAACGGCAGTGCCAGCACGGCACCCAGAAGAAAAACGGGGAATTTGGTCATCTGAAAACAAAAGCCAGGCATCTGCCTGGCTTTTTATCACTCGTTGGGTTCAACATTTTCTACCCTGGCCTTGAGCTTCTGGCCAGGCCGGAAGGTCACCACGCGGCGGGCGCTGATAGGAATATCCTCGCCCGTCTTGGGGTTGCGTCCGGGACGCTGATTCTTCTCACGAAGGTCAAAGTTACCGAAGCCTGAAATCTTGACTTGTTCACCACGCTCAAGCGCCTGTCGGATTTCCTCAAAGAAGGCTTCCACCATATCTTTGGCTTCACGCTTGCTCATCCCGAGCTGGGTGAACAGGTGCTCTGCAATGTCGGCTTTGGTAAGCGCCATAGATCAATCCCTCAAGGATGCATTCAACTCTTCACCAAGGGCCCGCACGACATTGTCTACGGTCTCGGCAATCTCTTTCTCCTCCAGGGTGCGCTGGGTGTCTTGCAATACAAGACTGATGGCCAGGCTCTTCTTGTCCTCTGCCATACCAGCACCCTGGTATACGTCAAACAAGTTTATTCCAACTACCTGATTTCCGCCAACTTTTTTAATTACCGCAAGCACATCACCTGCCAGAACCTGACGATCGACCACGACGGCGATGTCGCGACGGTTCGCCGGGAACTTGGAAACTTCGGCTGCCACAGGCACCTTGGCCGGGGTCAGCTTGTCCAGCTCCAGCTCAAACATCACCGCGCGGCTCTTGAGGCCCAGCTTCTTCTCGAGGCTCGGGTGGATCACGCCGATATGGCCGATGATCTCGCCATTGCGCAGGATGGCTGCGCTCTGGCCCGGGTGCAGGGCGCTGTGCTCGGTGCGCTCGAAGGTAAAGGTGGCCCCTTCGGCGGTCAAGTCCAGCACCGCTTCCAGATCCCCTTTCAAATCAAAGAAGTCGGCTGCGCGGGTTTTGATATCCCAGTGCTCGTCGCTCTGGTTGCCAGTGATGATACCGGCCAGCATCGGCTCCTGACGGATGCCGTTCTCGGCGCTTTCATCCTTGATGAAACGCAGACCCTGTTCAAACAGACGCACACGCGGCTGCTGACGGTTCTGGTTGTAAACGACGGCCTGCACCAGACCCGGGAACAGAGAGACGCGCATGGCGGACATCTCGATCGAGATCGGGTTGGGCAGCACGATGGCGTCACTCTGCGGGAACAGGGTTTGCTGGGTCTTGGGATCGACGAAGCTGTAAGTGATCGCTTCCTGGAAACCGCGGTCAACCAGCAGGTCGCGCACGCGCTTCAAAGTCACCTGCCCTTCTGCCTGCTCCACCATCGCCAGAGAGGCGGCGGGTTTCAGGTTCGGGATATTGTTGTAGCCGTAGATGCGGGCCACTTCCTCTATGAGGTCTTCCTCGATGGCGATATCGAAACGCCAGGAGGGCGCCAACGCAGTCCAACCGTCAGCATCCGCAGTCACCTGCATGCCGAGGCGAGTCAGGATCTCGACCACCTGAGCATCCGCCACGCTGATGCCGATCACCTTATCGAGCTTGCTGCGACGCAGCTTGATAGGGGCCGCTTTCGGCAGATGGGCATCGGATTTTACCTCAATGACCGGACCCGCTTCGCCGCCACAAATATCCAGCAGCAGACGGGTGGCGCGATCCATCACCTTGGCTTGCAGTTCAGGATCTACCCCGCGCTCGAAGCGATGAGAAGAGTCGGTGTGCAGACCGTAAGCACGGGCACGACCAGTGATGGAGAGCGGCGCAAAGAAGGCGCACTCCAGCAGGATGTCGGTGGTGGTCTCGGAAACGCCAGTGCGATTACCGCCGAAGATACCGGCCATGCAGGCAGGGCCTTTGGCATCGGCAATCACCAAAGTGCTCTCTTTGAGCTTCACCTCGTTGCCATCGAGCAGGGTCATCGGCTCATCAGCGTGGGCACGGCGCACCACCAGTTCCCCTTCCAGCGTTGCCAGATCGAAGGCATGCATCGGCTGGCCGTATTCCAGCAGCAGGTAGTTGGTGATGTCGACGATGGCATCGATAGAACGAATACCGCCACGACGCAGCTTCTCTTGCATCCAGAGCGGACTCTGGGCCTGCAGGTTCAGCCCCTTGATGACGCGACCCAGATAACGGGGACAATCGGCGGTTGCTTCAACCCGGATCGGGAAAGTTGCGTCAATGGTGGCAGCCGCTGGCGTCCAAGTTGGCTCGACCACATCCACGCTGTTGAGCACGCCAATCTCACGGGCGAGCCCCGCGATACCGAGGCAATCGGCACGGTTCGGAGTCAGATCCACGTCGATGCTCACGTCATTGAGCGCGAGGTAGTCGCGAATATCGGTGCCAATGGGGGCATCGGCCGGCAGCTCGATGATGCCGTCAGCCTCGACGTCGATACCCAGCTCACTGAAAGAGCAGAGCATGCCGTGAGATGGCTGGCCACGCAGCTTGGCTTTCTTGATGGTGAAATCCCCCGGCAGGGTCGCCCCTACTTTGGCCACACACACTTTCAAGCCCTGACGGCAGTTCGGCGCACCGCAGACGATGTCCAGCAGCTCGGCTTCACCCACGTTGACCTTGGTCACCCGCAGCTTGTCGGCGTCCGGATGCTGGGCGCACTCGACCACTTCACCCACGACCACATTGTTGAACTGGCCAGCCACCGCTTCCACGGCGTCCACTTCCAGACCGGCCATGGTGATCTGCTCGGCCAGTGCATTGTCACTCAACTCGGTGCGGACCCACTCCATCACCCAGGATTTACTGAATTTCATGTTCTCTCGCCCTTACTTGAACTGCTTGAGGAAGCGCAGGTCGTTTTCGAAGAAGGCACGCAGGTCGTTGACCCCGTAACGCAGCATGGTCAGGCGCTCAACGCCCATGCCGAAGGCAAAGCCGGAGTATTTTTCCGGATCGATACCGACCGAACGCAGTACGTTCGGGTGCACCATGCCGCAACCCAGCACTTCCAGCCACTTGCCGTTCTTGCCCATCACGTCTACTTCGGCGCTCGGCTCGGTGAACGGGAAGTAGGAAGGACGGAAGCGAATGGTCAAGTCTTCCTCGAAGTAGTTGCGCAGGAAGTCGTGCAGGATCCCTTTCAGCTCGGTGAAGCTGGCATGCTCGTCAACCAGCAGACCTTCAACCTGATGGAACATCGGGGTGTGAGTCATGTCGTAGTCGTTACGATAGACGCGGCCCGGCGCAATGATGCGGATCGGCGGCTGTTGCTGCTGCATGGTGCGGATCTGCACACCGGAGGTGTGGGTACGCAGCATCAGATCAGGATTGAAGTAGAAGGTATCGTGATCGGTACGCGCCGGGTGATGAGCTGGAATATTCAGCGCATCGAAGTTGTGGAAGCCATCTTCAATCTCGGGACCACGGGCAACCTTGAAGCCCATCTCGCCAAACAGGCGCTCGATGCGTTCAATGGTGCGGGTCACCGGATGCAGACCGCCATTCTCGATGCGGCGGCCCGGCAGGCTGACGTCGATGGTCTCAGCGGCCAATTTCTGGTTCAACACGGCGACTTCGAGCGCTTCACGACGCTCGTTCAGCGCATCCTGAACCTGCTGTTTTGCCTGGTTGATCACGGCACCCGCGGCGGGACGCTCTTCGGCAGACAAGGCACCCAGGCCCTTCATCTGCTCGGTAAAAAAGCCCTTTTTACCCAGATATTTGACCCGGATTTCGTCGAGGGTAGCGATATCGCTCACGCCCTCAATTTCGGCTCTGGCTTGGCCGACTACTTCTTCAAGCTGTTGCATGTCTTCCTCGTCACCACTCCCGGTACAGGAGCCTTTAGGCTAAATAAGGTCAAGAGGGGAATAATACAAAAAAAGCCCCTTCGCTGACCATAGTTAAGGTGGGCTTTTCTCCCTACAAATCATTTTGTTATATCAAGCGAGTCTTATTGACTCGCCGCCACTCTCGAAATAGTAGAATAAATATTTAGTTTGTTGGCATATGATCATTTGTGGGACTAGTCATACCTCACATATCACTTTGTGTGGAGAAATATGTAGCACGTGTAAAACTGTGAACAGCACGTGGACGGGAGAAAGGGAAATGTGATGTAAAACCGTGAATTACAGATACAAAAAAGGAGGCCTGAGCCTCCTTTTAGCGTTTATAACAGGACTGGATTAAACCAGAGCTGCTTTAGCTTTTTCAACCAGGGCGGTGAAAGCCATTTTGTCGTGAACGGCGATATCGGACAGGATCTTGCGATCGATCTCGATAGAAGCCTTCTTCAGACCGTTGATCAGACGGCTGTAGGACAGACCGTTCTGACGGGCTGCAGCGTTGATACGCGCAATCCACAGCTGACGGAACTGACGCTTTTTCTGGCGACGGTCACGGTAGGCATACTGACCAGCTTTGGTTACCGCTTGTACCGCTACGCGGTAAACACGGGAACGGGCGCCGTAGTAACCTTTGGCGGCTTTCATTACTTTCTTGTGACGAGCTCGAGCAGTCACACCACGTTTAACTCTTGGCATTTTTCACATCCCCCCTTATGCGTACGGCAGACAAGCGACAACACGTTTGTGGTCGGCAGCAGAAACCATGAATTTCGGTCCCAGCTGACGCTTACGCTTGCTGCTCTTCTTGGTCAGGATGTGACGCAGGTGGTTGTGCTTGCACTTGAAGCGACCCGAGCCAGTCTTTTTGAAGCGCTTTGCAGCACCCCGGTTGGTTTTCATCTTCGGCATTTCATACTCCGCATTGTGAGTGACAACAAAATCGCAAGGCGAACCAACTCATGGGGCTAGCCCCATGAGTCAATTTCTTGTGGGCCTTAAGATTTCTTCTTAGGTGCGAGGACCATCACTGCTTGACGGCCTTCGACTTTCGGGAACGACTCGACTACGGCCAACTCTTCCAGATCGTTCTTGACGCGCTCCAGAACCTTGATACCAAGATCCTGGTGGGCCATTTCACGACCACGGAAGCGCAGGGTGACCTTAGCCTTGTCCCCGTCTTCCAGAAAGCGAACCAGGTTGCGTAGTTTTACCTGATAGTCGCCTTCGTCAGTGCCAGGACGGAATTTAATTTCCTTGACCTGGACGACTTTCTGCTTTTTCTTCTGTTCTTTGGTTGTTTTGCTCTTTTCGTAGAGGAATTTGCCGTAATCCATGATCCGGCAAACGGGCGGCTCAGCATTTGGACTGATCTCGACCAGATCAACTCCGGCCTCTGCGGCCAAGTTCAGAGCATCCTGGATGGAGGTGATGCCGATGGCTTCACCTTCCAGACCAGTCAGACGAACTTCTTTCAGACGGATCTCTTCATTGATCCGGTGAGCGCGGGCTTGCGGTTGCTTGCCCAGTTTTTTTCCGCCTTTTATAGCTTATTCCTCCACTTTCTTTTGTCCGCGGGTCTGAACTTCCTGGGTCAACAGAGCGATGAACTCTTCAACAGGATAAGTGCCCAGGTCAGCCCCTTTACGAGTCCGTACTGCAATCTTGTCGGCTTCAACTTCTTTATCGCCGCAGACCAGCATGAAAGGTACTCGTTTCAAAGTATGCTCGCGGATTTTAAAGCCAATCTTCTCATTTCTCAAGTCCGCTTTTGCGCGAATGCCCGCATCATTCAATGCTTTGGCTACTTTCACCGCATAATCGGCCTGATTATCCGTGATATTCATGACCACAGCCTGAGTCGGCGCCAACCAAGTCGGGAACAGACCGGCGTACTCTTCTGTCAGAATACCGATGAAACGCTCGATAGAACCCAAGATGGCCCGGTGGATCATCACAGGGACATGGCGCTCGTTGTTTTCACCCACATAAGTGGCACCCAAGCGACCAGGCAGGGCAAAGTCGAGCTGCACGGTACCACATTGCCACGCACGATCAAGGCAATCGTGCAGGGTAAATTCAATCTTGGGACCGTAGAACGCCCCTTCACCCGGCTGCAGATCGTACTTCAGACCGTTGAGCTCCAGCGCTTCGGCCAGTGCTTTCTCGGCGCGATCCCACATCTCGTCGGAACCGATACGTTGCTCGGGACGAGTGGAGAGCTTGACCACGATGTTCTCGAAGCCAAAGGTACCGTAGACGTCATAGACCATACGAATACAGCCGGAGACCTCTTCCATGATCTGCTCTTCGGTACAGAAAATGTGAGCGTCATCCTGAGTGAAGCCGCGCACCCGCATCAGACCGTGCAGGGAACCGGACGGCTCGTTGCGGTGGCAGGAGCCAAACTCGGCCATACGCAGCGGCAAATCGCGGTAGGACTTCAGACCCTGATTGAAGATCTGAACGTGACCCGGGCAGTTCATCGGCTTGATGGCGTACTCGCGGTTCTCGGACTGGGTGGTGAACATGGCCTGGGCATATTTTTCCCAGTGACCTGAACGCTCCCACAGGACGCGGTCCATCATGAACGGACCTTTCACTTCCTGATAGTCGTACTCTTTGAGCTTGCCGCGGATAAAGGTTTCCAGCTCACGGAAGATGGTCCAGCCATCGTTGTGCCAGAACACCATACCGGGCGCTTCTTCCTGCATGTGATACAGGTCGAGCTGCTTGCCGATCTTGCGGTGGTCGCGCTTGGCGGCCTCTTCCAGACGCTGCAGATAGGCCTTGAGCTGCTTCTTGTCCGCCCAGGCAGTACCGTAGATACGCTGCAGCATCTTGTTGTTGGAGTCGCCACGCCAGTAGGCGCCGGACATCTTCAGCAACTTGAAGTGGTGGCAGTGACGCATGTTGGGCACGTGCGGGCCGCGACACATGTCGATGTACTCTTCGTGATGATAGAGACCTGGCTGGTCATCACGGGCAATGTTCTGATCCAGGATTTCGACTTTGTAAGACTCGCCGCGCGCGTCGAATACATCGCGCGCTTCTTGCCAGGAGACTTTCTTCTTGATGACGTCGTAATCCTTGGCTACCAGCGCCAGCATGCGCTCTTCCAGGGCAGCCAGATCTTCATCGGTCAGGGTGCGGTCAAGATCAACGTCGTAGTAAAAACCGTTGTCAATGACAGGACCGATGGCCATCTTGGTCTGGGGCCAGAGTTGCTTGATAGCGTGACCCAGCAAGTGGGCGCAGGAGTGGCGCAGGATGTCCAGACCTTCTTCGTCTTTGGCGGTGATGATGGCCAGCGCAGCATCGGCTTCGATCAGCTCGCACGCATCAACCAGTTCACCGTTTACCCGACCGGCAATGCACGCCTTGGCGAGACCGGGACCGATGTCCGCGGCCACATCCATGACGGAAACAGAGTGGGCAAATTGACGTTGGCTGCCGTCAGGCAGAGTAATGATTGGCATTATGTGTTTCCTTATACAGTGGTGGCCCGTACCAAAGGCCACATGCGGGATGGAAAAGAGATTCAAAAAGGTGATGTTCTGGTTCTCCACAGCACTTTGCGAAGACGGCCTGAAACGTAAACAGCATGTCTAACGTGACAAACCAAGCCAAAACGGCCCCATGCTACCAGAAGTCGTGCGTGCTGTATCGGATTTGCAGATATTTTCTACAGTCAAATGAGTCGCCTGCCGACTATTCACCAAGCAGGGATTGCCAGTTGAAGTCAAAGCCACTGCGCCCCTCCTCGGCCAGCGCCAACTCCTGCAGCACCTGAAGCGCCAGCTTGTTGCCCTTTTGCGCTGCCTGATAGAGCCACTGTTTCGCCTGAGGAAGATCGACCTTGCCACTGACCCCCATCAGATGCAGTACGCCGACTTTCAGCATGGCCGGGACGTCACCATTACGGGCAGCCTGATCCATCCAGTGAAAGGCTTGGCGCAGATCCCGCTTCACACCGGCTCCCCGCAGATAGGCATCCGCCAGCCGATATTGGCCGAATGGATCCCCTGCCTGTGCCGACTGGCGATAGAGGCTGATGGCCTGATGGATATCCTGCTCGCTCCCCTGCCCCACCTCATGACTCCAACCCATCAGGGCTTGTGCCCGGGGTTGCCCTTGCTCGGCCAGCGGTGACCAGATCCGGGTCGCCTCATCGAAGTGGCCGGTGCGCCAGGCTCGGTTGGCAGCAGCCATCTCCTGCTCGGTAGAGAGCGGGATCAAGCGCCAGATAACCAGGGCAAGCAGACCGATAAATAGCCAACGGGAAGTGGTGGGTCTCATGATGATTTCCGTGATCCAGTTCTCATTTTGTCTATGTAAACGAAATGTAGCGCCACGATCAAGCAACAGATCCCTGCGACAACCCTTTTTGCACCCGATCGATCAGCAGTAGTTGTCATTTATCCGGGGCGCCTGCAAAATAACTGTATGTATAAACAGTATTGGTGCGCACCATGGCAGGACGAGGCAGCCCCCACAATATCGATCACCGTTTTAGCGGCCCCCTTGTCGAAGTGGTCGATGATGGCTGGCAATCGTCCGAGTGGGATGCCGCCTTCACCCCCTCTGTGCCTGGCACCGAGGTGCGGGAGATCGATGCACGCAGCATTATCAGTTACAACAGCTCGCCGGATGTCCCCTTTGGTCGCTCCATCAACCCCTATCAGGGGTGCGAGCATGGTTGCATTTACTGCTATGCCAGGCCCAGCCACGCCTATCTGGAGCTCTCCCCCGGCCTCGATTTCGAGAGCAAGCTGTTTGCCAAACGCAATGCAGCCGACCTGCTGCGCCGAGAGTTTGCCAAACCGGCCTATCAGCCACAGACCATCGTCATTGGCGCCAACACCGACCCCTATCAACCCATCGAGCAGCGCTATCGCCTCACCCGGCAGTTGCTTGAGGTGATGTTGGCCCACCGCCATCCGGTCGGCATGATTACCAAAAGCGCCATGATCTTGCGCGACCTCGATCTGTTGACCGAGCTGGCCCGGGAGGGACTCTGTCAGGTGATGGTGTCGGTGACGACCTTGAACGAAACCCTGCGC
>NZ_JRGK01000325.1 GCF_000764645.1 Aeromonas finlandensis
GTACTCACCCAGGCTGTGACCCGCCATCACGGCAGGGGTTGCCCCACCCTGCTGTTGCCACAGGCGCCACAGGGCGACAGAGGCAGTCAGCAGCGCTGGCTGGGTGCGCCAGGTTTTGTTCAGATCTTCAACCGGACCATCCATCACCAGGGCAAACAGGTCATAACCCAGCACCTGGCTCGCCTCGGCGAAGGTCTCCTTGATCACGACATGTTGTTCGGCCAGCTCGGCCAGCATGCCAACGGACTGGGAACCTTGTCCCGGGAAGGCAATGGCAAATTGGGTCATCATTGATTCCTTTTAGATAAGACAAAAATGAAATCGGTGACGGGATGATGAGCACACCATCCCGCCGAAGATCAGAGGCGAACCAGCGCCGAGCCCCAGGCAAAACCGCCGCCGAAGGCTTCCAGCAGTACCAGCTGACCCGGTTTGATCCGGCCATCCCGTACCCCTTCGTCGAAGGCGACAGGAACGGAAGCGGCAGAGGTATTGCCGTGCTTGGCGAGGGTCAGCACCACTTTGTCGAGGCTCATGCCAAGCTTCTTGGCGGTAGCACTGATGATGCGGAAGTTGGCTTGATGAGGCACCAGCCAGTCCAGCTCGCTCGGCTCGATACCGGCAGCGGCCAGGGTTTCGGTCACAATCTCGCTCAGACGAGTGACCGCCACTTTGAACACATCGTTGCCCTTCATATACATGTAGGCTTCGAGCTCGGCACCCGGCATGCCGCGACGGGGCTGCGGCAGCTTGAGCAGCTCGCCATAACGGCCATCGGCATGGAGATGGGTAGAGAGGATGCCCGGCGTCTCGCTGGCACCGACAATGACAGCCCCTGCCCCGTCACCAAACAGGATGATGGTGCCGCGATCTTGCGGATCACACATGCGGGAGAGCACATCTGCCCCGACGACCAGCACATGGCGGGCGGCACCGGATTTGACGAACTGATCGGCGATGGAGAGCGCATAGGTGAAACCGGCGCAGGCCGCAGCCACATCAAAGGCAGGAATGCCCGGTACGCCGAGCAGCCCCTGCAGCTCGCAGGCAGCAGCCGGGAAGGCATTTTCAGCACTGGTGGTGGCCAGCACAATCATATCGAGATCGGCAGCGGTCAGACCGGCTGCATCCAGGGCGCGCAGGGCGGCCTGGTAAGAGAGGGTGGCAACGGTCTCGTCAGCACCGGCAATACGGCGCTCACGGATACCGGTGCGTTCCACGATCCACTCATCACTGGTCTCAACCATCTGCTCGAGATCGGCGTTGGTACGCACTGAACTCGGCAGGTAGCTGCCAGTACCCAGAATTTTGCTATGCATAGAGTTCTTATAGATCCCTGTCAGAGAAGACAGCTTCAAGGCGATCTGCTATTTGCAGTGGAAGTTGATGTTTGGCCTCTTGTGCGGCCAGCAGGATCGCATTACACAGGGCGCGCCGTTCGGCCCGCCCATGACTTTTTACCACAATGCCGCGCAATCCTAACAGACTTGCCCCGTTATACTGGTCGGGGTTCAGGTAAGAAAAACGCCGTTTGAACATAAATCCGGCGATCCGACCAAGAAAACTGCGTTTTTTGCGGGGATATCCGGCCAACTGGGCCATCATCCGCACCACCCCTTCCGCCGTCTTGAGGGCGACATTGCCGACAAAGCCGTCGCAGACAATCACATCGCTGTCGCCGCTGAAGATGCGATCCCCTTCTATGAAACCGACATAGTTGAGCGCGTTGCACTGGCGCAACAATTCGGAGCTGTGACGCACCAGATCATTGCCCTTGATCTCCTCCTCGCCGATGTTGAGCAAGGCAACCCGCGGCGACGCAATGCCTTCGACCTTTTCGGCCACGACGGAGCCCATCACTGCAAACTGCAGCAAGGTATCAGCATCGCAACTGACGTTGGCGCCGAGATCCAGCATCACGGTGCGCTTGCCGCTCAACGTCGGCAACGCCTTGATGAGGGCGGGTCTGTCTACCCCGGGCAGGGATTTGAGCACGCACTTGGCTATCGCCATCAACGCACCGGTATTGCCAGCACTGACACAGGCATCGGCCTCACCGGCTTTCACCAGATTGAGTACCACCCGCATGGAGGAGTCTTTCAGAGTACGCAACGCCACGATCGGTTTATCGCCCATACCAACCACTTGGGATGCATGTACGAATCGAACGCGGGGATGATTCAGCAAGCCATGTTGCTGCAGCAAAGAAGAGGTCTGGTGCTGGTCGCCGACCAGGATCAGTTTTAGCTGGGGTAAAAGAGACAGTGCCTGCACGGCGGCAGGCACTGTTTCCGAGGGGCCAATATCTCCCCCCATGATGTCTAGCGCGACAGTTTGCGTAGACAAAGGCAATCCTTAAGCGATTACCTTTTTACCGCGGTAGAAACCATCGGCAGTCACGTGGTGACGACGATGAATTTCGCCACTGGTCTGATCAACAGTCAGGGCAGCGGTGGTCAGCGCATCGTGGGAACGACGCATGCCACGCTTGGCACGGGTTTTACGGTTCTGTTGTACGGCCATTGTAGGCTAACTCCTAAATTCACTTACGTTTAAGCTCTTCAAGAACTGCAAAGGGATTCGGCCGCTCATCAGCAGGTTCGATTTCACCCCAGGTCATCTCCATGTTCCCTCTTGGGCAGGCATCCATCGGATGCATTGCGACTTGAGGCAACGAGAGGATAAGTTCATCCTCAAGGATTTGATGAAGATCTATCTCGCCGTTTTCGTCCAACTCAATGGGCTCATAAGCTTCCGGCAGTTCTTCCTCGTTTGTTCTTTCGAACAGCGGAGTGTAGATAAATTCAGCTTCACAGAGGTGTTCGAATGTCTCTCCGCAACGTTGGCAAACCAAGTCAACCTTGGCATGGGCAGTGCCTTTCATAACGGTCAACTTCTGGACATCTTTGCCAAAGTGCAGTGATACATCGATATCACTCTGCAAGCCAGCGGTTGATTCCTCCAGCCTGGGCATCTGCGACTTTTCCACTATCCCGATGTAATCGAGCAGCTTCAAGGCACTACGGACTGGATCAACCTTAACGGGCAACTTCACCTTTTGCATAGGGCGCGAATAATATAGGTCCAACAACTGATAGTCAAAGGAAAAAGTCCTTACCGCCGATGATTTTAACGCCACAAGTCCCTAGAATGCCGGTACCTGCTTTCATCGGTAACTCGATTATGCCACAGAATCTTATCCTCGCCTCAACTTCTCGCTATCGCAAAGCCCTGCTGGAGAAGCTCGACCTCCCCTTTGAATGTGCTGCGCCCGATGTGGATGAGCGTCCGCTGGCTGGCGAATCCGGCGAAGCGCTGGTGGCCAGGCTGGCCCGTGCCAAGGCTGATGCCATCGCCGGGCAACGTGATCACGGCTTGATCATCGGATCTGATCAGGTGTGCGTCTGCGATGGTCGCATCCTCGGCAAACCGGGCACCATCGACAATGCCATCGCCCAGCTGATGGCAGCCCAGGGTCGCAGCGTCACCTTCTACACCGGCCTGTGCGTAGTGAATGCCGCCACAGGCAAGGCTCATCAGCTGGTGGAACCGTTCACCGTTCATTTTCGCAATCTCGATGAATCTGCCATTCGCCGCTATGTCGAGGCTGAATTGCCCCTCGATTGTGCCGGCAGCTTCAAATGTGAGGGAATGGGGATCGTACTGTTCAAGGGGCTGGAGGGGCGCGATCCTAACGCCTTGATCGGTCTGCCGCTGATCGGCCTGATCGAGCTACTGGAGCGCCACGGCATCGCCCTGCCCTGATTGTGGGCGAATAGATGAGCTAGAAGATATATAAAAAGCCCGGTCAATTGACCGGGCTTTTGCTATCAATCAGCTTGATGTCGCTCAAAGGGAAACGCTTACAATAGCGTTTTGAGCGCCGCCATGGAGTCCACCACCGCCACCGGTCCGTGACGACTGAGGGAATCACGACTATCTACCCCCCAGGTGACGCCAATTCGCGGCATGTCTATCGCCTCGGCCATTGCCATATCGTGAACAGAGTCGCCGACCATCACCGCCTGCCGGGGTGAAAGCCCCTGCTCGTCCAGGATCTGCTCAAGCATCAGCGGATCCGGCTTGGAGCGGGCCTCATCGGCCCCGCGACTGGTCACAAACAACGGGCGCAGCCCGGTCTCATCCAATACCCGATCCAGCCCACGGCGTGATTTGCCGGTAGCGACGGCCAGTTGCAGGCCCCGTGACTGCCAGTCATGCAGCAACTCCCCAGCCCCGGCAAACAGCGGGCTGGGGGTGGCGTCGTGCAGATAGTGATGACGATAACGATCGATGAGTGCGGCAATATTGGTGGTGCCACTGTCGTTACATAAGGGGAACAGACGGGACATGGCGACATCGAGGCTCAATCCGATGATCTGCCGGATCTGGGCTGGTGCAGGCACCGTCAGTTCACAATCTCTGGCGGCCCCCTGCACACAGGCCACAATCCGGCCCACCGAATCCATCAGGGTACCGTCCCAATCGAAAATGGCGAGCCGGATATCCTGCATCAGCGTGGCAAACCGTTGAGGAAGTTGTCGAGTTCAGGTGCCAGCGGTGCTTCTACCTGCATCTCGCGACCATCGGCCGGATGGGTAAAGCTGAGCTTCCAGGCGTGCAAAAAGAGCCGTTTCAGCCCTTGGCTGCGCATTTTCTCGTCAAACGCCGCTTCACCATACTTATCATCACAGGCGATCGGGTGACCGGCATGCAGGGTGTGCACGCGGATCTGGTGGGTACGACCGGTGATGGGGCTGCACTCGACCAGGGTCGCTTCGGCAAATTGACGCACGATACGGAACCGGGTTTCGGAGGGCTTGCCATCGGCACTGACCCGCACCACCCGTTCACCGGATTGCAGATCATTCTTGCGCAGCGGGGCATTGACCACCTTGACGTGAGCCTGCCACTTGCCACGCACCAGCGCCAGATACTGCTTGCGCATGGTCTTGACGCGCAACTGCTCATGCAGGCTGCGCAGGGCGCTGCGTTTTTTGGCAACCAGCAGTACGCCGGAGGTATCGCGGTCGAGACGGTGCACCAGTTCGAGGAAACGGGCGTCCGGACGCAGGGCGCGCAGCCCTTCAATGACGCCAAAGCTCAGGCCGCTGCCGCCGTGTACTGCCATGCCGGAGGGCTTGTTCAGCACGATCATGGCATCGTCTTCGAACAGGATCTGGCTCTCCAGACGCTGGATAACGCCGAGGTTTGCCGAAGGCAGCTCATTCTTCTCGGCAACGCGCACGGGAGGTACCCGTACCTCGTCACCTGCGCAGAGTTTGTACTCCGGTTTGATGCGCTTTTTGTTTACCCGCACTTCGCCTTTGCGAAGGATGCGATAGATCAGGCTCTTGGGGACGCCCTTTAGCTGAGTCTTAAGAAAATTGTCGATGCGCTGCCCGTCATGCTCAGCTTCGATGGTGAGCAGCTGCACTTGTTGTTGTATCTGTGTCATGGCGCGGATTTTAACACTGCCAGCGCCCCTTGGCTGCATGGTTTGTCGAAAAATGGCGCCTTGCTATAAAAGAGGTTTAAATGGGATAATAAACAAGGTTTTGTCATTGTGTTCAAGCCTTGTACTAAGTGGCCAAAAAGTATGCCACCCAATCCCGAAACACCGTGTATACAAGAACATGACGGTTCCCGGGTGCGAGGTACAACGCATGGAGAACACAAACATCACCGTTTATTTGTCTCCATTTCGGCATCCTTATTCATCCCTTCTCGAGAAGTGATGACCAGAGCGCCCTTAGTTTGCGCCTCATGCATACCCCAACCGGGAGGTTGCCCCAGTATGCTGAAGACCCGAGGCCGGCGCCGGCAGGACCCAGATGGAGGAAATCAAAATGACACAATAATGAGAACTCAATGAAAAGAATGCTTATCAACGCAACTCAAGAAGAGGAGTTGCGCGTAGCGCTGGTTGACGGACAACAGCTCTACGATTTGGATATTGAAAGTCCGGGACACGAGCAGAAAAAAGCGAACATTTACAAGGGTAAGATCACCCGCGTAGAACCCAGCCTTGAAGCTGCTTTTGTCGACTACGGCGCCGAGCGCCACGGTTTCCTGCCGTTGAAGGAGATCGCCCGCAATTACTTCCCCTCCGGTTACTCCTATCAGGGTCGTCCCAACATCAAAGAAGTGGTCCGCGAAGGTCAGGAAGTTATCGTCCAGATCGACAAGGAAGAGCGTGGCACCAAGGGTGCAGCCCTCACCACCTTTATCAGCTTGGCCGGTAGCTACCTGGTACTGATGCCCAACAACCCCCGTGCCGGTGGTATCTCCCGCCGCATCGAGGGTGATGAGCGGACTGAACTGAAAGAAGCCCTGAGTGGATTGACCGTGCCGGAAGGCATGGGCCTGATCGTGCGTACCGCCGGTGTGGGCAAGTCTCCGGAAGAGCTGGAGTGGGACCTGAACGTTCTGCTCAACCACTGGGACTCCATCCACAAGGCCTCGCTGGAGCGCGCCGCGCCGGTGCTGATCCACCAGGAAAGCAACGTGATCGTGCGTGCTATCCGTGACTATCTGCGTCGCGATGTGGGCGAGATCCTGATCGACAATCCGGTGATTTTCGAACGCGCCAAGGCCCATATCGAGCTGGTACGTCCCGATTTCCTCAACCGTGTGAAGCTGTACAAGGGTGAAGTTGCCCTGTTCAACCACTTCCAGATTGAGAGCCAGATCGAATCAGCCTTCCAGCGTGAAGTACGCCTCCCCTCCGGCGGCAGCATCGTTATCGATCCGACCGAAGCCCTGACCTCCATCGATATCAACTCCTCCCGCGCCACCAAGGGCGGCGATATCGAAG
>NZ_JRGK01000326.1 GCF_000764645.1 Aeromonas finlandensis
CGACATGGTGTGGTGTGAAACCGCCAAGCCGGATCTGGACGAAGCGCGTAAATTTGCCGAAGCGATCAAGGCCAAGTTCCCGGATCGCATCCTGGCCTACAACTGCTCCCCGAGCTTCAACTGGAAGAAGAATCTGGACGATGCCACCATCGCCCGCTTCCAGCAAGCGCTCTCCGACATGGGCTACAAGTATCAGTTCATCACCCTCGCGGGTATCCACAACATGTGGTTCCACATGTACGAACTGGCCTACCAGTACGCCCGTGGCGAAGGGATGAAGCACTACGTCGAGATGGTGCAGGAGCCGGAATTTGCCGCCGCCAGCCGTGGCTACACCTTCGTGGCACACCAGCAGGAGGTTGGTACCGGTTACTTTGACAAGGTGACCACCGTCATTCAGGGTGGCCAATCCTCGGTGACCGCGCTGACCGGTTCCACCGAAGAAGATCAGTTCCACTGATAGACCAAGCCCCTTGAGATAGCAAAACCCCAGCCACTGGCCGGGGTTTCTTTTTGAAAGTCACTTCTCACGAGGGAGAAGGAACAAAGCCTTAGAACCTGTTCACGGTCTGTGACGAGAGGTCGTCAGCAAGGTGAAGAGCAGCGCAGGAACCGGAGTGTATATGGATACATGAGCCCCTTGGTTTCACATAAGCGAGCAGCACATGAGCCTTGCTCACGGCCTCGCAGTAAGAACGTGGCCAGGTTCTCAGAGTTCGAGGATCTCTTTGACAAAGGGGATAGTGAGCTTGCGCTTGGCGCGAAATGAGGCGTTGTCGAGCTGATTGAGAGTGGTGAGCAGGGTGCGCATATCGCGGGAGAGTCGGTTGAGCAGGAAGCGGCCCACATCGATGGGCAGTTTGAAGCCCCGCAGCTCGGCACGCAGCTGCAGGGCGCTGAGCTTGCCTTCATCATCCAGCTCTTCAAGATGGAAACTGACACCCCAGTCGAGGCGCGAAGCGAGATCCGGCAGTTGCAGCCCCAGTTTGCGCGGTGCGCTGCAACCGGTGACCACCAGCGTCCCCTCGCCCTTCTCCTGCCAGCGATTGTAGAAGTCGAACAGCGCCCGCTCCCACACGGCATTGCCGGCGATCGCCTCGAGGCTGTCGAGACAGACCAGCGGCAGGCTTTCAAGGGCATCGAGCATGCTGGGATCGAGCTGTTCAAACTGATCGAGGGAGAGATAGGCCGCCGCCGCATCGCGGGCGTTGACCTCGGCACAGGTGGCGTGGAGCAGATGAGAGCGTCCGGATCCCTTCGCTCCCCAGAAATAGAGGAAAGGCGATCCCTGACCGATGGCCGCGTTCTTGAGGGCGGTGATCAGATGAGCATTGTTGCCGGGATAAAAACTGACGAAGGTTTCATCATCCGGTAGTTGTACGGCTAAAGACAGTTGGGCCGGTTGCTTCACTCGTTGAGCTTTGACTGTGACATTTGTGGCTAAGTGTATCATCGCAAAGGCAGATAGAGAACCGCCCGGACAAGCCGGGCGGTCTACAAAAGCCTTATAAAATCAGGGCTGCGACCATTGGTAACGCAAACCGCTGCCATTATCGTCAACCTTGTGCAAACGACTCTCGAGTTGCAACGCCCGCACCAGCTCGGCTGGCTCCCCTTGCAGGGTAAAGTTGAAGGTGACCTGATCCCCCTCCAGCTTGCCGATCGCCACCTTGCTGACGTTGGCCATCCCCTGCAGCATCTTCTGCACGGCGATCATGCTATCCACTTCGGAGAGCCCATCCACCACCAGGGTCTGACTGGTTGCCGGGCCCGAGATGCGGGCACCGTAGTTTTTCACCAGCCAGGCTGCAAGGGTATCGGCAAACCCTTGCGCCACTTCAGCCTGAGTGCCACTGCTGTTGCCACGGGTCAGCTCGGTCACTTCACCGGCCGCTTTGGGGCCGTAGAGTCCCCAGTCGATGCTCCACTTGTCACCTTCCGGTGTCAGCTTGCCCAGCACCACCATCTCGGCGCCATAGCGCTGGCTCGCCTGCAAAATCGGATCGGCAAAGCGGCCCCAGACGTCGGTGGCACTGACCGCCATGTTGTCGTCAAGATCCATCAGCGGGATGCTGATGGGCAGTCCCAGCGTCTGGGCCTGCTCGCGCAAGGCTTGCGCCCAGCCATCGCTGGATTGATCCGCCAGCAGGCGGCGCTCCCCCTGATCAACCACCAGCCAGATTGCCATTTGGGGACGTGCCGGGCCAAGCAGGGCAAACTGGCTCTCGGAGACCAGGCTGTTGACCTTGTCACTCTTGAACTCGGCTTTCAGATACTTGACGGTGTCCTGATCCTGATAGCCATAGCTTTTGACATAGTCGCCCGGGGCCGCCAGCGCCTTGACCACCACCGGCTGGGTGAGGATGTCGCGCTTGCCGGTCACCTTGATCAGCACCTGACCGAGCGCCTGCCCTTGAGCGGCCACCATGTCGCCACTGGTCGGGGCCTTGCCCTGATAGAGGTCGGCCACCTGAGCGGCCGAGGCCATAAATGACAAGCCGCAGCAGAGGGCGGTCACAACACGTTTGAACATGAACAGAGTCTCGAAATGGGAGAGTGTGCTTATGGTAGCGGCAAGGCGCGCCCTGCGGCAAGGCTGGCACAAGCGGCCAAAAACAGCAGAGCCGGCGATGTGCCGGCTCCGATCACCCCTTCCACATGGGAAGCGGGTCAAGGCATCAACTTACTTGGTACCGATTACTTGGTACCGAAAATCTTGTCGCCCGCATCGCCCAGACCCGGCACGATGTAGCCTTTCTCGTTCAGCCCCTGGTCGACGGAGGCGCAGTAAAGCTCTACGTCAGGGTGAGCGGCTTCCAGCGCCTTGATCCCTTCCGGCGCGGCAACCAGTACCAGCACCTTGATGGATTGACAGCCCTTCTTCTTCAGCAGATCGATGGTGGCGATCATGGAGCCACCGGTGGCCAGCATCGGATCGATGACCAGCGCCAGACGCTCTTCGATGTTGCTGACGATCTTCTCGAAATAGGGAACCGGTTGCAGGGTCTCTTCATCGCGGTAAACACCGACCACACTGACGCGGGCGCTCGGCATGTGCTCCAGCACGCCATCCATCATGCCCAGACCGGCACGCAGGATCGGTACGACGGTTACCTTCTTGCCCTTGATCTGGTCAACTTCTACTGGCCCATTCCAGCCATCGATGATAACCTTCTCGGTTTCGAAGTCAGAGGTCGCTTCATAGGTCAACAAACTGCCCACTTCTTTGGCCAGTTCACGGAAACGCTTGGTGCTGATGTCGCCTTCACGCATCAGACCGATCTTGTGTTTGACCAGGGGGTGTTTGACTTCAACGACTTTCATTATTATCTCCTCTAACCTGCCGCAAAAAAAATCGCGGAATCATACAACAAAAGCCGCCGCTTGTAGAGCACTTCCGCGCAAAAACGCGCAAACGATTTCCTTTCTGGTTTTTCATCGCCACTGTTAGAATACGCCCCGAATTTTACCCTCCACTTCTTTACATGACGGGGAATACGCGTGACTGACAAAACCTCACTGAGCTACAAGGATGCTGGCGTAGATATCGATGCCGGCAATGCACTGGTTGAACGTATCAAGGGCGTGTCAAAGCGCACTCGTCGTCCTGAAGTCCTTGGTGGTCTTGGCGGCTTTGGGGCCCTCTGTCAAATCCCTGCGGGCTACAAGGAGCCGGTACTGGTCTCCGGTACCGATGGTGTGGGCACCAAGCTGCGGCTGGCCATCGACCTGAAGAAGCACGACACCGTGGGCATTGATCTGGTAGCCATGTGCGTCAATGACCTGATCGTACAGGGTGCCGAACCGCTGTTCTTCCTCGACTACTACGCTACCGGCAAGCTGGATGTGGACACTGCCGCGGCAGTGGTCACCGGGATCGGTGCCGGTTGTGAGCAGTCAGGTTGTGCCCTGGTGGGCGGCGAAACCGCCGAGATGCCGGGCATGTATGAAGGGGAAGACTACGACATCGCCGGTTTCTGTGTCGGTGTAGTGGAGAAGAGCGACATCATCGACGGCAGCAAGGTCGGTGAAGGGGATGCCCTGATCGCACTGGCCGCCAGCGGCCCTCACTCCAACGGTTTCTCGCTGGTGCGCAAGATCCTGGAAGTCTCCAAGGCCGACGTGCATCAGCCGCTGGGCGACACCACCCTTGCCAACGCCCTGCTGGAGCCGACCCGTATCTACGTCAAGCCGGTGCTCAAGCTCATCAAGGAGTGCGAGATCCACGCCCTCTCCCACATCACCGGCGGCGGCTTCTGGGAGAACATCCCCCGCGTCCTGCCTGCCAACACTCAAGCGGTGATCGATGAGCAGAGCTGGCAGTGGCCGGCAGTGTTCAGCTGGCTGCAGCAGGCTGGCAACGTCACCCGCCACGAGATGTATCGCACCTTCAACTGCGGCGTCGGCATGATCATCGCCCTGCCCGCCAACCAGCTGGAGAAGGCGCTGACCCTGCTCAAGGCGGAAGGCGAAAACGCATGGCACATCGGTCATATCGCCAAGGCCGCCGATGGTGAGGAGCAGGTCGTCATCAAATGATGCGGATCCTCGTCCTAATCTCCGGCAGCGGCAGCAATCTGCAGGCGATCCTCGACCACTGCGCCAGCGGCAAGATTGCCGGTGAAGTGGTCGGCGTCATAAGCAACAAGGCCGATGCCTATGGCCTGGTTCGCGCCAAAGAGGCTGGGGTGGCAACGTCCATTCTGGCCCAGCAGCAGTTTGCCAGCCGGGAGGAGTATGACACCGCCCTGCTGGCGCTGATGGCAGACTATCAGCCGGATCTGGTGGTGCTGGCGGGGTTTATGCGGATATTGAGCGGCGATCTGGTGCGCCACTTCGCTGGCAGGATGATCAATATCCACCCCTCCCTGCTACCCAAGTACCAGGGTTTGCACACCCACCAGCGCGCTATCGATGCCGGTGACAGTGAGCATGGCGCCAGCGTCCACTTCGTCACCGAAGAGCTGGACGGTGGCCCGGTGATCCTGCAGGCCCGCGTGCCCATCTTTGCAGGGGACGAAGCCGAGGAGGTAGCCGCCCGGGTACAGGCGCAGGAGCACAGCATCTACCCGCTGGTGGTTCGCTGGTTCTGCGAAGGCAGACTGCAGATGGTGGATGGCGCCGTGCAACTGGATGGCGCCCTGCTTGGCCCAGCCGGTTACGCCAGCGAGTAAGCAGACGTCTTGTCGAAATGTGAAAAAGGAGGCCGATGGCCTCCTTTTTGTTTCCTGAGTTTTCCCACCACAGCACAGGCTTAAACCTGTTCACGACCTGCAGCGAGAAACCGTCAACAAGGTGAAGAGCAGCACAGGAACCGGAGCGTATGGACATACGTGAGCACTCTTTGCTGTATACATAAGCGAGCAGCACATGAGCCTTGATCACGGTTTCGTAGCCAGATCGTGGACAGGTTTACACCGGATTGTCGATATCGATAAAGGTCACATCCAACCCGTGCACCGTCGCCAGCCACTCCCCCAGCGCCTTGACGCCGTAACGCTCGGTGGCGTGATGGCCCGCGGCGTAGAAGTGCATCCCCATCTCGCGGGCGGTGTGAATGGTCTGCTCGGAGGCTTCACCGGAGATAAAGGCATCGATGCCCTGCTCCGCCGCCAGATTGATGTAGCTCTGACCGCCGCCAGTGCACCAGGCCACGGAACGGATAAACTCGGGGCCGGTATCGCCACAATAGAGTGGTTCGCGACCAAGGCGATCGGCAATCAGGTTGGCAAAATCGCGGCCGCTCATCGGCTGCTCCAGCTTGCCCACCATGGCGACGCTCTTGCTGTTCCACGGCTCCAGACCGCGACGCACCTTGATGTCGAGCAGCTTGGCGAGCTGGACGTTGTTACCCACCTCGGGATGGACATCCAGCGGCAAATGGTAGGCAAACAGGTTGATATCCTGGGTCAGCAGGGTCTTGAGACGACGCTGCTTCATGCCGGTGATCTGGGCCGGTTCACCGCTCCAGAAGTAGCCGTGATGGACCAGAATGGCATCGGCCTCGGCAGCCACCGCCGCGTCGATAAGCGCCTGACTGGCGGTGACACCGGTCACCACCTTGCGAATGCGCTCGCGCCCCTCCACTTGCAAGCCGTTGGGGCAGTAATCCTTGATGGCGTGCGGTTCGAGCAGATGATTCAGTACGGTTTCGAGTTTTCGATGAGAGATCATAGGGGTCCTTTATTAAGGCTCGGTCCCCTGCTTTACCAATAAAAACAGGGCCCAGGCTCAAAGCGCCAAGGGCCCCATGATAATCGAGCCGGGCCGTCAAGACCATGACAGCCCCCACACAGTGCGGTTTCCCTCCCGGCCTCAGGCTGGCAGGTCGATCCCCGCCTCCCGCATCTGGGCCAGCTTGTAGCGCAGAGTGCGCGGGCTGATGCCGAGCCGGTCGGCCACCGCCTTGCGGCTGCCGTTACAATCTTGCAGGGTGTCGAGGATGATCTGGTGCTCCTGCTGCTTGAGCTCGCTGCCGAGGCGATCGCCGCCATAGCTGCGCTCCACGCTGACAAACTCCATCTCCTGCTCGTCCAGCTCCTCCAAAATGAGGTGGTCACAGTCAATGACCCCGTCCGGGCTGAGGATCAGGGCACGCTGTACCACGTTGTCCAGCTCCCGCACGTTGCCGGGCCAGGGATGTGCCAGCAACCGCTCCCGGGCGGCGTCAGTCAACTGTGGTGTCGGCAGCCCCTGCTGACTGGCATGGAGGGCCAGCAGGTGCTCCGCCAGCGGCAGAATGTCGCCGGGCCGCTCACACAGGGCAGACCAGCGCAGCGGAAAGACGTTGAGGCGATAGTAGAGATCTTCGCGAAACAGGCCATCCTGCACCGCTTTTTTCACATCCCGGTTGCTGGTGGCGATGACCCGCACATCCAGCGGGATCATCTTGCGACTGCCGAGCCGCTCCACCTCTTTCTCCTGCAACACCCGCAGCAATTTGGCTTGCAGCCCCTGATCCATCTCGGTGATCTCGTCAAGCAGCAGGGTGCCCCCCTGCGCCTGCTCGAACTTGCCGGGGCACCCCTGTACCGCACCGGTAAAAGCTCCCTTCTCGTAGCCAAACAGGGTCGCCTCCAGCATGTTTTCCGGAATGGCGGCGCAGTTGATGGCGACAAAGGGCTGCTCGGCGCGGCTGGAGTTATCGTGAATGTAACGGGCCAGCACCTCTTTCCCCGTCCCGCTCGGGCCGGTCACCATCACGGTCGCTTCGCTTCTGGCCACCCGGGTCGCCAGCTGGAACAGCTCGGCAGTTTTGGGATCCCCGTAGACCACCGCACGCTTTTCCACCTTCTGGGCGGGCACGTAGCGGCTAACCTGATTGAGCAGCACCTCCGGCGAGAACGGCTTGGCCAGATAGTCGATGGCCCCTTCGCGCATGGCGCGCACTGCGCCGTCAATATTGGCGTAGGCGGTCATCAGCAGCACAGGTATCTGCGGATATTGCTGGCGGATGGTGGCCAACAGAGTGAGGCCGTCCATCCCCCCCATCTGGATATCGGAGATCACCATGTCAAATGGCTGACGGGAGAGGATCAGCAGAGCCCGCTCGCCGCTGTCCGCTTCACGGCATTCATAGCCGCCCAGCAACAGGGTGTCCACCAGCGCTTCGCGCAGGCCATTGTCATCCTCAACTACCAGAATTCTGGCCTGTGTCATGCTACACCTCCAAGCTGCACCGGTTGCTGATGCAGGGGGAACGACAGAGTAAAGCAGGTGCCTTCACCGGGAACCGAGGCCACTCCGACCTCCCCCTGATGGGCACGCACTACAGATTGCACCACCGCCAGTCCGAGGCCAGTGCCCTGGGAGCGGGTAGTAAAGAAGGGTTCGAATACCTGACCGAGCTGATGGGAAGGGATCCCCTTGCCATTGTCGATGACCCGCATCTCGACGCGGGCACCACTGCGCACCGCGCTGACCAAGAGTGACGTGGCCCCTGCCTGCTGGGCATTGGCGATCAGGTTGTTGATGGCCCCCGCCAGCGCGCTGCTGTTGGCCAGCAGACAGAGATCGGGCTCCGGTGCCTCCATGTGCAGATCGCAGCCCTGTTGCTGACAGAAGGCCTCGGCTCCGGCCTGCACTTCGGCCAGCAGCCCTTGTACCGAGATGGGGGTGACCACCTGATTGTCGCCGTTGCGGGCAAACAGCAGGATGTCATTGATCTGCTTCTCCAGATCCTGCAAACGGGCCATCAGCTTTTGCTGAAACTGAGTGCGGGATTCCGGCTTGAGGGTGCGGTTGGCCAGATTGGCGGCATAAAGCATGGCAGCAGAGAGCGGGGTGCGGATCTGGTGGGCGAGCGAGGCCGCCATATTGCCCAGCGCCGACAGCCGCTTCATGTGGTTGATGCGGTCTTGCAGCTTGCGGGTTTCGGTCAGGTCGTTGATAAAGACCAGCTGACCGGGCTGATCCGGCAGCGGTTGGGTCGAGAGTTGCACCCGGCGCCCGTCGCGCAGGGAGATCTCGTGGCCATCATCCTCGCGCGGCTCGAAGCAGCGGACAATGATATGGCGCCAGAGCTCCCCTTCCAGCGGCTCCCCCAGCAGGGAGATGGCCGCCGGATTCGCGCGGGTGATCACCCCTGCCCCATCAAGCAGCAACACCCCGGTGGGGAGCGCCTTGAAGATGGCATAGAGCTGGCTCACTTCGTGGGACTGGAGTGGCATGTCCTGCTGCTGGATTGTCATAAAGCTGACCTCAAACTGGCTATTGGGTCAGGTTATTCAATTTCCATGCCACTAAATTATATGAATTAAAACAATAGATTACGCATTAGCGTCAAGGCTTTGACCCTCAGACGTCCTTGCTCATCCCATATTTTTTCATCTTCTCCACCAGGGTGGTACGGCGCATGCCGAGCAGATCGGCGGCGCGGGCCACCACCCCGTCCTGAGACTCCAGCGCCTGGCGGATCAGCTCCACTTCGAGGTCGGCCAACATCTCTTTGAGGTTGACCCCCTCCTCTGGCAACTGCATGGTACGAGCCGAGGCGAGGGGGTGATCCAGCTCTGGCGGATCCTGGAACACCGCCGCCAGCGCATCCCGCTCATCCATCTCGGTCAGCCGCTCATCCCGTGGCTCGCTCGGCAGCATGCGATAACGGCTCGGCAGATCGGCCACATCGACGATCTGGTGCGGGTAGAGGATCAGCAGTCGCTCCAGCAGGTTGGAGAGCTCGCGCACGTTGCCGGGCCAAGGGTACTGCATCAACGACTCCAGGGCACGCTGGGTCAGCCTGATAAAGCCGTGGTGCTGCTCGGCATGGCGATTGAGCAACTCCTGCAACAACAGCGGAATGTCGTCGATGCGATCCCGCAGCGGCGGCGTCTCAATCGGGAAGACATTGAGTCGGTAATAGAGATCTTCGCGGAAACCCTGAGTGCGGATCATCGCCTCCAGATCCCGGTGGGTGGCCGCAATGATGCGCACATCGGCCTGAATGGGCTTGCCGCCACCAACCCTGTCGAACAGCCGCTCCTGCAGCACCCGCAGCAGTTTGACCTGCATCGGCATCGGCATGTCGCCGATCTCGTCGAGGAACAGGGTGCCCCCCTGCGCCAACTCGAAGCGACCACGACGGGCCGCGATGGCGCCGGTAAACGCCCCCTTCTCGTGGCCAAACAGTTCGCTCTCCAGCAGTTCGGCAGGAATGGCGCCGCAGTTGATGGGCACAAAGGGGCCTTGACTTCGGGAAGAGAGTTCATGGATAGCGCGAGCCACCACCTCTTTGCCGGTACCGGACTCGCCGAGGATCAGCACGTTGGCATCGGTCTCGGCCACCTGACTGATGAGGCGGCGCACCTCCTGGATCCCCTTCCCTTTGCCTACCAGCAAGCGCAACAGGGCCTGACCCTTGTCATGGGTCTGCTGACGGGGATGCAAGGAGACAAACGCCTGACAGAAGTGCAGATGGCGGGTGAGGGATTCATAGGTAAAGGGCGAGAGCGCCACCCCGATGAAGTTGCTGTTGGGCAGATCCGCCTCAACCAGCGAGAGAAACGGCGTACGGGGGAAGGCAGACAGCAGCTCTGACAAGGGACGTCCGGTCAGTTCACCCACCAGCACCCCTTGCAGCGGGCCGGAGGATTCGATGGCCACATCCAGATCGCTTTGCGCCACCTCTTGCCACGGGATCCCCATAAACGAGAGCACTGTTCCCAACTGCTGGCGCCGCTGCGCATCGGCATCAACAATCAACACGCCCATCTCTATCATATCCATCCCTCGTGATAGCCTAAACTAACTTATTGTTTTATTTAGCAATGAAACAGTTGTTGACTGTCTTCATTTTTAACACGCAAAGTGCCAAAATTCCGACGCATTGTCAAAATTTAGTTTATCAACATAAAAGGGATATTAAATAAATTTTTACCGATGATTTTTACCGGTAAAAGGGAGGGCAGTCAGCAGGAGATGCTGCCCTCGTCAGAGGGCAGCATGCAACACAGTGAGGCGAGCTCAGTGGTGGTTATGATGGTGCGGCGCCGCGTAACGACACTCGGGAAAACGGCTGCAAGCCAGAAAGAGTCGACCAGCGTGTGGACCTTTTTTCGCCTCCCGCTCTACCAGCGGCGCATCACAACGGGGGCAGTGTTGAACCTCATGCTCCTCGTCATCCTCCACATCGGCGAACAGACCATCGACCAGCTCACCCTCACTCTGTGAGGCCTCAACCATCCCCTTGGCCTGCATGACAGGCTCGTGGAACGACGCGGGCGAGATGGCTTCGGCATGGGCAGTGCGGCCACGCATTCCGGCACCGACATCCACACCGTCCAGCAGCAGGGGGTTGAACGTCGGCTCGCGACGCGCCCCGTGCGGCAGATCCTCTACCAGCGGCTCACTGGGCTTGACCAGCAGCGGCAGGATCTGTTCGCGCAGCTCTTCCACCAGATAGCTGGCACTTGCCGGGATCTGCAACAACGGCAGACCGGCGCTGTCGCAAGCGGTTTTCAGAAAGAGGTCGCGTGCCTTGCGCTTCTGATGACGGTGGGAGCTGTCATCGAGTTCGATAGCGCAGATAAAGGAGAGATCAGCGGGGTGGCAAAGCAGATAGTCGAAATGCTTGGCGCTGATCTTGTTGAAGTGCTGCTGCCATTTGCTTTTGCCGATCCCGGCCTGCGGCGTCAGCACATCGGCCACCCGCACCTTGGCAAAGACCCGGGCCTTGTCACCCACCGCCAGGTCCAGTACCCCGAGGAACGATCGCTCGGCGGGGCTGAACAGGGTCTCCTGCACATCGTAGGGCAGATGCTTTTGCTGTCTGCCTCTGCTCCAGAAGATCGCCAGCACAAGCAGCGCCAGCAACAGCAATCCCGATACGACAAGGGTATTCATGAGAGCACGATCCAGTTCACAACACGAAAGGGGGGATAACTTTACCACAGCCGCCACGGAGCAAGGCAGCAGACAAGCGTATGGAAAGTGTAAAAGTCCCGTCTTTTTATCTATTTGCCAGCAGGCGGGGGTTCATATGACCAGCCACAGCAGGCACAATGGGGATCGAGCAAGAATTCCAATTTCAAGGAGAGCAGGATGCAAAAGCAATTGGTGGTCACCGTGATCGGTGCAGACAAACCCGGGATCGTCGAGAGTCTGGCGGCCGTCATCAGCCGCGAGCAGGGCAACTGGCTGGGCAGCGCCATGAGCGAACTGGCGGGCCAGTTTGCCGGTATCCTCCATGTCTCCGTGCCCGATGAGCACTATCGCAGCCTGTGCGAAGCGCTGGCCCTGCTGCCGGGTCTGACCATCAGCTTTGCCGAAGGGACACCCACCGCCGAACCGGCCCATCAGGTGATGATGACGGTAACCGGCAACGACCGCCCCGGCATCGTCCATGAAGTGGCCAGCATCCTGCGCCAGCTCGAGATCAACGTGGCCGACCTCACCACCGGCTGTGAACCGGCACCCCACTCCGGCGCCCCGCTCTTCTATGCCCATGCGCTGGTTGCCCTGCCCGACGGGCTCGCCATGGATGACCTGATCACTGCGCTGGAATCCCTCTCCGACGATCTGGTGGTCGACATCGACGAGGCGTTCAGCGAGCAGTAACAACCTTGTCATTTATTTGTCATATATTAACGCCATAACTGCCGCGCAGACGCGACCTGAAACAGAGGCACAACATGAGCACCGACAAGCAGTATGAAGAGAAAGAGCTGAGCTGGCTCTCATTCAATGAACGGGTGTTGCAAGAAGCAATGGACAAGACGGTGCCCCTCATCGAGCGAGTCCGTTTTCTGGGAATCTTCTCCTCCAACCAGGATGAGTTCTTCAAGGTGCGGGTGTCGGACGTCAAGCGCCGTATCCTCATCAACGAAGTACATGGCGGTGACGATGAAGCCAAGGTGCTGCTGCGCGCCATCCAGCAGAAGGTGATGGCCCTTGGCGAAGCGTTCGACAACACCTACAAGGAGCTGTTGATTGCGCTGGCCCGCCACAACATCTTCCTGGTCAACGAAAACCAGCTCTCCGACGCGATCCAGAAGTGGCTGCGGGTCTTCTTCAAGGAGAAGGTGCTGCGCCACATCATCCCGATCCTGCTCAACAAGGAGGTCAATCCGGTCAAATTCCTCAAGGATGAGTACACCTATCTGGCCATCGAGATGAAAAAGAACGGTCAGGTGATCCAGTACGCCCTGGTGGAAGTGCCGACCGACGACCTGCCCCGCTTCTTCCAGCTGCCGCCGGAAGGGACCCGCCGCAAGAAGCAGATCATCATTCTGGATAACGTCATCCGCTTCTGTCTCGACGAGATCTTCAAAGGCTTCTTCGACTACGACGAGATTGCCGCCTATGCGGTGAAGCTGACCCGGGATGCCGAATATGATCTCTCCGACCAGCTGGACTTGAGCCTGGTCGACAAAATGAGTGATGGCTTGAAGCAACGCCTCACCGCCATGCCGGTGCGCTTCGTCTACGAGCGGGAGATGCCCGCCGCCATGATAAGCTTCCTCAAGCTCAAGCTGCAGATCAGCTCCTACGACGCCATCATGCCGGGCGGCCGCTATCACAACTTCAAGGATTTCATCGGCTTCCCCAACGTGGGCCGTGACTATCTGGAAAACCCCAAGCTACCGGCTCTTGATTGCAGCGATTTTGACGGCTTCGTCAACGCCTTCGATGCGATTACCAAGCAGGATATTCTGCTCTACTACCCGTACCACAAGTTCCACCACTTCACCGAGCTGGTACGCCAGGCGGCGTTCGATCCGGTGGTGAGTGCCATTCGCATCAATATCTACCGGGTCGCCAAGAAGTCGCGGATCATCCACTCCCTCATCGATGCCGCCAACAACGGCAAGAAGGTGACCGTGGTGGTCGAGCTGCGCG
>NZ_JRGK01000327.1 GCF_000764645.1 Aeromonas finlandensis
GTCTGGGCCTGAAACAGCAGATCGTTGAACGGCAGGGCAAACAGGGCCTGAACCTCGGCGAGAGTCCAGTCATGACGAAGGGCGTGACCGCCCGCGGTGAGAGCATTCATACATGGCTTCCGGTTGTTATTAGTGGGATCCTGCGCCCGCCATCCTGGGATGGACGGCCACAAAACCCGCCGCCGGGCCCGCGCGCTCATGGTGATGCGCAGAGCCAAGTGGCTGAAATTGTTGGCTAGTGTAGAGAGCACGCGTAGACTGTCAACACCGACCAGATCAAACCAATTGACAACAGAACAACAAATGACCAATCAAGAATTCGACCTGCACCACATCTGGCACCCCTATACCTCCCTCACCCACCCCCTCCCCTGCTATGAAGTGGCCAGCGCCAAAGGGGTGACCATTACCCTCAGCGACGGCCGCGAACTGGTGGATGGCATGAGCTCCTGGTGGGCTTGCGTGCACGGCTATCAGGTGCCGGAACTGGACGCCACCGCCACCGCCCAGCTCGGCAAGATGTCCCACGTGATGTTTGGCGGCCTGACCCACGCCCCGGCGGTCGAGCTCTGCCGCAAACTGGTGGAGATCACCCCGGCAGGGTTGGATCGGGTCTTTCTGGCCGATTCCGGTTCGGTGGCAGTGGAAGTGGCGCTCAAGATGGCCCAGCAGTACTGGCACAGCAAAGGCACCCCAAAAGCCAAATTTGTCACCCTGCGCGGCGGTTATCACGGCGACACCTTCGGCGCCATGAGCGTCTGTGACCCTGATGGCGGCATGCATGAGCTCTACAAGGGGTTCCTGCCCGAGCATTACTTTGTCGAAGCTCCCAGCTGCCGCTTCCACGCCGAGTGGGACGAGCAGTGCGTGGTGGAGCTGGCAACGCTGGTGGCCGATCACCACGAAGAGATTGCCGCCATCGTGCTCGAACCCATTGTGCAGGGTGCAGGCGGCATGCGCTTCTATCACCCCCGCTACCTGCAGTGGGTGCGCGCCCTGTGCGACGAGTTCGGTTTGCTGCTGATTGCCGACGAGATTGCCACCGGCTTTGGTCGCACCGGCCAGCTGTTTGCCTGCGACTGGGCGGGGATCAGCCCCGACATCATGTGTCTGGGCAAGGCGCTCACCGGCGGCTATCTCACCCTCTCGGCGACCCTCACCACCGAGCATGTTGCCCGCACCATCTGTGACGGCAAGGCGGGCGTCTTTATGCACGGCCCCACCTTTATGGGCAACCCGCTCGCCTGCGCGGTGGCCAACGCCTCCATCGATCTGCTGCTCGCCTCGCCGTGGCAGGAGCGGGTGCGCACCATCGAGCACCAGCTGCGTACCGAGCTGGTGGAGCTGACCCTCCACCCGGCAGTGGCTGACGTGCGGGTACTTGGCGCCATCGGGGTGGTGGAGATGAAAGAGCGGGTGGATGTGGCGCGCATTCAGCGCAAGTTTGTATCGCTTGGCGCCTGGATCCGCCCCTTTGGCAAGCTGGTCTATCTGATGCCACCCTTCGTCATCACCCCCGAGGAGCTGCGGGTATTGACCGGCGCCATCAGCCGGGCGATTGCCGAGGGTGAGTTTTAAAACAGATCGCGGGCGGCCTCACCGGTCGCCCGTCTGTGGCATACCCATTTGATATATAAAGAGGGCAAGTTTATTCACCTCACTGCGCATGCACTTGCCGGAATGTGAGCAAAACACCAGACCTGAAGCGCCAAGAGGGGTAAACTGCTGCGGTTTTACCATCCAGAAAGATTGCTCATGCGCCTCTCCATTACTGCAAAAATCAACTTCTTCCTGCTCTTCATCTTCTCCATGGTACTGGTCTTCTCGGCGGCCTATCAGGCGGTGCGCGAACGCGACCTCATCCTGACCCTCATCAAGGAGCAGAGCAGCGAGCAGACCGAAGCCTACTTCGACGGCCTCAACATGCTGATGCTGACCGGCAAGATGGATGCTCGCGATACCCTGCGCGGCAAGTTTCTCGACCATGCCCATGTTGAGGATGCCCGCATCGTCCGTGGCGAGGCGGTGAGCAAACAGTACGGGCCGGGGCGCGCAATGGAGCAGGGCAAGGATGAGTACGATGAGCAGGCACTGGCGGGCAAAGGGAGCCTGGAGGTGGTGCATAACGGCATGCATAGCCGTCTGGTGGTGACCCGACCGCTGCTGGCCAAGAAGGATTTTCGCGGCACCGATTGCACCAGCTGCCATCTGGTGCCAGAGAATACCGTGCTGGGTGCGGTGCGCTTTGACTACTCCCTCGACGCCCTCTTTACCCGGGTCGAGCAGAATATCCTCACCTCGGCGCTTATTCTCACCGGCATCTTCGGGATGGGGCTGCTGCTGACCCTCTGGGTCATCCGCACCTGGATCGTGCGCCCCCTCAACCAATTGACCCGCTCAATAGAAGAGGCGACGGATCTGCATGACTTCAGCCACCGGATCGAGGGCGATGACGGGGACGAAATTGGCCGGGTGGCCATGGCCTACAACCAGATGCTCGACAGCGTGGAGCGCCAACTCGGCAAACGCCCCAAGGCAAGCAGGCAGGAGCCGGATCAGCCCCACTGAGCGGGGTCGATTAACCGACGTAGTAGAAGAGCAGACCGGCGATCAGCACCAGCAGCAGGATCGCCAGATTGACGTGCAGGGAGTCATCCCGGCGACGACTGCGCTTGCGCTCCAGCAACAGCACAGCCAGCGTCAGGAGGCTGCATCCCCAAAGTCCGTGCACCAGCCAGGGGGTAAACTGGGGATCCCAGCTGGTGCGCACCTTGATCCCGCCGTAGACCAGAAAACCGTAGGCCACCTCGGGGCGGGCATAGTGATAAAGCGAAAGCAGCACGATAAAGCCGCCCCAGCAGATCAGCACCAGCCCCTGCAACAGCCATGTCAGCCAATCTGGCCCATGTCGCCTATCTTTCATCCACCGCTCCTGCACCCGTGACACTCTTGTTGAGTGAACCATGCTGAAAACCCCACCAGAGTCCGACATTTTTGCTTGTTTATCAAACCCGCGCGGGTAAGATTAGCGGCTTAGTCTGCCATGATGGGCCAATGATTGCCCGGGCCAGACCCATAGCGCTGCAAGAACAAGCTGGAGACAATATTTCGATGACGCACGCATCCGTAGTAGATGTGCTGACCGGTAAATATGCGGTTGGCACCACCCAAACAGTCAAAGGGTGGATCCGGACTCGCCGTGATTCCAAGGCGGGGATCTCATTTTTGGCCGTATCCGATGGCTCCTGTTTCCATCCGGTACAGGCGGTTGTTCCCAATACCCTGGCCAATTACGAGAATGAAGTGCTGCGTCTGACCACTGCCTGTTCCGTGGAAGTGACCGGCGTGGTTGCTGCCTCTCAGGGCAACGGCCAGGCTTTCGAACTGCAGGCGACCGACGTGAAGGTCGTCGGCTGGGTCGAAGATCCGGACACCTACCCGATGGCCGCCAAGCGCCACAGCATCGAATACCTGCGTGAACAGGCTCACCTGCGCCCGCGCACCAACATCGTTGGCGCCGTGACCCGCGTTCGTCACTGTCTGGCGCAAGCCATTCACCGCTTCTTCCACGAAGAGGGTTTCCTCTGGGTTGCAACCCCGCTCATCACCGCCTCTGACACCGAAGGTGCTGGCGAGATGTTCCGCGTCTCCACTCTGGACATGGAAAACCTGCCGCGCACCGACGCCGGCAAGGTGGACTACAACGAAGATTTCTTTGGCAAAGAGGCTTTCCTGACCGTATCCGGCCAGCTGAACGCCGAAACCTATGCCTGCGCCCTCTCCAAGGTCTACACCTTCGGCCCGACCTTCCGCGCCGAAAACTCCAACACCAGCCGTCACCTGGCCGAGTTCTGGATGGTTGAGCCGGAAGTGGCCTTCAACGATCTGGCTGCCAACGCCGCACTGGCCGAAGCCATGCTGAAGTACGTCTTCAATGCCGTACTGACCGAGCGTCGCGACGATCTGGAGTTCTTCGCCCAGCACGTCGACAAGGATGCCATCGAGCGTCTGGAGCGTTTCGTCTCCTCCGACTTCGCCCAGATCGACTACACCGACGCCATCGAAGTGCTGCAGAACTGCGGCAAGAAGTTCGAGTTCCCGGTCTCCTGGGGTATCGACCTCTCCTCCGAGCACGAGCGCTATCTGGCCGAGGAGCACTTCAAGTCTCCGGTGGTGGTTAAGAACTACCCGAAAGATATCAAGGCCTTCTACATGCGCCTCAACGACGACGGCAAGACCGTTGCCGCGATGGACGTACTGGCACCGGGGATCGGCGAGATCATCGGTGGTTCCCAGCGTGAAGAGCGTCTGGACGTGCTGGATGCCCGCTTGGCCGAGATGGGCCTGAACAAGGAAGATTACTGGTGGTATCGCGACCTGCGTCGCTTCGGTACCGTGCCGCACTCCGGCTTCGGTCTGGGCTTCGAGCGTCTGGTGGTCTACGTGACCGGCATGGGCAACGTCCGCGACGTGATCCCGTTCCCGCGTACTCCGCGTACCGCCGAGTTCTGATCAGCGGCATCTTGCCACTGCATTGCAAAAGCCGACCTGTGGGTCGGCTTTTTTATTGTCACCGTTATGGGTGATACTCAGTATCAATCGGCACAAGGAACTGGTCGCCTATGGGATATCGCCTGCTGCTCTCGCTACTGCTGTTCTGCATGCCTGTTCAACTGTGGGCCGAACCCATTCGTCTGACCACCCTGGAGTGGCCCCCCTACACCAGCCAGAGCCTGCCTGATGGCGGCCTCACCGGGCATATCGTCAAGCGCGCCTTTGCCGAGGCGGGACTGGAGGTGACATTCGACTTCTACCCCTGGCAGCGGGCGGTGCGGCTGGCGGCCGATCCCACCCAACCCTACAGCGGCTATTTTCCCGAATACCTCTCCGATACCCTGCCGACCCTGTGGCGCAGCTCCCCCAGCGTAGGCGACAGCGTGCTGGGCATGGCGCAGCGGGCAGGCGCCCCCATCCTCTGGCAGCAGCTCACGGATCTCGCCCCCTACCGGATCGGCGTGGTGGAGGGGTACATCAACACCCCGGAATTCGATGCCCTGATGGCCAGCAAACGCCTCAACACCGCCGCTGTCGATGCGGACGTGCTCAACCTGCGCAAATTGCAGCGCGACCGACTCGATCTGGCGATTATCGACCGGGATGTCTTTCACTGGCTGATCCATCACGACAGCAAGCTGAGCAGCGCCGGATTGCAGTTTCACCCGAGGATCCTTGAACACAAGAGCCTGCACATCATGTTTCGCCCCGATCAGCAGGCGTTGCAGCAACGGGTGGCGCAGGCCATTGCCAAACTCGATATTGCACAGCTGAGCGAGGAGTATCAGCGACGCTATCTGCTTGGCAACTGAGCAGAGCAGCCTAAGTCATGAGTTGCTGGTAAAGATGGAGCGAGGGTCTGCTTTTGGTGGCTCTTCTTGCCGGATCCGGGCCCTTTTCTCCACTCTCCCTGGCACCTTGGCCCCCGCCCTGCTCTGCGCCATGGCCTCCTCATAGTGGTTAGCCCCATGTGATACCATCCAGCGCTCGAAAAATAACATCATTATCAGTAAGTGGTTTTTAAGTGGTTTAATCAAAAATTCATCGAGTTATTGAAGTAACTCAATTTTTTCACCTATATGGGGGAGCAGAATAGCAACTAACCCTTTTGGGCTAAATAAAACAAACAATGACAATTCATGGTTCAGGCTACCCGCGGCAATATGGGTTGAATCACACGAGGTATTGGAATGATCTTGATGGAATTTTTAGTGGTACTCGGCTGCTTGCTGCTGGGTACCCGCTTTGGTGGCATGGGACTTGGCCTCATCAGTGGTATCGGTCTCTTCCTGCTGACCTTCGTCTTCGGTCTGGTACCGGGCGAACCGCCGGTTCAGGTGATGCTGACCATTCTGGCGGTGATCGGCTGTGCCGCCACCCTGCAGACTGCCGGTGGCCTCAACCTGATGATGCAAGTGGCCGAGCGCCTGCTGCGCCGTCACCCGCAATACATCACCATTCTGGCGCCGCTGACGACCTGGACCCTCACCTTCCTGTGCGGTACCGGCCACGTGGTCTACACCATGTTCCCCATCATCGCTGACATCGCGCTGCAGAAGAACATCCGTCCCGAGCGTCCGATGGCCGTGGCATCCGTTGCCTCCCAGATGGCGATCTGTGCCTCCCCGGTCTCCGTTGCCGTGGTCTCCATGGTCTCCATTCTGGCGGCCGGTCACGGCATTGGTCAGGCTTACGGCCTGCTCGACATCCTGATGATCGCCATCCCCTCCTCCCTGACCGGTGTGGTCATGGCGGCCCTGTGGAGCCTGCGTCGCGGCAAGGATCTGGACCAGGACGAAGAGTTCCAGGCCAAGATCAAAGACCCGGAGCAACGCGACTTCATCTACGGCGGTGGTGAAACCCTGCTCAACACCAAGTTCCCGAAAGAGGCCTACTGGTCTACCTGGATCTTCTTCGCCGCCATCGCTGCCGTGGTATTGCTCGGTGCCAACGAAGGTCTGCGTCCGGTATTCACCATCAAGGACAAGACAGGCCCGCTCTCCATGAACCTGGTTATCCAGATGATGATGCTGATCGCCGGTGCCATCATCCTGATGCGCTGCAAGGTCAAGCCGGGTGATATCTCCAACGGTGCCGTCTTCAAGGCAGGCATGGTCGCCATCTTCTCCGTATTCGGGGTGGCATGGATGAGTGAGACCTTCTTCCAGGCTCATATGCCGCTGCTCAAAGAGACCCTGGCCCACGTGGTACAGGCCCAGCCCTGGACCTATGCCCTGGTGCTGTTCCTCATCTCCAAGCTGGTAAACAGCCAGGCCGCCGCCCTGACCGCCATCGCCCCCATGGGTCTGGCGCTGGGCGTGGAGCCGAAACTGCTGATCGCCTTCCTGCCGGCCAGCTACGGTTACTTCGTGCTGCCGACCTACCCGAGCGATCTGGCCTGTATCGGTTTCGACCGCTCCGGCACTACCCGCATCGGCAAGTTCATCATCAACCACAGCTTCATCATTCCGGGGCTGATCGGGGTGAGCAGCGCCAGTGCCGTGGGTTATCTGCTGACCACCATTTTGCTCTAATCGCAATCGCGTTTAGCACGCCATTGCCACACAGGCCCCCGCTCCGGGGGCCTGCTTTTTTCTCCGCTCTGTGACCCCAACAATTTCCCCGCTGCTATTTCCAGCCGCCATTTCCAGATACTAAGCCTTTACCTGTGCCCCCACCGCTGGGTAGCATGCCCCATCGTTCACCATTGGAATCTCATTCATGTCTCGCGTCATCCTGCTCTGGAGCGGTGGCAAAGATGCCATGCTGGCCCTCTGTCATGCCCGTGCTGCGGGTCATCAGGTGGTGGCACTGGCCACCTTTGCCCCGCCAGAGCCCCGATTTCTCGCTCACCCCTTGCAGCTGGTGCGCCGTCAGGCGGCAGCCCTCGGGCTGCCCCATCTGCTGGTCACCATCGAAGCGCCGTTCGAGCAGAGTTATGAGACGGCGCTGAGTCGCTTGCAGCAGGAGTGGAATCTCGACGGCGTGGTCACCGGCGATATCGACAGCGTAGGGGGCGCACCAAACTGGATCCGCGAACGCTGCCAGCCGCTGAGGCTCACCGTCCACACCCCGCTCTGGCAGCAATCCCGCCAGGCCTTGCTGGCGGATATGCTGGCGCGCGGCATCGTCGCCCACCTCTCCTGCGTCGATACCCGGGTGCTGGCCCCCGAGTGGGCTGGACGCACCCTCGATGCAGCCACCCTCGTGGAATTGCAGCAACTGGCCGAGCGCGAGTGCTTCGATGCCTGCGGCGAGCAGGGGGAGTACCACACCATGGTGACCGACGGCCCGGGCTTTGCCGCCCCATTGCGCCTTGATGGCTGGCAGGTGGCGCGGCAGGATCATCTGGCCTATCTGGCCTATCTGGCCGAACCGCAGGGGTAACGGCCCCAAGCTATCTGGCCCGCTCGTTCAAGGACGCACGAAAAATCGAGATAAAAAAACGGGAGGCAGCAGCCTCCCGCTTGGGTTTAAGCGGACCAATTTTGAACGGGCCCATAACGACCCGAACAAGGGATAAACCGGCTTATTTCGCCAGCTTGCCCAGCACCCGCTGCAGCAGGCGGATGCGCGGCTCGATGCTGTCGAGCAACAGGAACTCCGCCTCCGAGTGGAAGCCGCCCCCCATGGGGCCGAAGCCATCCAGCGACGGCACACCTGCAGCGGCGGTGAAGTTGGCATCCGAACCGCCACCGGCCTCCAGCCAGTTGAAGGGGATCCCCTCCTCTTTGGCTGCTACTTCCACCAGCGCCATCAGCGCCTCGGTGTCGCCACTCGGGCGCATCGCTGGCTTGAAGGTCTGGCGATCAACCTCGACCCGACAGCCCGCGAGGAAGGGGTTGTTGGCCATAAAGGTAAGGCGGTCGTGTACCGCAGCGGCCTCTTCGTTGCTCCAGAAGCGCAAATCCACGATCGCCTCGGCAAAGTCCGGCACCACGTTGACGCCGGTACCGCCCTGTACCACGCCGACGTTCATGGTGGTGCCCGTGGTCATGTTGACCTGCTCGTTGATGGCCAGCACCCAGTGCGCCAGCTCGGTGATGGCGGAGACCCCTTCGGTCAGGGCCGAACCGGCGTGGGACGCCTTGCCGTGGAAGGTGATGCGGTACTTGGCATTGCCCTTGCGGGCGCTGATGAGATCCCCGTTGGGACGGGCTGCCTCGGCCACCAGCACGCACCCGCTCTGTTTGGCCTTCTCCACCAGCCAATCTTTCGACCAGGGGGAGCCAATCTCTTCGTCGCAGTTGTAGCAGACCAGCACCTTGAGCTTGGCAAGCAATGCCGGGTCCATCTCTTTCAGGGCGTACCAGATAGAGAGCAGGCCGCTCTTCATGTCCGACACACCGGGGCCAAAGGCTTGATTGCCCTCGATTTTCAGCGGGCGCTTGGCCGCCGTCCCCTCGGGGAAGACGGTATCCATGTGACCACACAGCATCACGTCGTAGTGATCGGCCCCCGGCGCATTGGTGATCTCGAGGCAGGGGCCACACTCGGCGGCGAACTGGTGGCGGGTCACCTGCCAGCCGATGGCCTGATATTTCTCGGTCATGATGTCGGCCACTTTCGCCACCCCGGCCGGGGTGCGGGTGCCGCAATCGAGATTGATGAGCGGGGCCAAGTCGGCCAGATAGCTATCGAGGGAAAACGGGCTCTTTACAACTGTCATTATCTTCTCCATGCAACAATCAGCGTTGATGGCCGATCGTTTATTGCAACAATGCGACACAGTGAGAAAAAGGCGGGCAGCCATGCCGCCCGCCCGACCGGTAAATTCCAAATACCACTACATACCCAGCAGCACTACATGAACAGCAGATAGTTGAGGGTCAACGCCGTCACCAGCGCCCCCGCCATCGGCACGCTGGTGCGCTTGACCACGGTAAAGGGCGACACCTTGGCGATCCCCGCACAGGCGATCAGCACCGCCGCGATGGGGGAGATGGTGCGACCAATACTGGAGGCGAGCTGCATCGGCAGCAGCATGGTCACCGCAGGCACGCCAAACTTGGCCGCCACCGCCGGTGCCAGGGTCGAGAAGCTGAGGAACGCCGCGTTGCCTGAGCCCATGATGACAGCCGCCACCATGATCAGCGCCACCATCACCAGCGTCATCAGACCGCTGCCGATCCCGGCATTGCTGGCAGAGTGCAGCAAGGTATCGATGGCGCCGATGGCCTTGAGGGATTCGGCAAACAGCTCGGCACAGACGATGAGCGCCACCACAGGGCCAAACACCTTGCCCATGCCATCGAGGAAGCTCGACAGCCCGGCCATGGCTGTGCGCACCGAGCGGCTACGCAGCAGCTCACACAGCATGCCGATAAAGACCGACAGCAGCATGGCCACCTCCACGCTCATCTTGATGTCGCTCACCAGCAGCTTGGAGAAGGTCATCATCAGCACGAAGGGGATGATCGGCAGCAGGGCATACCAGGTGGGCGCCTGCACGCTGTCGGCGCCCTGCTCGTCCAGCTCGGCGTGATCACCGCGATGCAGGGCAGGATCCCAGCCATCCTTGCGATCGCAGTGACGCTGCCAGAAGAAGTGCAGCACCATGGTCACCAGCAGCATGGGGGCCACCAGCCAGATCTGGTAATCGACAAAGTAGCTGGTCGGATCCATGCCGGATTGACCGGCGGAGAAGATGGCGTTGGTCTGGGTCGGACCAATCTCGAACGCCTGGGAGGTGGCGATGACGCCACAGGCGGAGGCCGGGCTGATGCCGAGGTTACGCATCACCGGATACATGGTGACCATCAACAGCAGGCCAAGGCCGGTGGCGGAGGTGACGAACAGGGAGACGAATACCGCCACCAGATAGCAGATGGAGAGCATCAGGTAGCTGGACTGGATGCCCGCTACCGGTTTGACCGCCACCCGCACCAGCGCCTGGGAGGCACCGATATGGGACATGTAGGTGGCAAAGCCCGCGACCGCCATAATGGTGAGGCCCAGCCCCGCCGCGCGGTAGGAGAAGATCCCCTTGAACACTTCGAACAGGTCGAACAGGGCGAAGCCGGTGCTCTTGTCCGCGGGGAGAATGGGGTGCAGCCCCAGCCAGTAGGCCACCGCAAAAATGGCCATGCCCGCCAGCGCCAGCACCGCCTGCGGGTTGTAATCCTTGATAATGCCGTAGACCACGACGACCAGAACAAGCAAGACGAATAGAAGTTCCAATATTCACTCCTGATAAATTTATCGAAGAGCGAAATCTAGTGTTCTGACCACTGTTTGCCTTTGATCCCTATCAATAAAGGTGCCGTCACCGTGCTTCATTAGCATAATATGTCGGTAATGTAACAAATTCTCGCTATTTCAACTACCAAAAAACCTTTCTCGGCCCTTATCCGGGAATTGTGTGACGCGACTCCCCTCTTTTTTGCGTTGGATCAACATATGACGGCGCCGAAGTGGCGAAGATGCGCTTCGACATATAGCGACCATTTCGCGCCGGAGAGAGTTATGACAAGCCAAGCCACCGCAGGTGCTTCGACCTGCGACTACAAGCTGTGGGACATCCTCGTCGAGTCTGCAAAGGAACGCACTACCATTCGTTACTCCAAACTGGCCAAGCAGGCCGGGCTGGAGCAGTGCCAGGATGAACTGCGCACCCTGCTGCAGCGCATCCGCATGTACTGCACTGAAAACAACCTGCCGATCCTCTCCGCCATCGTGGTGGACGACGTGGGCAAATACACTGGCCTCTCTTCCAGCCTGCCTGATGCACCCTGGGAACGGGCCCGGGTCTTTGACCATGAGTGGACCACCCTGCACTGATTGCAGTGCTCGATGATGCCAACCAAAACGCGCCCGCAGGCGCGTTTTGGCTATCTGGCGTTTGCCCTTTCTCTTTTTCTCCCGCAATAACCGCTGCTCTTCTCCCGCAATAACCGCCCCATCGGGCACACCCGCCGCAAAGCGCCTGACCTTGAGCAAAAGCGCCGTTCAGGTGCGACCAGTCACGAGAATCCCCTCACTCCAGACCATCAGCGTTGCCATGAGATCGCCACAATGCCAGAATCGGGCCCTTGCACTCTGTTGATTCGGATTTTCGGGCGCGGCCACGGCCAGCGCCCACAAGAGAAGGACTCCCCATGGCCATCACCCTCTATGGCATCAAGAACTGCGACACCATCAAGAAAACCCGCAAGTGGCTGGATGAGGCCGGTATCGACTACCGCTTTCACGACCACCGCGCCGACGGCCTGAACCCGGACGATCTCGACCGCTGGCTGGCAAAACTCGGCTGGGAAGCGCTGCTCAACAGTCGTGGCACCACCTTCCGCGCCCTGCCGGATGAGGCCAAACAGGGGCTCGACACCGCCAAGGCGCGCGCCCTGCTGCTGGAGCACCCGGCGATGATCAAGCGCCCGCTGCTGGATCGTGACGGCGAACTGACTCTGGGGTTCAAGGCTGATCACTACCAATCCCTCTTCTCCCGTTAAGGACAACTAAGGACAACTGATGTCGGATGTCATCGCACTGGCCAAGGATCTGATCCGCCGCCCCTCCGTTACCCCCCTCGATGAAGGGTGCCAGACCCTGATGGCGGAGCGCCTCGCCAAGCTGGGCTTTATCATCGAGCCCATGGTATTTGAAGACACCACCAACCTTTGGGCCCGCCGTGGCAGCGAGGGGCCGCTGTTCTGCTTCGCTGGCCACACCGACGTAGTGCCCGCCGGGCCGCTGGACAAATGGCACACCCCGCCGTTCGAGCCGACCATCAAAGATGGCGTGCTCTATGGCCGTGGTGCCGCCGACATGAAGGGCTCGCTGGCGTCCATGGTGGTGGCGGTCGAGCGCTTCGTGGCCGAGCATCCGGATCACACAGGGTCGATTGCCTTCCTTATCACCTCCGATGAAGAGGGGCCCTTTATCAATGGCACCACCCGGGTGATCGATACCCTGGAAGCCCGCCACGAGAAGATCCGCTGGTGCATCGTCGGCGAGCCCTCCTCCACCGCCGTGGTCGGGGATGTGGTGAAGAACGGCCGACGCGGCTCCATCACCGGTGATCTGCTGGTGCGCGGGGTGCAGGGCCATGTCGCCTACCCCCATCTGGCGGACAACCCCATTCACAAAGCGGCGCCAGCGCTGGCGGAGCTCGCCGCCACCGAGTGGGATGAGGGCAACGCCTACTTCCCCCCCACCAGCTTCCAGATAGCCAACATTCAGGCCGGCACCGGCGCCTCCAACGTCATTCCGGGCGAGCTGCAGGTGCAGTTCAACTTCCGCTTCAGTACCCAACTGACCGACATGGATATCCGCGAGCGGGTCGAAGCCCTGCTGGATAAACACGGTCTCGACTACCAGCTGGACTGGACCCTCTCCGGCCAGCCCTTCCTCACCGATACCGGCGCGCTGCTCGATGCGGCCGTGGCGGCCATCGAGGCGGTGAACGGTCAGCGACCGGCCCTGCTCACCACCGGCGGCACCTCCGACGGGCGCTTTATCGCCCCCACTGGCGCCGAGGTGATTGAGCTTGGCCCCGTCAACGCCACCATTCACAAGGTGAACGAGTGCGTGAAGGCGGACGATCTGGATCTGCTGGCCGACATGTACCAAGGGGTGCTCGAGAGATTGCTGGTATGACGCAAGAACAACTGTTGGGGCTCGAAGAGAGCCACCTTATTGTGGTGGGGTGCGGCCCCCATCGTCTGACCGCTGCCACCGCGGCGGCCTTCAACGATATGCAGGTGGCGGCCACCCACGCTGGTTTCAATCTGCAACCGGCTTCCAGCTGGCGCGGTTTTGATCGCCAGCTCGCCATCTGGAATGGCAAGTGGCGTGGCGAGCGGCCACTGCTCAATGCCAACAGCCAGCCCATCGATGCCCTGCAACTGAGCGACGAGGAGCGGCTGCACGCCATCCTGCGCTGGAGCGCCCTGCCGGGCACCAGTCGCCACCACTGGGGCACCGATCTCGACATCTACGACCCGGACTGCCTGCCCGCCAACACCAGGCTGGCGCTGGAGCCGTGGGAATATGAAGCCGGGGGCTGGTTTGCAGATCTCAGCGAGTGGCTCAGCGACCATATGAGCGACTTCGGCTTCTTCCTCCCTTATGCCAAACCGGTCGGTGCAGGCAGCGGCGTCGCCTATGAACCCTGGCATATCAGCTTCGGGCTGGAGTCCGGCGAACAGCAGCTCGATCCCGCGGCACTGGCGCTTTGCCTGCAACAGGCGGATATTGAAGGCAAGTCGACCATATTGGCCAACCTGGATGACATTTTGACCCGTTATGTCACCACCTGTCCTGACGAAAGGAAAATCCCATGAATCTCTGGCTGTGGATAGGGTTGCCGCTGCTGTTCCTGCTCGGTCTGTTTCTCAACGCCATCAAAGACATGAAACGGCTGGAAAAACAGTTGCCCAACTACAAGGACAAGATCCGCGAAGTGAAGGATGACGAGGACGACTGAATCCCGACATCCGGTGGGGAGCGCCCTTGTGCTCCCCTCTCCCTCTGCTGTGCCGTTTCGCTGTTCCCCACTACCTC
>NZ_JRGK01000328.1 GCF_000764645.1 Aeromonas finlandensis
ACTCATAGATGACTCCAAAGAGGCCATTTCCAAACGACTATCCTAGCGAGCAAGGCATATAAGAAAAAGAGGATGATGATAGTTTCCTGAGCAAGATCAATAAATTAATCAATAAGTAGGTAATTCTGACCGCATACCAGAGACTCCGGGCCCTCTGGCATCTTTTCTATTGCTGGGTATTGAGGCAAACCGATTGGAGGTTATTCCCCCTTCCCGCATTGCCACGCAACCCAATCAGATCGGGGTAATGGAGGTGATATGTGCATCCCCGTCCAGTGATTTGAAGATCTGCACCACGGCTTCGCCATGGATCGGGTTGGTGTAATCACCGCCGTATGCCGAGCATCTGCCCTGAATCGCACGCATAAAAAAACCGGCGCCTTGGCGCCGGTTTTTAGTCACTGCGACTCTTGCTTAGCAATAAGCGATTACAGAGAAGCGGTGAAGGTACGGGTGATGACGTCTTGCTGTTGCTCTTTGGTCAAAGAGTTGAAGCGAACGGCATAACCGGATACGCGGATGGTCAACTGCGGATATTTCTCCGGGTTTTCCATGGCGTCCAGCAGCATTTCACGGTTCATCACGTTAACGTTCAGGTGCTGACCACCTTCCAGGTTGGACTCATGGTGGAAGTAACCATCCATCAGGCCAGCCAGGTTGGCTTTCTGGGCTTCCATATCTTTACCCAGTGCATTCGGAACGATGGAGAAGGTATAGGAGATACCATCTTTAGCGTAAGCGAACGGCAGCTTGGCTACGGAAGTCAGGGAAGCAACTGCACCCTTCTGGTCACGACCGTGCATCGGGTTAGCACCCGGGCCGAACGGAGCACCAGCGCGACGGCCATCCGGGGTGTTACCGGTCTTCTTGCCATATACCACGTTAGAGGTGATGGTCAGAACAGACTGGGTAGCAACAGCGCCACGGTAGGTGTTCAGCTTCTGAATTTTCTTCATGAAGCGCTCAACCAGGTCACAGGCGATATCATCAACGCGCTCGTCGTTGTTACCGAACTGCGGGTACTCGCCTTCGATTTCGAAGTCGATGGCTACGCCATCTTCGTCACGGATCGGCTTGACCTTGGCAAACTTGATGGCAGACAGGGAGTCAGCAGCAACAGACAGACCAGCAATACCACACGCCATGGTGCGATATACGTCACGGTCGTGCAGCGCCATCAGAGAGGCTTCGTAGCTGTACTTGTCGTGCATGTAGTGGATGATGTTCAGAGCAGCAACGTACTGCTTGGCCAGCCAATCCATGAAGTGATCCAGACGATCCATCACGTCGTTGTAGTCGAGGTACTCGGAGGTCACCATGTCAGTCTTAGGACCAACCTGGATCTTGAGCTTCTCGTCAATACCGCCGTTGATTGCATACAGCATGGTCTTGGCCAGGTTGGCACGAGCACCGAAGAACTGCATCTGCTTACCAATCACCATCGGGGACACACAGCAAGCGATGGCATAGTCATCGTTGTTGAAGTCCGGACGCATCAGGTCATCGTTCTCGTACTGAACAGAAGAGGTCTCGATGGATACCTTGGCGCAGTACTTCTTGAAGCCGACCGGCAGCTGCTCGGACCACAGGATGGTCAGGTTCGGCTCAGGAGACGGGCCCATGGTGTACAGGGTGTTCAGCATACGGAAGCTGTTCTTGGTGACCAGGGTACGGCCATCAACGCCCATACCAGCCAGGGTCTCGGTCGCCCACATCGGGTCGCCAGAGAACAGTGAATCGTATTCCGGGGTACGCAGGAAGCGAACCATACGCAGCTTCATGACCATGTGGTCCATCAGCTCCTGGGCTTCTTGCTCGGTGATCACGCCTTTCTTCAGGTCACGCTCGATGTACACGTCCAGGAAGCTGGAGGTACGACCGAAGGACATGGCTGCACCGTTCTGGGACTTGACTGCCGCCAGGTAGGCGAAGTAGGTCCACTGTACGGCTTCTTTGGCGTTCTTGGCCGGTACGGAGATATCGCAACCGTACTTGGCAGCCATTACCTTCATCTGTGCCAGGGCACGGTGCTGCTCGGAGATCTCTTCGCGCAGACGGATGGTGGCTTCCAGGTTGACGCCGTTTTCCAGGTCAGCTTGCAGGGACTTGAACTGGGCCAGTTTGTCGGCCATCAGGAAGTCGATACCGTACAGAGCGACACGACGGTAGTCACCGATGATACGGCCACGACCGTAGGCATCCGGCAGACCGGTGATAACACCAGACTTACGGCAGTTCAGGATGTCTTTGGTGTAAACGTCAAACACGCCCTGGTTGTGAGTCTTGCGGTATTCGGTGAAGATCTTCTCGACCATCGGGTCCAGTTGACGACCGTACACTTCGCAAGAAGTTTTAACCATCTTGATACCGCCGTTGGCGATGATGGCGCGCTTCAGCGGCTTGTCAGTCTGCAGACCAACGATCTGCTCCAGGCTCTGATCGATATAACCGGCATCGTGTGCGGTAATGGTGGAGGGCAGGTCAGTATCAAAATCAACCGGCGCATGAGTGCGGTTTTCGATTTTGATCCCTTCCATGACCTTGTCCCACAGCTTGGTGGTCGCTTCGGTCGCGCCAGCCAGGAAGGACTCGTCACCTTCATACGGGGTGTAGTTCTTCTGGATGAAGTCACGGGTGTTGACAGAGGTCTGCCATTCACCGGCCGCGAAGCCTTCCCATGCTTTTTGGAACTGTTCGTTAAGTTCTGCCATTTTTCATTACCTCACACGGTATTGATGTAGTATCCCGCAATCATCCTTAATGATGACGACGGAAGATAAACCAGTAAGTCAGACCAACCATCACGCCACCACCGATGATATTGCCGATGGTAACAGGGATGAGGTTGTGTAGGACGAAGTTGGATACGGTCAGATCAGCAAAGGTTGCCGGGTCCTGGCCGATGGCCTGCCAAAATTCCGGACTAGCCACGCTGTGGATAGCGATACCAACCGGAATCATAAACATGTTTGCGATGCTGTGCTCGAAACCTGATGCAACGAACATGGCAACCGGCAGCAGCATCACCACTACCTTGTCAGTCGCGCTGCGGGCACCAAAGGCCATCCAGGCAGCAAGACATACCATCAGGTTACAGAGGATACCCAGCGCCACCGCTTCGAAGAAGGTGTGGTGAATTTTGTGTTGGGCCACTTTCAGGGCATTGAGACCCCACTGACCATCCGCCGCAGTATATTCCGCCGACATGATGATGAGGGCCACCATCAGCAAACCGCCGATCAGGTTACCGAAGTAGACCAGACCCCAGTTCTTGAGCAACTGAGCCCAGCTGATGCGATTGGCTGCCTTGGCCACCAGCGTCAGGGTGGTGGAGGTGAACAGCTCGGCACCGAGCAGCACACACAGAATAAGGCCGAGAGAGAAGCAGAGACCGCCAACGAGTTTGGCCATGCCCCAGGACATGGAACCGGAACCGGTCGTGACAGTGATGTAGAAGATAAACGCGATGGCGATGAAAGCGCCTGCGGTAATGGCCAGTGGAATGACCTTGTATGCCGGCTTGGTGGCCTTGGCATAAGTGATGTCTTCAGCCAGTGCAGCGATGGCTTCGGGCTTGAGACAATCGAATGGGGATTCAGCTTTCAATTATTTTCTACCTGAATGTTTTGCCTGTTGAAATGATAACAAAGGCCCAAATGGCCAAAATTGACATTGATCAAGTTTATCAGACAGCGAATGTAATTTTACTACAAATATTTTAGTGCAACGGCTGCGCCAGTTTACACCAGGTTTCAGCTGAAACAGAAATGCTATATTTTTAATGCAATGATTTTAAAGAATTTATTCGCATGCATGTAAAGCTGGTATTGGCAAGATATCTTTGCAGCTCGGCAGCACATCCCCTGCCCCTTCATCAACCCCCTTAGGGGTATTTTTTGTTTTTTATTTCATCTTGGAATAAAAATCACCAATCCTACCGCGCGATAAACAGAAGGGGCCACACGGCCCCTCCCTCAACCACAACGGTTACGCCCAGTGGTGGGCGCGCTTGGCTTTTTGCAGCTTCTCGTAGGCCGCCAGCAGCTTCTGATGCTGCGGGAACTGGGAGAGCGACAAGTCGGCCGCCTCCAGCCCGTGGAAGCGCGCTTCGCCACTGGCGTTGGCCCATGCCTGTGCCAGCGTCTCTTCACCATACATACGGGTGAAGACAGCGCGATACTGCTCCGGATCCCGCTCCTCGTCGAGGAACAACTCGACGCAGGCACGCAGGGCGCGGTAGTAGCTGGCTCGCTCGGCGGTGAACACTGACTGGTTGAATTCCATGGTCCAGTCGATGAGATCCAGCGCCGTCTCCAGCTCACCGGCGGCCAGCGCCAGCATGGCTTTGAGCTCGCCCACCCGCAGGGTGTGCAGCGCGGTGCCCTTGGCAGCGGCGATGCCCAGCAGCTCGCGCACACGGGTGCGCTCGTCGTGCCCCTCTTCATCCAGTTGATCAAACAACGCCATATACTGCTCGGCATCCCAATCAAGGGATGGCAGCGCCAGGATCACTTCGCGCAGGTTGGCGCCCATGTTGTTGTTGGCCAACAGCAGATCTTCGGCCGGATAGATGTCTGACATGCCCGGCACCAGAATACGGCAGGCGTAGACCCCCAGATGCTCGTAGTCGGCGATATAGACCGGCTGCTCCAGCTCGTGGAAGATGCCGATCAGGTGGTCGAACTCCTCCTGCGAGGTGCCTCGGAAGTCCCAGTCGGCGAACTCGAAGTCCGCATCCTGCTTGAACAGATCCCAGCTGATAAGGCCCGAAGAGTCGATGAAATGGGTCTCGAGGTTGTGGTGATCCGCCACCTGCTCGTTGTCGAATGAGGGCGGCACGAACACGTCGAGATCTTTGAGACCACGGCCCTGCAGCAGTTCGGTGACGGTACGCTCGAAGGCCACTTCGAAGCGCGGATGGGCACCGAAGGAGGCAAAGCAGGTGCCGTTGCTCGGGTTGAGCAGCACCACGCAGATGACCGGATAGCGGCCACCCAGGGAGGCATCGAAGCTGTAAATCGGGAAACCTTCCGCTTCGAGCGCAGCGATGGAGGCAGCAATTCCCGGGTAACGGGCAATCACTTCGTCCGGGATCAGCGGCAGGCTCAGGGCCTCGGCGATGATCTTGTTCTTCACGTGGCGCTCGAACACCTCGGAGAGCGCCTGGGTACGCGCTTCGGTGCGGGTGTTGCCGGCACTCATGCCGTTGGAAACATAGAGGTTGCCGATGATGTTCATCGGGATGTAGACGGTCTGGTGATCGGACTGGCGCTCGAACGGCAGGGCGACGATACCGCGCTCTTCGTTGTTTGACTGCAGATCCACCAGCATGTCGGCGGTCACTTCACCATCCGGGTTGTAGAACTTGCGGGTGAAGCTGTCGAGCAGACCGGCGGGGAACTGGTCACCCTCGATGGGGAACCACTTCTCGTTCGGGTAGTGAACGAAATCACCGTTGGCTACCTGCTCGCCCAGATAGAAGTCGGCGAAGAAGTAGTTGGTGGAGAGACGCTCGAAATATTCGCCAAGGGCGGAGGCGAGAGCCGCCTTCTTGCTGGCACCCTTACCGTTGGTGAAGCAGAGGGCGCACTCCTTGTCCCGAATATGCACCGACCAGACGTTCGGCACGGGGTTGAGCCAGGAGGCCTCTTCGATATCAAAACCCAAGGCTTGCAGCTTGGTCTGGAAGCGTTCGATGGAGTCTTCCAGCGCCGCGTCCTTGCCGGGAATAAAAGTGTGGTCTGTCATCACGATATCCTGATTTTTATTGGCTCATGTTTGGCCGCAGATAATAGCAGGGGTCGGCGGCTTTGGCAGGACAAAAATCAGTAAACAGGGGGAAGTCGCACGGTGAGAAACGGGCTTGTCCCCTCTCCCCCGCCACAAATAGCGCGGGCCCGGGGATTACCCGGGCCCGCTTGTTACGCGACGCGATAAACCATCAGAGCTTCTTGCCCTGACTGGCGATCACCTGACTGTACCAGTGGAAGCTCGCTTTCTTGATGCGGCGAAGGGAGCCCCCCTGCTCGTCACGCTCCACATAGACGAAGCCGTAGCGCTTCTGATAGCCGTTGAGCCAGCTCAGGATGTCGGTAAAGGACCAGGCGCAGTAGCCGAGCAGCTCGACGCCGTCCTGCATTGCCTCCTGGCACGCCTTGACGTGACTGCGCAGATAATCGATGCGGTACTCATCGTTCACCTTGTCGCCCGCCTCCAGCTTGTCGAACTCGCCAAGGCCGTTCTCGGTGATCATCAGCGGCAAGCCATAACGGGAAGAGAGGCGACGCAGGGCGATGCGCATCCCGGTCGGATCGATGGCCCAGTCCCAGTTGCTGGTCTCAAGGTGTGGGTTGGGCGCCGTCTTGTAGAGGCCGGGAATGCCGCTGGACGGCGTAGTGCCCTTCTTGCCGGTAGTGTTGATCCGCTGCAGGGTCTGACCGCCCAAGGGGTTATCGGTATAGGTCAGGGTGTAGTAGTAGTTGACGCCGATGTAGTCTGGCGTGCCTTCGCGCAGCAGCGCCAAATCGCCCGGCAGGATCTCCGGCGCCTCGCCGTTTTCCCGCAAGTAAGCGAGCGCCGCCTGCGGATAACGGCCAAAGCAGTAGGCATCCAGCCACCAGAGGTTGTTGAACTCCTCGGCGTTCTCGTAAGCCAGCATATCTTTCGGGTCACACGACGCCGGATAGGCAGGGGAATAGGCAAAGCTCGGGCCAATCAAGCCGTTCGGCACATGCTGGCGAAACGCCTTGATCACCCGGGCATTGGCCAGAAAGGCGATGTGGTTGGCGGCAAAGAAGCGCTTGCGATCCTGCACGGCGGGCGGATGGGTGCCGAGCTGATAGGCGTTGGTCAGGTTGTAGTTCTGCTCGTTGAGGGAGACCCAGTACTTCACCTTGCCGGCAAAGCGCTGATAGAGGGTCACGCAGTAGCGCTCGAAATCCTCGATAATGCGTCGGTCTTCCCAGCCGCCGTACTCATCCTGCAGCGCCTGCGGCAGATCCCAGTGGTAAAGGGTCAGCACCGGCTCGATCTGGTGGGCCAAGAGGGTGTCGATCAGCTTCTCGTAGAAAGCCAGACCCGCCTCGTTCACCTCGCCGCGACCGGTGGGGTAGATGCGCGGCCAGCTCACCGAGAAGCGGTAAGCCTTGAGCCCCATCTCGGCCATCAGCGCCACGTCCTCTTCCATGCGGTGGTAGTGATCCACCGCCACATCGCCGTTGCTCCCCTCAAAGGTCTTGCCCGGCAGTTTGGTGAAGAGATCCCACACCGAGGGCCCCTTGCCATCGGCATTCCAGCCCCCCTCCACCTGATAGGCGGCGGAGGCGGCGCCCCACAGAAAATCGCTCGGGAAGTCGTTGAACTTGTGGTGATGCATCTGGTGTTGCTCCTTCTGCGCTGATGGTGTCAGCCATCTTTGATAACTCGGCGCCCCCTGTCGGAGCGCCCGAAATGAATTGGCATAAGCATCCAACACTTCTAAAATTCCGTCCAATGACAAATATGACCACTCAACATTCCCGACAGGAATGAAAGGAGCCCTGATGGAGCTACGGGATCTGAAAGCCTTCGTCACTCTGGGGGAGGTATTGCACTTCGGCCAGGCGGCGGTGCGCCAGCATGTTACCCAGTCGGCCCTCAGCAAGCAGATAAGGCGGCTGGAGGAGGAGCTGGGCGGCGAGCTGTTCGAGCGCAACGCCAGTACCACCCGCCTCACCGGACTGGGCAGGGCGCTGTATGAGGATGCCCGCGCGGTGGTCATCCAGAGCGAGCAGCTCTCGCGCACCGCCCGCGACGTGCTGGCGGGCAACGTTGGCACCCTGCGCATCGGCTTTGGCGTGGCCACCAAGATCCTGGTACCCGCCGCCATCGCCCGTTTTCGCGCCGAGCGGCCACAGGTCACCATCGAGCTCAACGATCTCTCCACCCACCACCAATTGCTGGCGCTCAGTGAAGACAAGCTGGATCTCGGTTTTTGCCGCCTGCCCGCCCCCAAGGGGTGGCACGCCCTGCCGGTGGTCGAGGCCCATTTTGTCGCCGTGCTGCCCGCCAGCTACCGAGAGGTGAGGGAGTTGGCCGATCTGGTGGACAAACCGCTGGCGATCCTGCGCCGGGACAAGGCGCCGTCGTTTTACGATCACCTGATGAACTATCTGGCCCAGAGCGGGCTGCGATTTCGCGATATCCAGTACGTCAACGACTTCGCCGCCGGGGTCGCCACCGCGGCCGCAGAGATCGCCTGGACCCTGGTCCCCTCCTCCACCACCATCGAGCACCCGGATGTGATTACTCTCCCTCTGAGAGATGGGGAAGCGTGCTGGACCATCGGGCTTATTCGCCCGCCCCACAGCAACGGGCCACTGATCGACGCCTTTTGGGCAACCATTGCCGATATGACGCCGAGATAGAGACGCCGCGGACAAACAGCAGATGGAGGCTGCAGATCAACGATAGCGCGCGACGATGCGCGCCAGCTCGCCGCGTTGACGCAACTGTTGCAGGGCCCGGTTGAACTCGGTTATCCGGGTATTGAAGCGGGAGTGTTTGCCAATGCAGAGGTTGAACGGGGTCGAGGCAAGCCGTAGCGGCACCTCGACCACCTGCCCGGATAACCCCAACGTGTTGAGTTTGAAGTACGCCACAAGGGGATCGGTCACCATCAAATCGCCCCGACCCACCGCCAGCATTTTAAAAACTCTATCGACACTTACCGTCTTGTACACACGGAAGCCAACCAGGTTCTCCTTACCCCAGCCGTTGCCCAAATAATCGAGAAAGGTGAAGGTCTTGAGATCGCTCAAGCGTCTGGCACGCTGAAACTCCGCCATCCGGGGGTGACCAATCTGAGTAAATATCGTCATCACCGTCGTGGTGACTGGCTCGTCCACCATCCGGGTATAGGTAAGCCGCTCCTGGGTGGCGACCGTCACGAAGCCATCTGCCTGCGCCATTCGCACCAGTTTTTGGGCCCGTTGCCACGGATAGCCTTCATGGCGCACCCGCAGCCCCATCTGCGCCGCCACCCGATCCATCACATCGATCATCAGCCCACGCATCTTGCCCTGCTCGTCACGCCACGAATATGGGGCAAAGTCGTCAAAGTAGACCATCTTCAACTCGGCCGTTGGCGCCGCCAAAGCACTCTGCCACATCAGCAATCCCCACAGGATTGCGCACCCCATACCGACTCTCATGGCCGCGACTCCATCCACCTCTGCCAACTCTGAGCCTAGTGCAAAGCGGGCGGCGGCAAGGATTCGGAGCCAGTGAAAAAGTGGTCTGCGAAAAAGTGGCCAGCAAAAAAAGAGAGGGGAAGCAGTGGCTTCCCCTCTCTCTTTAGTTTGTCAGCACGCCACCTGATCGATAGCGGCCACGGCATTCTGGTTACGCCAGCTCGGCCCGCAGCGCCCTGGTGGCATTGACCATCACCTTGAGGGCAGCCTCGGTCTCTTCCCAGCCGCGGGTCTTGAGGCCGCAATCCGGGTTGACCCACAACCGCTCGGCCGGGATCTGCTTGGCCGCCTTGCGCAGCAGGCCTTCAATCCAGCTCTGGCTCGGCACGTTCGGCGAGTGGATGTCGTAAACACCCGGGCCAATCTCGTTGGGGTAGTTGAAGCGTTCGAACGCTTCGAGCAGCTGCATCTGGCTGCGGCTGGTCTCGATGGTGATCACGTCCGCATCCAGCGCCGCCACCGCCTCGATGATGAGGTTGAAGTCGCTGTAACACATGTGGGTATGGATCTGGGTGCTATCCGCCACCGGGCTGGCGCTCAGACGGAAGGCGCGCACCGCCCAGTCTAGATAGGCCTGATGATCCTGTTTGCGCAGGGGCAAGCCTTCGCGGATCGCCGGTTCGTCGATCTGGATGATCTTGATGCCAGCGGATTCCAGATCTGCCACCTCGTCGCGAATGGCAAGGCCAATTTGCAGGGCGGACTGCTCGCGGCTCACATCTTCCCTCGGGAAGGACCAGCAGAGGATAGTCACCGGACCGGTCAGCATCCCCTTGACCGGCTTGTCGGTCAGGCTCTGGGCAAACTGGGTCCACGCCAGGGTCATGGGGGTCGGGCGGTCGATGTCACGGGTGATCACCGGCGGCTTGACGCAGCGGGAGCCATAGCTCTGTACCCAACCGAAACGGGTGATGGCAAAGCCATCCAGCAGCTCACCGAAATACTCCACCATGTCGTTGCGCTCGGCCTCGCCGTGCACCAGCACGTCCAGCCCGATCGCCTCCTGACGCGCGATGGCATCGCGGATCTCCCCCTGAATGCCCGCCTCGTAGGCGCTGTCGTCGATGCGACCCGCCCGCCAATCCTGACGCAATACCCGGATCTGCGAGGTCTGCGGGAAGGAGCCGATGGTGGTGGTGGGCAGCAGCGGCAGCTTGAGATCCGAGCGCTGCAACTCGGCCCTGACTGGATAGGGGCTGTGGCGATCAAAGTCACTGTTGGTGAGGCTGGCGAGCCGTGACTGTACCGCTTTCTTGTGCACCCGGCTGTCGGACTCCCGATCGACGATGGGCTGGCTGTAGGCGGTGATTTTGTCGAGCTCGCCCCCATCCAGATACTCTCTGAGCAGCCCCAACTCGAAGCATTTTTGCAGGGCGAAGGCGAACCAGCTGCGGGTCTGGGGATCCAGCTCCTGCTCCAGGGTCAAATCCACCGGGCTGTGCAGCAATGAGCAGGATGAGGCCACCCAAAGCCGCTCGCCGAGTTTGGCTTTCAGTGCCTTCAGGGTCGGCGCCAGCTTGGCCAGATTGGCGCGCCAGACGTTGCGACCATTGATCACCCCGGCGGAGATAACCCACTGGGCTGGCAGGTGCGGCACCAGGGTCTCAAGCTGCTCGGGGGCGGCCACCAGATCCAGATGCAGGCCATCCACCTTCAGGCTGGTGATGATATCGCGCTGATGGGCCACCGAGCCGAAATAGGTGGTGAGCAGCAGCTTGCAGGGACCGCTCAGGCGCTCGTAAGCGTTGAGGTAGGCCAGACGCCACTCGTCCGGCAAGTCCAGCGTCAGCGCCGGCTCGTCGATCTGTACCCACTCCACCCCTTGCGCGGCCAACTTGGCCAGGATCTCCTGATAGACAATCAGCAGGCGATCGAGCAGTTCAAGGCGGGAGAAGCCGCTCTCTTTCTCCTTGCCAAGCCAGAGGTAGGAGACCGGCCCCAGCAGTACCGCCTTGACCGGCAGCCCCAGCGCCTTGGCCTCTTCGACCTCGTCAAACAGCTGGCTCCAGCCCAGCTTGAAGCGCTGGTCACGGCCAAATTCTGGCACCAGATAGTGGTAGTTGGTGTTGAACCATTTGGTCATCTCGGCTGCGGCCGCCGCCGGGCCGGTCGGCGCACGGCCACGGGCCACCCGGAACAGGGTGTCGAGGTCGGTCTCGCCATGACGGTGACGGACAGGCACCGCATCCACCAGCAGGCTGGTGCCAAGCACTTGGTCGTACCAGGCAAAATCTCCCACCGGCAGCAGATTGACCCCGGCGGCATGTTGGGCCTGCCAGTGGCGCTCACGCAGCGCCTTGCCCACGGCCACGAGTTCGGCCTGAGTGGTCTCGCCACGCCAGTAGGATTCGAGGGCAAATTTCAGCTCGCGCTTGGCGCCGATACGGGGGAAGCCCAGGGTGTGTGCGCGTGTCATAGGTTCATTTCCTTATGCTCATTTATCTGATGTGAAACCGGATGATTTAGCCATCCAGATGTTTACACATCCAAAATGACAAGATAAGGTGACGCTGGCTATTGAATCCTCTTCAAGTGGCGCTCAAAGAATCCTCAACTGACTGCTGGTCAGGTTCACCGCGAGGATACAGAGGCCCATTTTACAGGTGCAAGAAGTGCAGGAGTAAGCAGGAAGGATCAAGGGGCACAGGAGGCTAAAAGCCAGGCCACCGCCGACAGCAACGTCAGCGCAACACGGGATACAACAAGGAGCCATCTTATGGCAGTGCCCAGCAATTCAGGGATAGAGATCAAACACTTGAAAACATTGACCGCGCTGGCCGAGCAGGGCTCGCTGGCTGGGGCAGCCCTAACCCTCAATCTCACTCAGTCCGCCCTCTCCCACCAGCTCAAAGAGCTGGAGACCCGCCTCAATCTGGAGCTCTACCTGCGCAAAAGCCGCCCGCTGGTGCTGACCGCGGCAGGCAGCCAGCTGCTCGCCCTCGCCCGTCAGGTGTTACCTGCGCTATCCCAAACCGAGAAACAGCTGCAGGCCTTGCAGAGCGGCGATGCGGGCAGGCTGCATCTGGCGCTCGATTGCCACAGCTGCATCCATTGGCTGCTGCCGCTCTTGCCGGAATTTCGCCGCCAGTGGCCAGGGGTGGATCTGGAGGTGGAGTCGGTACTCGGCTTTGATGCCATCAATGCCCTGCTCGGCGGCCAGCTCGACCTGCTGCTCACCTCCGATGTGCAGGCCCGCGGCGATCTCCACTTCGAGCCGCTGTTTGCCTTCGATCTCACTCTGGTGATGGCGCCGGATCACCCCCTCTGTCATCAGGCGCGGATAGCCCCGGAAGATCTCAAGCCGGAGGTGCTGCTGGTCTACCCGGTGGAGCGCAGCCGCATGGATATCTTCAGCCGCTTTCTGCAACCCGCCGGGGTGGAGCCCGCCCGCTGCAAGCCGGTGGACAACACCTCGGTGATGCTGCAGATGGCCGCCGCCGGGCTCGGGGTCGCCGCCCTGCCGCGCTGGGCCAGCGAGGAGTTTGTCAGACAGGGGATGCTCTGCGCCCGCCCCCTCGGGAGCGGTATTCGTCGCCATATGTATGGCGCAGTGCGGGCCGCCGATCGGGAGCAAGCCTGCCTGCAGAGCCTGTTCGCCCGTATTCGCGACAAGATGGGGGATAGCTGAAGAGAGGAAAAAATCACAGTTCCGACAGGCAATGCTGGCCTGACAAGGAGCAGATCAGTATCCTGACACTTTATTTTTGCTTAACGGTGCCTGCCATGTCTCAAGTCGATCTCAATCTCTTTCGCGTCCTCGATGCCGTGATCCGCTATGGCGGCGTCACCACGGCCGCCGAGATGATGGAGATGACCCCCTCCGCCATCAGTCAGGCCATCAGCCGCCTGGCCGCGCTGGTGGGCGAGCCACTGTTTGTCCGTCAGGGGCGTGGCATCACCCCCACGGCGCGGGCGCTCAGTCTGCACCACGAGATCATGGTGCCGCTGCACGACATGGAGCGCAGCCTGCAGCGCACCGATCTGTTTGATCCCCACACCAGTCGGCGCACCTTCCGCATCGCGGGGGTGCCCGATATCGACATCTTCTTCCTGCCGGAGCTCAACAACCTGCTGCAGACCCTGGCCCCCAACTGCCAGCTGGAGTGGAACACCCAGGTGCAGGACGAAGCCCTGCGCCAGAACAGCCTCTATCTGCACAACGTGGATCTGGTGCTGGCCACCAAACCGATGGCGGAGCAGGGGATCGAAAACGAGCAGATCATGTCCCAGGCCCTGCGTATCGCCTGCCGCAAGGATCACCCCAGGATCCGCCAGGCCCCCGACATGGCCACCTTCTTCAACGAAAAGCACGTGGTCTTGCAGGCCAGGCGGCTCGACAACCTGCTGCTCAACACCCTGACCAAGGCGCCGCTGCCGCCGCGCCAGATTGCCTACGAGAGCGACTCCCTGCTCACGGCCCTTCATCTGGTGAGTCGTACCGACTGGCTCTGCGTCGCCAGCCAGTGGCACATGGAGAAGCTGGGGCAGGCGCTGGAGCTGGCCAGTTATCCCCTCCCCTGGCTCTCGGAGGATTGCCCCGTCTACATGAGTTGGCACAAGAGTTCCAGTCAGGATGCGGGGCTTAATTGGCTCAAAGAGCAGGTGCGGGCCGTCAGTTCGTTTTAAGCAAGCTTAACAGTCCAGCCCACCCATCGACTTATCTGGGCTATCGCTCTTCTGGGCAAGCGGCCTTATGGACAATCCCCCTTAAGGACAATCGGGCGCGCTCTGCCAGCCATGGAGGCGCAGATGGCGCAGATCATGACGACATCGTCGTGCCGAAGTAGCTGCGCAGCGCCTCCACCACCCGCCGCACCTTCTCCGGGATCTCCCGCTGCGGCGTGATGGCGTGGATCTCCATCGGCGCCACCCGAAAACCGGGCAGCAGTTCGAGCAGACGCCCCTGCGCCAGATCCTCGCCAATCTCCCCCTCCGGTTGCAGCGAGATCCCCTGCCCCGCCAGCGCAAACTGGCGCAGGGGCAACACGTTGTTGCAGAGCACCTTGGCCTTGAACCTCACCCTGTGCTCGCCCTCCTTTTCATCGAACAGCAGCAAACCGTTGCCCAACATGTCGCCGCAGAGCCAGTCGTGGGTGGCCAAATCAGCAGGCGTGCGCGGCGTCCCCTTGCGCGCCAGATAGGCGGGGGCGGCGCAGAGCAGCATCCGGGTTTGGCCCAGTTTACGGGCCACCAGGGTCGAGTCGGGCAAAGTGCCGACCCGCAGCGCCACGTCGATCCGCTCGGCAATCAGATCTCGCTTCTCGTCGTCGGCGATGATCTGGATGGTGAGGCCGGGGTGAGCCTGCAACAGCGGCGAGAGGGCCAGTGCCAGCGGCTGGCCCGCCATCCCCACCGGGGCGGTGATCCGCACTTCACCGAGCAGGGCGTCGCGCACCTCCGAGAGGCGCAGCTCGGTTCGCTCAGGGTCTGCTGCAACGCCCGGCACCCTTGCCACACCACCTCTCCCGCTTCGGTCAGGCTGAGGCGACGGGTGGAGCGGTGCAGCAGGGTCAGCCCGAGCAGCCCCTCCAGCTGACTGATATGCTGACTGACGGCGGAGGGGGTCATGCCGAGGGATTTGGCCGCCCCTGTCATGCTGCCCGCCTCCACCACGGCGGCGAAGATGGCGTAACGTCTGAGCTGTTCCATTATTAAATCCAGCTTATAAGTGAATGCATTTTTGAGGTGATTATTAAATCATAACTGGCGGCGTAGGATAGCCCCATTCCAACAGTGAAGGAGAGTTCCCCATGAAGATTGCCCTGATCGGTGCCAGCGGTTTTGTCGGTTCAGCCATCCTGAACGAGGCCGTCAGCCGCGGCCATCACGTCACCGCCATCGTCCGCGATGTCAGCAAGGTGGCCACCCATCCACAGGTCACCGCCGTGGCGGTGGATGCCCAAAACCCGCAGGCATTGGCCGAGGTGCTCAAGGGGCACGATCGGGTGATCAGCGCCTACAACCCGGGCTGGACCACACCAGATATCTACGACCAGTACCTCAAAGGAGCCAATGCCATCGTGGCTGCTGCCGTGCAGGCCAACAGCTGGTTGCTGGTAGTGGGTGGCGCCGGCAGTCTGGAGGTCGCCCCCGGCGTACAACTGGTGGATACCCCTGAGTTCCCGGCCGAGTGGAAACAGGGGGCACTGGCGGCCCGCGACGGTCTCACCGCCCTGCGTCGTGAAACCGCCCTCGACTGGCGCTTTGTCTCTCCCCCGGTGTTCCTGGAGCCGGGCGAGAAGCGTGGCGGCTATCGGATTGGTGGCGATCAAGTGCTCTTTAGTGGCGAACAGCCTGCCGGTATCACCGCCGGTGATCTGGCCGATGGCGTGCTGAACGAGGTGGAAAAACCGGCTCACCTGCGCCAGCGCTTTACCCTGGGTTACTGAAAACCAACAGGCGGTTAAGGCCAGGCATTCGCGGTCACTCGCCTGTGCCCCCGGTCATGTGAACACCCGCTCAACCAGAAGGGAGGCATCCGCCTCCCTTCTGTTTTGGGCTTTTTGGGTTTTGGTCATTTTTGCCGCTGGCAGCTTGCCTCTGGTTGCCCCCTGCGCCCCTCATCATTTCCTCTTTAACCCTCAATCGCTGCGCAAAAACCAACCAGCCCATCAAGCACCGAATTCCATTTCGAATTTTGTATATAACTAAGAATAATTTGTTGTTTCCGTCTTATAACACCGAACAGTAGCATCCCCCTCATTCCAGATGGCGCCACACTGTCGCGCTATCCCGTTTGCCGCTCATCAGGCCAGCCCGCACGAGAGGCAGCAGAAGAGATGGCGCCAGAGATAACGAAAGAGTGAGGAGGTGCACATGGAACATTCACCACTGCCGATCATCGATCTGGCTGCCCTCAACGGGGCGCCCGAGGTGCGTCGCACTATGCTGGCCCGGCTGGCCGCGGCCGCCCGCGACGTCGGCTTTTTCTATCTGACAGGTCACGGGCTGAGTGACGCCGAGCAGCGGGAAACCCTGGCGCTGGCAGAGCGCTTCTTTGCCCTGCCGGAGCAGGAGAAGCTGGCGGTACAGATGGTCAACAGCCCCCACTTTCGCGGCTACAACCGGGTCGGTGCCGAGCTGACCCGCCAGCGGCCGGATCTGCGGGAGCAGTTCGATATCATGAACGAGGCGCAAGCCCTGCCTGCGGCGCAGATCCGTGAACCCTGGCAGCGGTTGATCGGCCCCAACCAGTGGCCAGCTGCCCTGCCAGAAATGAAATCTCACCTGCTGGCGTGGCAGGAGCAGCTGAGCGATATCACCCTCACCCTGCTGGCCGCCTTCGCCGAGGTGCTGGCGCAACCGGCCAACGTGTTTGACGACAGCATCCGCGGCGCCCCCTACCAGCACATGAAGCTGATCCACTACCCAGGGCAAGAGGCGGGCGGCAGCAGTCAGGGGGTCGGCGCCCACAAGGATCCCGGCTACCTGACTCTGGTGATGCAGGACAATCACTCGGGGCTTGAGGTCGAAACGGCCGACGGCTGGATCTCCGCGCCCCCCCTGCCGGGGGCGCTGGTGGTCAATATCGGCGAGCTGCTGGAGCTGGCCTCCAACGGCTATCTCAAGGCGACCCTGCATCGGGTGGTGAGCCCGCCGCCCGGCGTCTCGCGCCTCTCCTGCGCCTTCTTTATGGCGGCGCGGCTCGATGCCACCGTGCCACTGCTCACCCTCTCCCCCAAGCTGGCGGCGCAGGCGCAAGGGCCGGAGAGTGATCCAACCAACCCGCTCTTCTATCAGGTAGGGGAGAACGTGCTCAAGGGGCGGCTGCGCTCCCACCCGGATGTGGCGGCCCGTCACTATGGACCGGTGAAACCCGCTCGCCTCTCGCGCACTGAAAGCGAAACGATACCGGCCTGAACAGCACAGAGATCCGCAGGCGGCGATGTGCATCACAGACAGCATGCATATCCCCGATCTTGCAACGAACAACAAAACAAATCATGGCCAGTGAAGTGGCCATCACGGAGCAACACGATGAAATTCAAAACCATGAGCGTACACAGCGGCCAGCGGATCGACCCACAGACCGGCGCCCTCACCACCCCGCTCTACCAGAGCAGCACCTTCAGCTACTTCAACGCCCAAGCGGGCAAGGAACGCTTCGCAGGTCAAGCCCCCGGCTTTATCTACAGCCGCTTCGGCAACCCCACCACCGCCGAGCTGGAGCAGAAACTGGCAGCCCTAGAAGGTGCCGACGAAGCGCTGGTGGTGGCGAGCGGTATGGCGGCGGTAAGCGCCATCATGTACGCATTGGCCGACAGCGGCGATGAGGTGGCCTATATCGGCCCGCTCTACGGCGGCACCGATGCGTTTCTCAAGCAGACCTTCAGCCGCGCCGGCATCAAGGTCACCGCCTACGAGAGCGATCGGGATCTACTGGCCAACATCCGTCCCGCCACCAAGGTGGTACTGTTCGAAACCCTGACCAACCCCACCCTCAAGGTGGTGGATCCGCGATTGGTGGTGGAAGCGGCCCGCAAGGTGGGCGCCATCACGGTGTGTGACAACACCTTCCTCACCCCCTACCTGCTGCGTCCGCTGGAGCTCGGGGTCGATGTGGTGATGCACAGTGGCACCAAGTATCTGGGTGGCCACGGCGACATCATCGCCGGGGTGGTGGCGGGCTCTCACGCCCTGATGAAGTCCATCCGCACCGTGGCCCTCAAGCATATCGGCTCCCCCATCGGCCCGCAGGAGGCCTACCTGCTGCAGCGCGGGGTCAAGACCCTGCCGCTGCGGATGGATGCCCATCTGCACAATGCGCAGCAGGTGGCCGAGTTTCTGGCCGCCCACCCGGCGGTGAAGAAGGTGATCTACCCGGGCCTTGCCAACCATCCGGGCCACGATGCCCTCGGCGCCTTCGCCAGTGGCTTTGGCGGCATGGTGAGTATTGAACTTGAAGGCGGGTTTGAACGCTGCGCCACCCTGCTCGACAACCTGCAGCTGTTCGTGCAGGCGGTGAGCCTGGGCGATCTGGAGAGTCTGGC
>NZ_JRGK01000329.1 GCF_000764645.1 Aeromonas finlandensis
ACCTTCTGCCACTGCTCGCGCTTCTTCTCCAGCCGATCGGCGGCAGCTTGACGCCGCAGCGCTCGGAGAAGAGCGGGGTGATGCAGGTGACGCCCAGCTCCACCGATTTCTGGATGGTGAAGTCCATCTTGTCGCCACGGCTGATCACCTGACCCAGATGGATGGCCAACGGTGACTCCACCGATTGGACGTCGCAGCTGTCGATGGTCACTTCCACCGACTTTTTGCCGACGCTGGCGATGGTGGCGGGATATTGATTGCCATCGCCGTTGAACAGCTCGAGCTGCTGGCCCGGCTGCATGCGCAGCACCCGGCCGATATGGTTGGCGCCGTCTTCCGACAGGGCGATGGTCTGGCCCACTTGCAGGGTGGCCGGTTCATAGATACGTGGAATGCGCATGGTTGATTGTCAGTCTCTTACTTGGAAACGATTCACTATCTTAATGCGAGGCGGTTGATGTACTGCTCACATGTGTGAAACTAAGACGTCTGATTTATGGACATAAACTTCAGTTTTGGCACAGATTTTTACCCTGTTGACAGCCTCTCATGACAGATGTTCAGCGAGTTGTAATGGGAGAACTATGTTGTTCACCCTGGCAACATTGGGGTTTGTAGTACGGTTTTTAGTTAAGGAATGGGTATCAGCAGAGGTTGCACTCTATGCAAGGCTAATCATTTGTGGGACAAAGAGACCCACCTGTGTCGACCATTTTTCGCAGTCGTGTGCCTTGTCTGTTCCATTCAAACGATAGCAAGATGCCCTTTCCTCACCATCTGTTTTTAGTGTATTCAAACGCAATTCTGCGGGATGTACGTTGTGGTATCAAGGGGAAATGGCCCAGGAAGATGGATATCAACATGACAGATGAGGAGGCGGCTGCATTTAGCCGTATACAAAAGAATAAACAATATATAAAAGCCCAAGTTAACACTTGGGCTGATGATGTAATAAATGGTCAGGTTCTTAATTATTATCTTGGAGTTTAATATAGATAATTGAGACCATTCCCAATTCTAATAACTGCCACAGATATTGACCATCGCTTGCACCGGCCAAGACCTGACTGAATAGCATGCATCCTGTCACAAACATAGAACTGGTCGCGGCGTGCATTAACCAAGGTCTTTTTACATTAACCACAAACTCGCCTTTGACAATAGACATTATTGTCAGAAGAAATGGCAGACATTGTAGCAGGATGAGGATTGGGAATAATACACTAAAGGTGGGGCTAAGTAATACATGTGCGACCTGGCTTTTATCCCAAGTACCTACAATGTAACTCGCCCAGCCAGTCCAAGTATCACCTTGGTAGGCTGTGTTTGGCGTGATGATTCCAAGTAAAATACCACAGACCTTATCAATGAATCCATTTTTAAACCAAAAAACAAAAAAGAATATATGCAGCGGAACTATTTTAAATGAAATATTCTTGACGATGTTAATCATAAATATAAAACCCTTCCACATTTTAAAGTGCTGATGTCATTTATCATCTTTGCGATGAGCAACCTTATCAATTCAGATACACATCCATGGATGAAGTTACTCATTGCTGTGATGCGGCACTCTAAATGTGGGCATGCAATCATAACTTGATGCAAGACAAGCACTAGTGCAACAAGATAAACAGAACACAAAACAGACTGCATCACATTGATTTTATTGGATTTTATTTTATTTGGAAAATGTTTTTATTTCATTTCTAGTTGTTTGGTAACGAAATCACTTTCTTTGTGGCACGTATCGATTGATATAACTCTGGCTAGAGACAATAAACTGGAATGAAATCCAGATATCGTTTTTCTCGCCGCTCACTATTTCTTGTAAGGCTCGGTTATAGATAGCTCAAAATATCCACCTGTCTGCTGATTCATTTTCATGAATTTCTCTTTATAACGTGCAGAACCAAGTTTATTGCCGCTGAGATCTGCCGACAGGCTTATGAGATAATAGCTCAATGGTGATGCAGAGTTCTCTACGGCATAATAAAGATATGGATATGCCTCTGTGGCCTTATTATTAATGATTAATGCCAGTCCTAATGAAACATTTGAAATATCACAGAGGGGATCCTGAGAAAATGCCAGCTTCGCTAATCGTAGCGCAATTTCCTTATCCTCTTGAACGTGTTGCTTCAAATATCTTACTGAATATGAATATGCTAACAATGCATTAATCAAATAGGTATTGTTACCATTTTCTTTAAGCGCAATTAGTTTTGGCATTACTACATTTATAGTTGATTTTACGTTACCTTGGTATAAACCAACCACACCATCAGATATATCTGCCCACTCATTGTAGTGGTGGGTGTTTTTTTCTTGTTTGA
>NZ_JRGK01000033.1 GCF_000764645.1 Aeromonas finlandensis
GGCGGTGGCCAGCACCGAGAGCAGCCAACCCCAGTGGAAGTCGAACGCGCCGTAGTGCAGACGCAGCGCCGTGTCGAAGCGAAACGGCAGCCCCTCCATCACCAGACCGATGGCGGCGCCCAGGATCAGGGCAGGCACCAGACCACCGGCCACCAGCGCCCGATCCCACCAGCGACGCCACACCGGATCGGCCAGCTTGCTGCGATAGTCAAAACCGACCGGACGCAAAAATAGCCCGAGCAGCAGCACCACCATGGGGATGTAGAGCCCCGAGAAGGCGGCGGCATAAACCAGCGGCCAGGCGGCGAACAGGGCACCGGCACCGGCAATCAGCCACACCTGATTCCCCTCCCACACCGGCCCCACGCTGTTGATCACCAGACGGCGGTCGTCGTCATCTTTCGACACCACCGGCAGCAGCATGGCGATGCCGAGATCGAAGCCATCCATCACGATAAAACCGACCATCATGAAGAGCACCAGCGCCCACCAGATGAGTTTCAGGGTTGCGTAATCCATCAGGCGATCCTCGCAAGTTCGGGTTGTTCACCGCTGTAGCGGCCGGTATGGAGAATGGCGGGCCCCTTGCGGATCACATGGCGCAACAGGAACAGCTCCACCACCAGCAACAGGGTGTAGATGGAACAGATAGCAATGAGGCTGAACCAGAGTTGGCCCGGCTGAAGCAAAGAGACCGAGGCCGACACCGGCAGCACGTCGCTGATGGTCCAGGGTTGACGGCCGAGCTCGGCCACCAGCCAGCCAGCCTCGATGGCAATCCACGGCAGCGGAATGCTCCAGAGCAGGGTCTTGAGCAGCCGTGGTGAGTCTTGCAGCCGGTTGCGGCAGAGCTGGACAAAGCTCACTACCATCAGCCCCAGCATGGTGACGCCAAGCCCCACCATCACCCGAAAGCCCCAGAACAGCGGTGCCACTGGCGGGATGGAGTCATCGACCGCTTTGGCGATCTCCGCCTCACCGGCCTTGGCGATATTGCTGGCATAGGGGGTGAGCAGCATGCCGTAGCCAAGATCCTTGCCGTGCTGCTCGAAGCGGGCACGGTTGGCCGGGCTGTCATCACCCTGCCGGATCTGGTCAAGGGCCTCGGCCGCCACCATGCCGCTGCGGATGCGTGCCTCGTTCTGCACCTTGATATCCTTGAGCCCGGTCACCGCCTCGTCGATGGAGCGGGTGGCGATGATCCCCATCAGATACGGGATCTTGATGGCGGCGTGGGTGGTCTCCCCCTGCTGATCCGGGAAGCCGAACAGGGTGAATGACGCAGGGGCTGGCTCGGTCTCCCACTCCGCCTCGATGGCAGCGAGTTTGACCTTCTGCACCTCACCGGTGCGATAGCCTGACTCATCCCCCAGCACGATGACCGAGAGGATGGCCGCCAGCCCGAAACCGGAGGCGATGGCGAAAGAGCGCAGGGCAAACTGCACCTCGGTTTTGCGCAGCAGATACCAGCTGCTCACCCCCATCACAAACATGGAGGCCGCCACATAGCCCGCCGCGACGGTGTGAACGAACTTCACCTGCGCCACCGGGTTAAACAGCACGGCGGCGATATCCACCAGCTCCATCCGCTGGGTCAGCAGGTTGAACTCGGCCCCCACCGGGTTTTGCATCCAGCCGTTGCCGATCAGGATCCACAGTGCCGAGAGGTTGGAGCCGAGCGCCACCAGCATGGTCACCAGCAGGTGCTTGCCGCGAGAGAGCTTGTCCCAACCGAAGAAGAAGAGCCCCACCAGGGTCGATTCGAGGAAGAAGGCCATCAGCCCCTCGATGGCCAGCGGGGTACCGAAGATGTCCCCCACATAGTGGGAGTAGTAAGCCCAGTTGGTGCCGAACTGAAACTCCATGGTGATCCCCGTGGTGACCCCCATGACGAAGTTGATGCCAAACAGTTTGCCCCAGAAGCGGGTGATGTCCTGATAGATCACCTTGCCGGTCATCACATAAGCCGACTCGGCGATCACCAGGATCCAGGACAGCCCCAGCGTGAGGGGCACAAACAGGAAGTGGAACAGGGCCGTGGCGCCAAATTGCAGGCGAGACAGGCTGACCACGTCATCCGGATTGATCATGCGTCACTCTCTTTTGTTGTATTTGCCTTGCACGTTTCGTGCGTGACAAGTACATCACGGAGCATGACACCTATAACAGATGCAGTTATATTGAATTACACCTATAACAGTTGATCCAGATCATGTCCCTTTACCAGCAGTTGGCCGACCGCCTGCAAAGCCAGATCGACGATGGCATCTGGCAACCGGGGGAGCGCATCCCCTCCATTCGTCAGAGCTGCAAGACCCACGGGCTCAGCCCCATGACGGTGTTGCAGGCCTATCAACTGCTGGAGAGTCAGGGGCGGATCCTCGCCCGCCCCCAGTCCGGCTACTACGTCAAAGCCGCCTCACCACAAGTCGTGCAGCACACCCCGAGCCAGACCCACTACAGCGGCTCGGTGGATATCAACGATCTGGTGTTCGAGGTGTTGCAGGCGAGCAAATCGCGGGATCTGGTGCCCCTTGGCATGTCGGTGGCCGACCCGACCCTGTTCCCCCATCCCCAGCTCGGGCGGGCGCTGGCCAGCTGCATGCGCAAGCTCGACCCCTTCAGCACGGTGGCCGACCTGCCCCCCGGCAACGAGGCGCTGCGCCGCGCCATCGCCCAGCGTTACGCCAGTGACGGGGTGGCGGTCAATCCGCAGGAGATCATCATCACCACCGGCGCCATGGAGGCACTCTCCCTCAGCCTGCAGGTGCTGACCGAGCCCGGTGACTGGGTGGTGGTAGAGTCCCCCACCTTCTATGGTGCGCTGCAGTCCATCGAGCGGCTGAAACTCAAGGCGGTGGAGATCCCGGTGATCCCGGGGGTGGGTATCGATCTGGCGCTATTGGAAGATGCCCTCAGCCAGATGCCGATCAAGGCGTGCTGGCTGATGGGCAATGTGCAGCACCCGCTGGGCCACACCATGCCGGATGGCCACAAACAGAGGCTGATGGCGCTGCTCAACAGCCACGGGGTGCCGCTGGTGGAGGATGACGTCTATGCCGAGGTCTACTTTGGCCGCGAGCGCCCCAAGCCGATCCGCCACTGGGATCAGCGTGGCGACAGCCTGCTCTGCAGCTCCTTTTCCAAATGTCTGGCGCCGGGCTTTCGGGTCGGCTGGGTGGTGGCGGGGCCCCATGCCGAGCGGGTGCAGCGGCTGCAACTGATGTCCACCCTCTCCACCAATG
>NZ_JRGK01000330.1 GCF_000764645.1 Aeromonas finlandensis
CAGGTAAAGAGCTGCGCCTGATCCAGCAGTACTTCTTCTGTGCTTGCTCCATCAAGGACATCATGCGCCGCTACAAGCGGGTCCATGGCGCTGATTTCAGCAACTTTGCCGCGCAAATTGCCATTCAGCTCAACGATACCCACCCGACTATCGCCATCCCGGAACTGATGCGGGTGCTGGTGGACGAGGAAGATCTGAACTGGGATGCCGCTTGGGCCATCTGCTATCAGGTCTTCTCTTACACCAACCACACCCTGCTGCCGGAAGCGCTGGAGAAGTGGTCGGTCAGTCTGTTCGAGAAGGTACTGCCTCGCCATCTGGAAGTGATTTACGAGATCAACGCCCGCTTCCGGAGCGAGCTGGTCGAGCCCAAGTGGCCGGGTAACGACGCCATCAAGGCCAAGCTCTCCATCATCGAAGAGGGAGATGTGCGCAAGGTTCGCATGGGCAACCTGTGCGTGATCGGTTCGTCCAAAGTGAACGGGGTGGCCGAGATCCACTCCAAGCTGGTGAAGGAAGATCTCTTCCCCGAGTATGCCGATCTGTGGCCGGAAAAAATGTGCAACGTGACCAACGGTGTGACCCCGCGTCGCTGGCTGCTGGCGTGCAACCCGGAACTGGCGGGCCTCTACAACGAAGTGGTGGGCAAGGAGTGGCCGCTGCAACTGGACAAACTGCGCGGCGTAGTGAAGTTTGCCGACGACAAGGCGTTCCAGCAGCAGTTCATGACCATCAAACGTCACAACAAAGAGAAGCTGGTCAAGGTTATCAAGGACGAAACCGGTATCGATGTCAGTGCCGAGGCGATCTTTGACGTTCAGATCAAACGTCTGCACGAGTACAAGCGCCAGCAACTGAACCTCATCCACATCATGGCGTTGTATCGTCGCCTGCTGGCCAACCCGGACTATGACATGCATCCGCGCGTGTTCATCTTTGGCTCCAAAGCGGCGCCCGGTTACAAGCTGGCCAAAGACATCATCTATGCCATCAACAAGCTGGCGGATCGGGTCAATAACGACGCCCGTATCCAGGGCAAGCTGAAAGTGGTGTTCATGCCGAACTACCGCGTGAGTCTGGCCGAGAAGCTGATCCCGGCGGCAGATGTCTCCGAGCAGATCTCCACTGCAGGTTATGAAGCATCGGGTACCGGCAACATGAAGATGGCGCTCAACGGTGCGATCACTATCGGGACGCTGGATGGTGCCAACATCGAGATCGCAGAAGAGGCGGGTGCCGAAAACTGTGCCATCTTCGGTCTGAACGTGGACGAGGTGAAGTCACTGAAGGCGCGCGGTTACAACCCGTACGACTTCTACTATGCCAACTCCGAGCTCAAAGCCGTGCTGGACTGGTTTGATACCGATTACTTCACGCCGGGTCGCCCGGGTGAGCTGGCCTCCATCAAGCGCTCCTTGCTGGAAGGGGGAGACCCTTACCTGACCCTGGCTGACTTCCAGTCCTACTCGGATGCACACAAGCTGATCGATACCTGGTATCGGGATCCGGCGCTGTGGGCGAAGAAGGCCATCATCAACTCGGCCACCATGGGCAAGTTCAACTCAGACCGCTCCATTCAGGATTATGTGGATCGGATCTGGGCTCTGAAGGCCTGTAACATCGGCTAATCGGATGCAGAGATGAAAAAAACCCCGCAATGCGGGGTTTTTGTTTATTGGGGGAGATGGCTCAAAGGATATCGCCAACAAAGTAGGCCAGCAGGGCGAGCAACATGGTAAAGACCACGTTGAGGGCCATACCGGCTTTCATCATCTCCTTCTGGCGGATGTGGCCGCTGGCAAAGACGATGGCATTGGGTGGTGTGGCAACCGGCAGCATAAAGGCGCAGGAGGCACCGATAGCGATCAATACCGCCATCACGATGGGGGAGACGCCGAGCGCCTCGGCTACACCGGCGAACAGCGGGATCAACAGGGCGGCAGTGGCGGTGTTGGAGACCAGCTCGGTCAGGAACACCACAAAGGCTGCCAGCATCAGCAGGATCACGAAGATATTGGCGTGGGAGAGCACGGCCGACAGGTGTGCAGCCAGAAAGGCGCTGGTGCCAGTGGCTTTGAGTATGGCGCTCAGGGTCAAGCCGCCGCCAAACAGCATCAGTACTCCCCAGTCGGTGTTCTGGTTGACGTCATCCCAGCTGGCGACACGGCTGACCACGATAGCAATGATGGCGCCCATGGCAATCAGAGTATCGAGTTGTGGGATGCCGCCAAACGCGTTGGAGATGGGCTGCGAGCCGATCCAGAGCACAACGGTGGTCAGGAAGATAGCCAGCGTCACTTTGCGCTCGCGGGTCCAGTTGATGGTGACATCCTGGATCTCGACGCGGTGACTAAGTTGCGGACGGGTCACCAGATAGAGCAGAGCAATGCCGCAGGGCATCAGGATCAGTACCACCGGAATACCGAACTTCATCCAGTCGGTGAAGCCGATCCCCATCTGGGCGGCGGCGATGGCGTTGGGTGGGCTGCCCACCAGGGTTCCGATGCCGCCGATACTGGCGCTGTAGGCGATCCCAAGCAGTACGAACACGAAGGTGGCACGATCTTTTTTGCTATCGAGGCGAGCCAGCATGCCGATAGCCAGTGGCAACATCATGGCGGTGGTGGCAGTGTTGCTGATCCACATCGACATAGCGGCGGTGATGGTAAAGAGCAGGATGACGCCCCAGCCCAGATGGCCATTGGCCAGGTGCATCACCTTGCCAGCCATCAGGGTATCCAGTCCCTGTTTGGAGAGGGCTGCCGCGAGGGCGAAACCGCCAAAAAACAGGAACAGGATCGGGTTGGCGAAATCGGTGAGGGATTTGCTCATGTCAAACACCCCGAGCACGGTGGCCAGCAGGGGCACCAGCAGGGCGGTGATGGTGACGTGCAGTGCTTCGGTCAGCCAGAGAATGGCGATAAAGACCAGAATGCCCAGCCCCTTGTTGACCATGGGATCAAACGGGAGCCAGGCCAGCATGGCACAAAGTAGCAGGACATCCAGGATGACGATCCCTGATTTGATATCCAGCCAACGAGATGGAGCAGAGGGTACAGCCGATGTGTGCATATTGTTCTCTCGGTTAATTTATGGTTGTTTTTGTGTTGCCGAGATTACATCCATTCACCTGTTTGAAACAGATTGTATTGCTCAAAATCGGTCACTACTCACATAGTGATTGATAAAAACCGCTAAAATTAAACATGAATAAAACATGTGCGCAGCATGAATCAAATATTGATGAACTGTTCCAGCCACTGTTTGAACATGCTTTTGGGGAGTGACCCGTTGATCTGTGCCACGATTTTTCCTTGTTTGAAGACCATCAGGGTCGGAATGCTGCGGATTGCATAACGAGCGGCGATGTTGGCCTGTTGCTCGGTATCCACTTTGACAAAGCGCATGTTGGGTTCGAGTTCGTGTGCAACCTCATGAAATACAGGTGCAAATTGCTGGCAGGGACCGCACCAACTGGCCCAGAAATCGACGACTACCGGGATATCTGAGTTTATCAGGGTATCGAATTGATCCACCCGCCCGAGACAGGGAGTTTGGGTGAACAAGGGGGCTTTGCAGTGTCCGCACCTGGCTGAATCATCGATATGGGTGTCGGGCAGGCGGTTCCTGGTAAAGCAGTGGCTACAATAAGTAGTGATAAATGACATAATTGGCTCCTTCAAGATCTATTCTGGCGGGAATATCCCCCGGGTAGATCCGCATAACGGTAACATAGTCACTGGCGGGAGTGGATCACCCTCCCGGGCTCCTCGCCCTGCCAGATAATTCAGCGACCATAAGTTGAGAGTCGAGACGGGATGAATAAAGGATCACGCAAGAGCCCTGTGGTGCCGGTGCTGGTTGTTGCTTTGTTGCTCGCCTTCTCGGGCTTTTGCTGGCAACTGCTCAGCCAGCAACAGCGGGCGCACAATCTTAATGAGGCGGCCGAAGTCGTGTTGAACCGCATCAATACCGACAGCGTTTACCTGCTTGGGCGGGAAAATGCCAACGATAGCAATGTCCAGCAGCGCCTTGGTCAGTTATCGGTCACTCTGGATGAGTTTGTGCGCAAGATCCGCAGTGACCCCGAGGTCGAACACGCCTCACTGTCTCAGGCGTTGTTGGAGGATCTGGAGACCTATTTGATGGAGTTGGCCAGACTCCATGCCATGAAGATGGCGATTGAATATATCGATCAACCCTTTCAGCATCAGCTTCAGAAAGTACGCGGGAGCACGCTGGCAGACAGCGCCTTGCATCGAGATGTGAATGAACTGGCCCAGTTGAGCAATTATCTGCAACACAGCTCGGATAATAACGAGTTGCAACAACTGGCTTTGTTGCAGCGATCCATGACGGCCCGTTACGGCTCGCTGCCCGACGTCATGACGTTGATAAAGCTGAGCGAGGACTTGAGCCGTCAGGTGACGGCTTATCACTCCCTGCGCTATCGGCTGATCGACATGCATGTGATTGACACTCTGGTGCGCTGGAAGCTGGATAAACTGGAACGGGCTTCATACCTGATGAACCGCTTCTATCTGATTGTATTGGCGGGGGCGCTGATCTGTTTTGCTCTGGTGGCCTATACCCTGTGGCGCCGCAACCAGAAGCTGAGTGAATTGTCGCGCCAGACCGGTTTGCTGGCTCAGGCAAAGAGCGATTTTCTGGCCAACATGAGTCACGAGATCCGCACTCCCATGAACGCTATCATCGGCTTCAGCTCGTTGGCGCTACAAACCGAGCTGGATCAGCAGCAGCGGGACTATCTGGGCAAGATCAAGTCGTCTTCAGACACCTTGCTGCTGCTGATCAACGACATCCTCGATTTGACAAAGGTGGAGTCCGGCAAGCTGACGCTGGAGGAGATTGACTTCGATCTCAGCGAGCAGCTCGACTCGCTGGCGGGTATGTTTGCCGATCTGGCGGAACGCAAACATGTCGAGGTGATCATGCGCAAGTCGCCTGAAGTGCCGGTCTTCTTGCGTGGGGACCCCTTGCGGCTGGGGCAGGTGCTGGTCAACCTCGTCAACAATGCCATCAAGTTTACCGAGCGCGGGGAGGTAGAAGTCTCTATCGAACTGTACAACCCCCATCCGATGCGGATCCGCTTCAGTGTGCGTGATACCGGCATCGGCATCGCCGAAGAGAAGCAGGCCCAGCTGTTCCAGGCCTTTACCCAGCTGGAGGCGGGCAATACCCGTAAATATGGTGGCTCGGGTCTGGGGCTCAATATCTCCCAACGCTTGGTCGAACTGATGGGTGGACGGATCACGGTGCAGAGCAAGCCAGGAGTTGGCTCCTTGTTCCAGTTTGATATTCCCATGACTCAGGCGGTTTATGGCGTGGCCGGCCGTAAAGTCTTCTTCGAACATCAACCGCTGGTGATGGTGATGGACGACAACGAGCTGGTGCTGGATCTGGCCCGAGATATTTTGACCCGCGCTGGCGTAAGGGTGTTGCCGGTCAACACCCTTTCTCGCGCCCGTCAGTTGTTGCGCGAAGAGGGGCCGAATTTGCGGCTGGCCATTCTTGATTGGCGCATGGGTCAGGAGGATGGGCTCGATCTTGCGCTTGAGATGTATCAGCACAGCCAGTGGCGGCGGATCCCCATCCTGATGATCAGTGCATGGGCCAGGGAAGGGTTGCACGCCCGAATGGATAGCATGGGGTTGACCCATTTTCTGCCCAAACCGATGACCGAAAACGCACTGCTGGCCAAGGTGGATGAGCTGCTCAATGGCAGCTCCTACGAACTGAACCTGCGCAAGGCTGAGGCGCAGGGGGATCAGCAACATTTCAAATCCTTGCTGCAGGGTACCCGGGTATTGCTGGCGGAAGATAACCGGGTCAACCAGCAGCTCATCATCGAGTATCTGCGGCGGGTCGACGCGGAGGTCTGTGTGGTCAGCAATGGCCGGGAAGCGGTCGAGCGGGTATCAGAGCAGCCTTTTGACGTGATCCTGATGGATCTGCAGATGCCGGTGCTGGATGGGCTGGATGCCACTCGCCAGATCCGCAAGATGGTTGACAAGCACGATGTGCCCATCATTGCCCTCACTGCCAGCGCCATGCCCGGTGACAAGGAGCGCTGTCTGGGGGTGGGGATGAATGGCTATGTCACCAAGCCGGTGAGCAAGCTGGATCTCTACAACAACCTGCTGCAGTGGGTAAAGCCGCAAGGGGTTGAGCAGGCCGGGATCATGGAGGTGAAACCACCGGATATGATGGGGGTCCTCGATTTGGAAGATGCCCTCAAACGGCTGGAGCAGGACAAGGAGGCTCTGCAGATCCTGTTCAAGCTGTTCATGTCGGAACACAAGGACGATCTGTGGGAGATCCGCTCAGCTCTGCGCCGCCAGCAACCCGAGGTAGCCAGCAAGCTGCTGCACACCCTCAAGGGGGTATCGGCCAATATCTCGGCCTCCCGTCTGCAGGTGGTAGCCGGCGAGTTGGAGTGGCGCTTGCGGCAAAACGAGGTACTGAGCGAGAGTGATGTGGAGCAGTTGCAGCAGGTCTTCAGCCAGACCCGTGAAGAGGTGTCACACTTCCTGCTGACCGGTGAGCAGCATGAAAATTCGTACAATCCCTATTCACCAGGGGATGATCGCATGTCACAGTGAATTAAATAGTAATTATTCTCAACCCTCCCGGTTCGGGATATGATGAGCTTTCGTTCGAATCGCCTCCAGCCGGAGGCGATTGTTTTCATTCTTCTATTTCTGCGTGGCTTCTCTGATGGCCGCTCTTGGGAGCGGTCACGGGCAGAGAGCGCTAAAGGTTGGTGGTGTGAGCGTATTTCTTCGATTGAGCTGGTTTTTCAAGGAGCAGTGGCCCCGCTATCTTGCCGCCATCTCCCTGCTGCTGATGGTGGCCCTGTTGACCGTCATTCCACCCAAAGTAGTGGGCTGGGTGGTGGATGGCATCGCCAAGGGGGATCTCGATAATGGTGCCCTGATGCGCTATCTGGCGGGGCTGTTCGGGCTCGGTCTGCTTATCTATCTGCTGCGCTACGTCTGGCGGGTGATGCTGTTTGGAGCCTCTTACCGGTTGGCCTATGTGTTGCGCAATCGCCTGTTCAGCCATTTCACCCGGATGAGCCCCGATTTTTATCAGCGTCACCGTACCGGCGATCTGATGGCCCATGCCACCAACGACATTCAGGCGGTGGAGATGACCGCTGGCGAAGGGGTGCTGACCCTGGTGGACTCCATCATGGTCGGGGTATTAGTGCTCTCCATTATGTGCAGCCAGTACTCCTGGCAGCTGACGCTGGTCTCGCTGCTGCCGTTGCCGGTGATGGCCTATTTCATGAACCGTTTTGGCACCCAGATCTACACCCAGTTCAAAGCGGCGCAAGGGGCGTTCTCCAGGCTCAACAACAAGACCCAGGAGGCCCTTTCCGGTGTGCGGGTGCTGAAATCCTACGCAGTCGAATCGTTGGAAGATGAGGGCTTTGCCGAGCTGACCAGACAGGCGGGGGAGCGCAATATGGCGGTGGCCCGCATCGATGCCAAGTTTGATCCGGTTATCTATCTTTGCATCGGTTGCTCCTACTTCCTCGCGGTGGCGGGGGGCAGCGTGCTGGTGCTGCAGGGTGAGCTGACCC
>NZ_JRGK01000331.1 GCF_000764645.1 Aeromonas finlandensis
CTGCTGGGCCTCACCCCTCAGGCATACCAGAAGAAGAGTGAGGAGCCACTGGCCAACGCGGCCTGACCCCTGTTAATCAGGCCCGACTCACCGGGCCTCAACGAACCAGGCTCCTGCCAACCATTGGCAGGGGCTTTTTTCCATCCCGCCCCTCAATCTCTCGCCGCCCCTTTACCGCTCGGCTCGCCTCAATTGACAACTGACCATATTGAAAGCAATGACAGATCAACCCGTCATTTTTAATAACAAAAAGGTCATTTTATTACGTCAAAAACCATAAAGTGTGACTGAAAGCACTTTCTTAAGGGCTCAAAGGAGGCAACATTGTAGTGATTTATCTACAAAGGGATATGAGATGTTGTTACAACCTGCCAATACAGCAAAATCCAGACAGTTGCTGAACGAGACCATGGCTTTGGTACTCGCAGGAGGGCGGGGTAGTCGCCTTAAACAGTTAACCGACAACCGTGCAAAACCGGCCGTTCATTTCGGCGGCAAATTCCGCATCATCGATTTCGTGCTTTCCAACTGCATCAACTCCGGCATTCGTCGGGTCGGTGTCGTCACCCAGTACAAATCCCACAGCCTGTTGCGCCATCTCCAATCCGGCTGGTCTTTCTTGCGCTACCAGATGAACGAGTTTATCGATCTGCTCCCTGCCCAGCAGCGGGTGGATGAGGTGAACTGGTATCGGGGTACCGCCGATGCGGTCTACCAGAATCTGGATATCATCCGCGATCACGCCCCCAAATATGTGGTGGTACTGGCTGGCGATCACATCTACAAGATGGATTACGCCGCCATGCTGCTCGACCACGTCAATATGGGCGCCAAGGTGACGGTTGCCTGTATCGAGGTGCCACGCAGTGAAGCAAGCGCCTTCGGGGTAATGGCAGTGGATGATGATCGCAAGATCAACGCCTTCGTCGAGAAACCGGCCAACCCGCCCGCCATGCCGGGCAAAGCTGACACCGCGCTGGCCTCCATGGGTGTCTATATCTTCGATGCCGAGTATCTCTATCAGCTGCTGGATGAAGATATCGCCAACGAGCAGTCCCACCACGATTTCGGCATGGACGTGATCCCCCGCGTGGTAAAAGAGGGCACTGCATTCGCTCACCCGTTCAGCATGTCCTGTGTCGGTTGCTGTCCGGATCGTCGCCCCTACTGGCGCGATGTGGGGACCGTGGACTCCTTCTGGGAGGCCAACATGGATCTCGCTTCCGTCACTCCGGAGCTGGATATTTACGATCAGGACTGGCCCATCTGGACCAGCCAGAACATGACGCCCCCCGCCAAGTTCGTGCAGGACAGAAACGGTCAGCACGGCATGACTATCAACTCCATGTTTGCCGGGGGCACCATCGTCAGTGGCTCCTTCATCCTGAGTTCGGTGCTCTTTACCAATGTGCGGGTCGACTCCTTCTGCACCCTGGATCAGGCGGTGATCTTCCCGGGTGTGGAGATCGGTGCCGGTTGCCGACTGCGCCGGGTGGTGATCGACAAGGGGTGCAAACTGCCGGAAGGCACAGTGATCGGTGAAAACGCCGATGAAGATGCCCGCCGCTTCCACCGCTCCGAGCAGGGCATCGTGCTGGTCACCCAAGGGATGCTCACTCGCCTGAACAAAGAGCTGCAGGGGAAACAGAAGCGCTAATCCGCAGCCAGACGGGATACCCCTTCGTACCGCAGAGGGAGCCACTATGGCTCCCTCTTTCTATGGCTTAGCGGATAGCCGCCTCACACCATCATCGCCATCACGGCGCCGCGCCGCAGAGATGCCAACCCACGGTGAAGGGATACCTGGGCAGCATTCTCCCTTCACGTCACTCACATCTCACCGCATCACCCATCAGTCAATTCGTAAACAATTAATTACACAAAAACCATTACACCTCCGAAAAATCATCCTGATTATTCCTGTTTGCGCTATATAGAGACTCCTTTATCTGAATATTTAGCGGTAAGCCCGCTAGTTTCACTTGATTGTTTGTTTTTACTTGGTAAGGTGAGGGCGGTTGCGTAACAAAGCAGGTACCAGTGTAAATTTATAGGTACAACTGCTTTTGGCTTAATAGCGTAGAGAGAATGAGATCATGCAAAGAGACCCCCTGAACAACATCCATATCCAGTCCGAACAAGTGATGATCACGCCTGCCCAGCTCAAGGAGAAGTTACCCATCTCCGACAAGGCGCTGGCATTCGTGCAAGGGGCCCGCACTACCATCGCCGACATCATTCACCGCCGCGATCACCGGCTGCTGGTGATCTGTGGCCCCTGCTCCATCCACGACATGGAGGCCGCCAAAGAGTACGCAACCAGACTCAAAACGCTGCATGATGCCTATCAGGACTCTCTCTACATTGTCATGCGGGTCTACTTTGAGAAGCCGCGCACCACGGTCGGCTGGAAAGGGTTTATCAACGATCCGAATCTGGATGGCACCTTCGATGTGGAGTTGGGGCTGCACCGGGCCCGCGAGCTGCTCTGCTGGCTGGCGGAGCTGGAGTTGCCGCTGGCGACCGAAGCGCTCGACCCCATCAGCCCGCAATACCTGGCGGAGCTCTTCTCCTGGTCTGCTATCGGCGCCCGTACCACCGAATCCCAGACCCACAGGGAGATGGCGTCCGGCCTCTCCATGCCGGTCGGCTTCAAGAACGGCACCGACGGCAACTTGGGTACCGCCATCAATGCGCTGCAGGCGGCCTCCTCCCCCCACGCCTTTATGGGGATCAACCAGCAGGGCCAGGTTGCCTTGCTGCAAACCCAGGGCAACCCGGATGGCCACGTGATCCTGCGCGGCGGCAAACACCCCAACTACGACTCGGTCAATGTGTCGCTGGCGGAAGAGGCGCTGGAGAAAGCGGGCCTGCTGCCGGGCCTTGTGGTGGATTGCAGTCACGGCAACTCCAGCAAGGATCACCGTTTGCAGCCCAAGGTGGCCGACAACGTCATCCACCAGATCCAGGAGGGCAACCGCTCCATCATCGGCGTAATGCTCGAATCCAACCTGTTCGAGGGCAACCAGTCCAGCGAGCAGCCCAAGGAGCAGATGCGCTACGGGGTCTCCATCACCGATGCCTGCATTGACTGGGACACCACCGCCACCCTGCTGGCCCGCTGCCACAACCAGCTGGTTGACCCTCTCAAGGGCAGAACTGCGCGGTAAGCCGTGGTATCTTGTCGTAACCTATTGAACAATCTGGGTATCACCGCAGGTGGCATCAAGCCGCTCACGCCGTGATACCTTGTTGCATCTTGAATTTCAGGGCGCCGCCGCCCGCGGCGCCAGCAGGGACTGGATATGGCTGAAGAGTTGAATGTGCTCAGGGACAAGATAGACGCGGTGGACAAGCAGCTGATCGATCTGCTGGCCGCCCGTCTGGCGCTGGTGGGAGAAGTGGGTGAGGTAAAGAGCCGCCACGGCTTGCCCATCTATGCACCGGATCGGGAGGCGAGCATGCTGGCCCGCCGCCGCGCCGAGGCCGAGCTGCTGGGAGTGCCCGGCGATCTCATCGAGGATGTGCTGCGCCGTGTCATGCGCGAATCCTACATCCTCGAATCGGCCAGTGAAAAAGATAACCACTTCAAATGCATGAAGCCGGACCTTGGCAAGGTGGTCATCATCGGCGGTCAGGGTCAGCTGGGCCGGCTGTTCGGTCACATGTTCGGCCTCTCCGGCTATCGGGTCGAGACGCTGGAGCAAGCCGACTGGCCACGCGCTGACGAGATCCTCGCGGATGCCGGTCTGGTGATGGTGGCGGTGCCCATCGATATCACCTGCCAGATCATCGACCGACTCGGCAACCTGCCTGGCCACTGCCTGCTAGTGGATGTCACCAGCGTGAAGTCAGCGCCGCTCGAGCATATGCTGGCGGTGCACCCAGGGCCGGTGCTGGGGCTGCACCCCATGTTCGGGCCCGATGTGGCGAGCCTCGCCAAGCAGGTGATTGTCTGCTGTCAGGGCCGTGACCCCGCCGCCAGCCAGTGGCTGCTGGATCAGATGACCATCTGGGGCGCCAGGTTGCAACAGGTGGAAGCCAAGGCCCACGATGAGGCGATGACCCTCATTCAGGCGCTACGCCACTTCGCCACCTTTGCCTATGGCTGGCACCTCTCCCGGGAAGGGGCCAATCTGGATCGCTTACTTAACTTAAGCTCCCCCATCTACCGGCTGGAGCTCGCCATGGTGGGGCGGCTGTTTGCCCAGGATCCCCACCTCTATGCCGACATCATTTTGTCGTCACCGCAGAATCTGGCGATGATCCGCCGCTACTACCAAAACTTTGGCGAAGCGCTGGGGCTGCTGGAGCGGGGGGACAGAGCAGGATTTATCGACGCCTTCTCACAAGTCTCCGGTTTCTTCGGTGAACACGCCGACCAGTTCCTGCGGGAAAGCCGCATGCTGCTGGCCCAGGCCAACGACCGCCGCCACCACGGCTGATCCTGCAAAGAACATCAACCGCTCATATCACTAAAAAGGGAAGATGCCTGTGCATCTTCCCTTTTGCTTTGTTCGGTATTCAGAAACCCACCACCGCACAGGATCGGCCATGCCCCTGACAACACTGGCCGTCACCCTCCCGGGGTCTTGAGTGTGCCAACTCAGCCACTATAAATTTTATTTATGGCTTTTCCGTTGATACCCCAAGTTTAACTTATGCATGACCAGCACTTGCCAAGAACCCCATCCCCAGCCCGCCACCCGGCATTACGAGCCAATGCCCGATCTCGGGCCTATTGCTCAACCTGGTCATAGCAGGCTTGTCTAGCCGTAGGGGATAAAACACAGGAAGCAGGAAGCAGGAAGCAGGAAGCAGGAAGCAGGAAGCAGAAAGCAGAAAGCAGAAAGCAGAAAGCAGAAAGCAGAAAGCAGAAAGCAGAAAGCAGAAAGCAGAAAGCAGAAAGCAGAAAGCAGAA
>NZ_JRGK01000332.1 GCF_000764645.1 Aeromonas finlandensis
CGCCTGGCCGAAGCGGGTTACGTAGCGGTGGATCAGGTGCTGGAGCATGGCGAGTTTGCCGCCCGCGGCTCCCTGCTCGATCTCTTCCCAATGGGCAGCAACAGCCCCTATCGCATCGACTTCTTCGATGACGAGGTGGACTCCATCCGCCCGTTCGATCCCGAGACCCAGCGCTCCAGCGAGCCGGTCAAGACCGTCAGCCTGCTGCCTGCCCGGGAGTTTCCCACTGACGAAGCGGCCATCGAGCTGTTTCGCGGCCAGTTCCGCGAGCAGTTCGAGCTGTCGCGGGCCGAGGGTTCCGTCTATCAGGAGGTGAGCAAAGGACGCTGGCCCGCTGGCATCGAATACTATCTGCCGCTCTTCTTTAACCAGACCGCCAGCCTGTTTGACTATCTGCCGGAAGATACCCTGTTGCTCACTGTGGGGGATATCTACCCCGCCGCCCAGCGCTTCTGGAACGACATCGGCCAGCGCTATGAAGACAGACGCTGGGACAACACCCGCCCGCTGCTGCCACCGGCGCAGCTCTATCTGCCGGTAGAACAGCTCTTTGCCTCTCTCGGCCAATATGGCGCCGTGCGGCTGCAAGAGGCCGCCACCGCCGGTGATGCCGGTCAGCACGATCTGCACATTTCGGCGCTGCCCGATCTGCAACTCGATCACAGCAAGGAGCAACCCCTGCTGGCGCTCGATCAGTTCCTGCAAGGCTTTGCCGGTCGCACCCTGTTTGCGGTGGAATCCGAAGGGCGACGGGAGGTGCTCGGCGATCTGCTGGCGCGTATCTCGCTGCAACCCAAAGAGTTCCCCTCCCTCGATGCCTTTATGGCGGGCAAGGATCGCCACGGCCTGCTGGTTGCACCGCTTGAGCGCGGCTTCCTGTGGCAGGAGGCCGGAGCTGATGCCAGTAATCAGCCACTGGCACTGATCACCGAAACCGAACTGCTGGGCGGCAAGGTGCGCAGCAAGCGGGCGCGGGAGAAGAGCAAGAACTTAAGCTCCGATGCGGTGATCCGCAATCTCGGCGAGCTGACCCAGGGCCAACCGGTGGTGCACCTCGATCATGGAGTAGGCCGCTATCTGGGGCTCGAAACCATCGACGCCGGTGGCCTGCCCACCGAGTTCCTCACCCTCGAATATGCCGGCGGCGACAAACTGTTCGTGCCGGTCACCAGTTTGCACCTTATCAGCCGTTACACCGGCTCCGATAACCCGCCCAGCCACAAGCTCGGTGGCGAGGCCTGGGTCAAGGCGCGGCGCAAGGCGGCCGAGAAGGTGCGCGACGTGGCGGCCGAGTTGCTGGATGTCTACGCCATACGCGCCGCCCGCGCCGGTTTTGCCTTCAAGCACGACAAAGAGGCCTATCGCCAGTTTGCCGCCAGCTTCCCGTTCGAGGAGACCGACGATCAGCTCAACGCCATCAACGCGGTGCTGGGGGACATGTGTCAGGCCAAAAGCATGGACAGACTGGTGTGCGGCGACGTGGGTTTCGGCAAAACCGAAGTGGCGATGCGCGCGGCGTTTGTGGCCGTCCATGGCGGCAAACAGGTCGCCGTGCTGGTGCCCACCACCCTGCTGGCGCAACAGCACTACGACAACTTCCGCGACCGCTTCGCCAACTGGCCGGTGCGGGTCGAGGTGTTGAGCCGCTTCCGCTCCGCCAAAGAGCAGACCAGCGTCTTGAAAGAGCTGGCGGAGGGCAAGGTGGACATCATCATCGGCACCCACAAGCTGCTCGGCTCAGAGCTCACCTTCAAGGATCTGGGGCTGCTCATTGTCGATGAGGAGCACAGATTCGGGGTGCGCCAAAAAGAGAAGATCAAGGCGCTGCGGGCCGATGTGGATATCCTCACCCTCACCGCCACCCCGATTCCGCGCACCCTCAATATGGCGATGTCCGGCATGCGGGATCTCTCCATCATCGCCACCCCGCCCGCCAAGCGACTCGCCATCAAGACCTTCGTGCGCCAGCACGAACCGGCAGTGGTGCGCGAGGCGGTGTTGCGGGAATTGAAGCGCGGTGGTCAGGTTTATTACCTGCACAACGACGTGGAGAGCATCGAAAAATGCGCCGCCGATCTGGCGGAGCTGGTGCCGGAAGCCCGCATCGGCATCGCCCACGGCCAGATGCGCGAGCGCGACCTTGAACGGATCATGTCCGACTTCTACCACCAGCGCTTCAACCTGCTGGTCTGCACCACCATCATCGAGACCGGCATCGACGTGCCGAGCGCCAACACCATCATCATGGATCGGGCAGATCACCTGGGATTGGCCCAGTTGCACCAACTGCGAGGCCGGGTTGGCCGCTCTCACCATCAGGCCTATGCCTACCTGCTCACCCCCCATCCCAAGCTGATGACCAAGGATGCGGCCAAGCGGCTGGAGGCGATCGCCTCGCTTGAAGATCTCGGCGCCGGTTTTGCGCTGGCGACCCACGATCTGGAGATCCGTGGCGCAGGCGAACTGCTCGGCGACGATCAGAGCGGCCAGATTGAGTCGGTTGGCTTCACCCTCTACATGGAGATGCTGGAGCAGGCGGTCGAGGCACTGAAAAATGGCAAGGAGCCGTCGCTGGAGCAGCTGATGAGCCAGCACACCGAGGTGGAGCTGCGCCTGCCTGCACTGTTGCCGGACGACTATATTCCGGACGTCAACATGCGCCTCTCCATGTACAAGCGGATCGCCAGCGCGGCGGACGAGCAGGAGCTGCGCGAACTGAAAGTGGAGCTGATCGACCGTTTCGGCCTCTTGCCGGAGGCGACCAAAACCCTGCTGGAGCTGGCCGCTTTCCGCCAGCGTGCTACCGCCCTTGGCATTCGCCGGGTGGAGATGAGCGAGCGCGGCGGCTATCTCGACTTCACCCAGGAGACCAAGGTCAATCCGGCCTATCTGGTCAAGCTGCTCTCCAGCCAGCCACGGGTCTACAAGATGGACGGGCCGACGCGGCTGCGCTTCCAGGTGCCGACCCAGGATCGCGCCATGCGCCTGAAACTGGTGGATGGTTTGCTGGCGGATCTGGCCAACAACAGCCTGTGAGTGTTTGCAACGCTGGCGGCGAGCCAGCACGATAACGCCAACTAAAACGGGAGCCATATCGGCTCCCGTTTTTTATTTGCTATCTGTCAGCAGCGTACTATCAGCCTTGGTTGGCCGGATCCTCATGGGCGGAGAACTCGCGCATAAAGGCCTCGGCGCGCTCCACCATCTTGGTCGAGCCGACGAAGTAAGGGGTACGCTGGTGCAGCGCGGTCGGCCGAATATCCATGATGCGGCCAAAGCCGTCGGAGGCCTTGCCACCGGCCTGCTCCACCAGAAACGCCATCGGGTTGCACTCATAGAGCAGGCGCAGCTTGCCGTTCGGTGAGTTGGTGCCGGACGGATAGATGTAGATGCCACCCTTGAGCAGGTTGCGATGGAAATCAGACACCAGCGAGCCGATATAGCGCGAGGTGTAGGGTCTGTGGGTCGCCTCGTCGCGCTCCTGGCAATATTTCAGGTACTTCTTCACCCCGTCCGGGAACTTGATGTAGTTACCCTCGTTGATGGAGTAGATCTTGCCCTCTTCCGGAATGCGGATGTTCTCGTGGGAGAGGCAGAAGCAGCCGATGGAAGGATCATATGTAAAGCCGTTAACGCCAAAGCCGGTGGTGTAGACCAGCATGGTGGAGGAGCCGTAAACCACATAGCCAGCGGCGACCTGACGGTTGCCCGGTTGCAGGAAGTCCTCCAGGGTCACCGGCGAACCCTGCGGGCTCAAACGGCGGTAAATGGAGAAGATGGTCCCGACCGAGACGTTGACGTCGATGTTGGAGGAGCCATCGAGCGGGTCGATCAGCACCACGTACTTGGAGTTTTTGGAGAGCGGCGAGTCAAAGGCGACGAAGTCCTCTTCCTCTTCCGAGGCCATGCCGCACACCTCGCCGCGCGCTTCCAGCGCCGCCTTGAAGCGTTCGTTGGCGTAGACATCCAGCTTCTGCTGCACCTCACCCTGTACGTTTTCAGCGCCCATGGAACCGATGATATCCGCCAGCCCCGCCTTGTTGATCTCCCGGTTCACCACCTTGGCAGCAAGGCGGATCGAACTGAGCAACGAGGTCAGCTCGCCGGTCGCGGTAGGATAATCCGCCTGCTTTTTGACGATGAACTCACCCAT
>NZ_JRGK01000333.1 GCF_000764645.1 Aeromonas finlandensis
TTGCCTTCGGTGTACTTGGCGGCGGCTTGACGGTTGTCGCGCTGATCCAGATAGAAGCCGGTTTTGTGGCCGTTGCGAATATCCACCAGGATCTTGACGCCGTTCTCTTCGATCACCACCGGCTCATTCGGGGTCTCGCCATAGATAACGCCAGTGCGCTCTTTCAGCCCTTCCTTCTTGCGTACTGCCACGTCGGAGCGCTCATAGATGCTGCACTCGGGGTAGAGGGTACGCAGCGCTTGCGTTATCAGCTCGCGCTGGAATTCGGCACCGGCAGAGAGGATCTGGCACACCAGAAAATCGGCATAACGGTCGATGGTCAGACCCGGCAGGCCGTCGGATTCGGCGGCGCAGAGGCGATAGCCGGTGAGACCCTGACGTTTGATCAGCGGATCGCGGGACTCCTGCGCATATTTGAGGCGGCGGATAAAGAAGTCGAGATCGACGGTCTCATCCTTGTCGAAGGTCCAGACCCGGGCACGGATCTGGGAGCTGCCTGACCAGGCTCCACGGGCGAGCCACTTGCCATCGTTGGCATAGATCTCGACGGTATCGCCGTCAACGGGGTTGCCTTCAACCCGCTCAATCCCCTTGGAGAAGATCCAGGGGTGACGGCGCAGCAGGGATTTTTCGCGACCTTTGACGAGATAGATGAAAACGCTCATGGATGTGTTTGCCGATGGTAGAAAGAAAAGGGGCCACATTCTATGTGCAATAGGGCGGCTAAGCCAGCCTTTGCTGGTATATGGCGGAGTGACGCACTGTACGCCGGGACAACGACCGGGTGTTCTATCTGCAGGATTTGCAGAATCTTGATGTTGGCGTTTTACGCTGCTTATTTTATACACTACGGTTGGTTGTGCTTGTTTTGCGTTCAACATTCGCCGTTGTGTGTGCAAAATATAGTCAAGATAGCGTTTTTATCTTTTTTGATAGTGATTTTCGCTAAAGAGTCATTTGATGATGTCGATAGTGGTGGAGACCATTTTGAATCTTCCCTGTATCGAGCTGTCCATGTCCCTCTCCATCGCTACCAATATTTCTGCCCTCAATGCTTCTCGCCATCTTGGTCAATCATCCAACACGCTGGATTCGGTATATCGACGACTCTCATCCGGCTTGCGCATCAACAGTGCCGCCGATGATGCAGCCGGCTTGCAGATCAGTCATCGCCTCACTAGTGAAGTGAACGGGACCAACACCGCTATTCGCAATGCCAACGATGGGATCTCGGTGATCAACGTGGCCGATGGTGCGCTCGATGAGTCGGTGAACCTGATGCAGCGGATGCGCACCCTGGCACTGCAGTCGGGAAGCGGTGCCAATACGGCAGAGGATCGCGTGGCCCTGAATGCTGAGTTCAAGCAACTGCAGTTGGAGATGGACCGGATTGCCACAGGCACCCGGTTTGCCGGGCAGGATCTGCTGGCGGGCAGTTATAAAGGCATCTTCTCGGTCGGTGCCTATGCAGGACAAAATACCGTCATTACCGATATCAATGCCCAGACCAAAAATCTGGGGGAGATGGAGTGGCAAGCGCGCAGTCCGGCAGGCCGCAAGCCGGGGGCATATGATATTGCTGATCTCCAGCTCTCATCTCAGCCTGTCACGCTCAATGGCGTGACCTTTGACAAGAATTATTCCACGCTGGAAGCGTTCGTGGCAGATATCAATGGCACCACTTTCCCCAATAATCAGGGGCCGGTAAAAGCACAACAACTGCCATTTTCAGTTGCCTCTGCCGTCGATTTATCCGCACTACCCTCCTATATCGATGTGGCGGGCCACTCTGTGGATTTGACCACGGGCATTGATATGACCGGATGGGATCCGGTCAATCCTACGCCCGAAAACAGCGATTTGATGAGGGAAGTGGTTCGGCGTATCAACAATACTGCGCAATCGGCAGGTCTGGGTTTTTATGTGAGTGCCTCCAACAACAGCAATCCCGCCAGTAATGAACTGACCATACATAGCGCTCAGGGTAACAGCCTTGCACTGGCCAATGGCACAACCCCCCCTCCGCAGCCAGCACCACCGGCGCCTCCGGTGATCAGCAATTCTTATCTGAGCTCTCTGCTGCCCGATGTTACCCCCACGACGTATATTGGTCAGATGGAACTGCGCTCATCAGGCGACAAGTATTCCAATATTGATATGCAGGGATCGAGTTTGAATGCGCTGGGTTTTTATCAAGCAGACAAGAAGAAATATACCGTTGATAACATTGATGTTCTGAGTGACGACAACGCCAGCAGGGCCATCAAAACCCTGGATGCGGGCATGAAACAACTGGGTGTTCAGCGTTCGCGGCTCGGCGCCCAGGCCAACGCGCTGGAATCACGGGTGCGCAATCTGGCCAATGCCAATGAGAACCTCAGTGCCGCCCGCTCAAGGATCCGGGATGCCGATATGGCGGTTGAATCGGCGCGGTTGGTCAGTACCCAAATCTTGCAGCAGGCGAGCTCTTCCATTTTGAGTCAGGCAAACAGTCGCCCCCATGCGGCCCTGCGTTTGCTGCAATCCTGATAGGGGGCTGCCAGCTGGTTTAGCGATTGGTCGCGATCCATTGTCACGATCAATAAAGAGAGGCCACCCATTGGGTGGCCTCTTCTCTTAGTGTTGGATTCTATTGGCTTCACAGGTCCGCGTTTAATCTCTCTGAGTATCGGCCACTGAGGCGCTGGCGGCCCGTATGTACCCGCAAAGAGCGGTGATGATACGGTGATGATAAAGAGGGGTAACCAGAGAGCGATCGGGAATATTTCACTGATGGTGAAGTGAATGAGATAGCGGTCAACCCATCGGAATTTAACTTCTTTCATAATGGAGCTGCATCCTGCAGAACAGGGCGTGTCGCGCTCACTATCGTCG
>NZ_JRGK01000334.1 GCF_000764645.1 Aeromonas finlandensis
GAATTGTCTTGCTCCGAGATAGTAACCAAAAATCACATCAAATATATATGCCGGCATCCGGTTATAATATATAAATGAACTTTTATTTCTTTTCCATAATCTCCAGATAAAATAAGGCAACGTAAACAATGTTATAAGCTCAGAAACTACTGAAAGATGACAAAACGGAAGGTAAATAACAGCCACCCCATCCTTGCGTTCAACTTTAGCCTTATAGAACTGCAAACTACCATTACCTTTACCACGCCCCAAACTAAGGATATAACTTCTAACACGACGAGATCTGATGGCATTTGCCCACATAAAGACTTTACGTGTTGCTGCTGGGCTATCAGAAGATATTACCCTCTCGTCCCTGAGTGCATCACTGACAGCATTAGAAATAATAATACAGGACTTCATTGCAAATTTCTCTTTATGACTGCGGGCACCCCTGCTACCAGGACATTATCGGGAATATCTCGTGTGACAACTGATCCAGCTGCGACAACAACCCCTTTCCCTATGGTGACGCCACCTAAGATAAGCACATCCGCTCCTATCCAGCACCCATCACCTATTGATATAGGTAATGCGATTCCCTCACCTGCTCGTCTGTTTGAATCACCAAGACTATGAGACCCAGGTACAAATTTCACTAGAGGTCCGATATCACAGTTCTTACCTATCTCAATAGTGATATCTTCGTGGCTATAGACAATACATCCAGGACTTAACCAAGTACTATCACCGATAATCACTTTCCCGTTACCATATATGCCGCCACCACCACAGAAAGAAACATTGTTACCAATATCAACCTTTGCCAACTTTAATAAAGCTCTACGTAATGCAAAATGACGAGTAACAGGAAGAATAACTAATATTAGTCTAACTAGATGACGCCACATTAATAGCCCCCTCTTTTTTAATTCTCATCATGACAAGGCATGTCACCATAAACACTCGGCTATAATCAGATGCAGCATATGCTTCACCTTTAAGCATGGCCACTAAAAAAATAAAAAATAGCAACATACATCTTGAAACACTATATGCCCATTCCTTCCTATCATATAAAGAGCATGAAATATAAAAATATAAAAATATAACAGAGCAAAATGATATCAAGCCCCCAGAATTAATCAATCGAATAAAACCTATATCTGAATAACAATCTGACTCGATATCACAGCTGTATGAGCGACCAAATAGCAAATCCCAGCTTGAACTTGGAATATGTATCATACCTCCCAAATCACTTAATGTTGTGGCCTGAGTATTACTTGAACTTGAAAACTGACTAACCCCTTCTTTTAACCAATCAAGAGTTATGTTATTACTGAAAGAAAAAATACCAACGAACAAAGATACAGATATTGAGGTTATACAAAAAAGTATGAATAGATGTTTAATATTATTTTTTGAAAATGTAACCAGCATCCATAAAAGAGCCAAAAGCAATAGAACAAGGCCAACTCTCGCATTTAAAGAGATGAATGCAATACCCAGTATAAAATAAAAGGCCTTAATTGTAGACGTTTCATATCGCTCAGTGATAATTAATGCGACACAAAGCGCTATAGCCATAGGGAGCCCATATAGATGATGCTTACTAACACCAAAACCGCGGTAAGCAATAGCATTTTTAAATGCCTCACCTTGATAAGCAGCCCCCTCATAGACATAACTTAGCAACGACTCCCTTAATTGAGGGGAATATAACATTAGAATAGCAAAAGCGGCCTGAAACAAAATAAGTGACTTGAGTAGATACAATACCTCAGTGTACTTATTGATTCTAAAAAAATAAATCAACACATTTGCAATTATGAAACTTTCGATTATTACCCGAATTACTCCAACCGAATTGTCCCAACCATTAAAAATTAATATAAAAGAAAGCAAAACAAACAGGACAATACGAAATCCTTTTGGATAAAAAATCTTCCCTCGTAAAAATATAACTATTGATGAAAAAATAAAAAATGCCGTTTGCCCATTTCCACCAATCGAATTTATAG
>NZ_JRGK01000335.1 GCF_000764645.1 Aeromonas finlandensis
CACCCATGGTGATCATGTTTCGCATTTTTGTTCCTTTAGATCGCATCCGTTGGCGTTGAAAACGTTTGCAGGCATCGGCAAAAAAAATGCCGATCACCGGCGGCCTTGATTTGTAACCTAATGTAACGTCTATTTTTGGTTTTTGCAGCGAATTAAGCTGCCTAATAAATACCCAATCTCATCTTTTTTATCGCCATCTGCGCCTTTCCAACGGCTTCATTCGATCACTTTTCGCCCCTTAATTCGTGCAAATAAACGGCGGCAAGCCATGACCTGACTGGACTTAGCCCCCTGATAATGGTGTCTGATGGGCCTGTTCGGAAGTTGCTCATCTCCTCTTGAGTTCCTATGGTCAATCCAGCACACTGATTTCGCTTTGGAAGCAAATAAAACTCAAGGATTATCAATGAACAAGACTCTCATTGCCGGCATGGTAGCCGGACTTTTCGCCCTTCCCGCCTTGGCCGCAGAAGTGCCAGCCGGCACCAAGCTATTGCCCGATGCCCAGCAAACCTATGTCACCAATATCAGCACCGAGCCGACCACTATCGATCCCCAGTTGGTGGAAGAGACCGCTGGTAGTGCCATCGTTAACGATCTGTTTGAAGGGCTCTATGAACTGGATAGTAGCGGCAAGATCAAGCCAGCAGGCGCTATCAGCTACGACGTCGATAAAACCGGTACCGTCTACACCTTCAAGCTGAGGCCCGAGGCCAAGTGGTCAAACGGTGAACCGGTCACCGCCGCCGATTACGTCTACGGCTGGCAACGGGCTGCCGACCCCAAAACCGCCTCCAACTACGCCTGGTTTATCGAGCTGACTGGCGTGGTCAATGCTGGCGAGGTGATCCAGGGCAAGAAGAGCCCGTCAGAGCTCGGGATCAAGGCGATCGATGAGCACACCCTGCAGGTGACCCTGAAAAATCCGGTCCCCTTCTTCCTGAAGACGCTGGCCCACTACACCACCTTCCCGGCCCCCAAGGCCACCATTGAAAAATTTGGCAAGGATTGGGTCAAGCCGGGCAATATCGTCTCCAACGGCGCCTTTGTACTCAAGGAGTGGACCCCCAACGAACGACTGAGTGCCGAGCGCAATCCCCACTATTGGAACAACCAGCACACCGTCCTGAACAAGGTGGTCTATCTGGAGATCGTCTCCGAAACCGCCGCTTACAACCGCTATCGCACCGGTGAGCTGCACTACACCACCTATCCGCTGGAGCAGTACAAGCAGATCAAGAGTCAGAGCCCGGAAGAACTGGTCAGCGTCCCCACACTGGCCAGCTATTACTATGTGTTCAATGTGAACCGCAAACCGTTCGATGATCCGAAGGTACGCAAGGCGCTCTCGCTGGCCATCGACCGGGAGACCATCACCGACAAGATCCTGGGGCAGGGACAAATTGCCGCATATAGCTTCACTCCCCCCATTGTGGACGGTTTTGAATTGAAAAAACCGGCCAGCCAGTTGCAGAGCAAAGAGGAGCGGATCAAGCAGGCCAAAGCCCTGCTGGCCGAAGCGGGCTATGGCCCGGACAAGCCACTCACCGTGGACATTCTCTACAACACCAACGAGAGCCACAAAAAGATTGCGCTGGCCGTCTCCTCCATGTGGAAACACAACCTGGGGGTCACCGCCACCCTCAACAACATGGAGTGGAAGACCATGGTCTCCAACCTAAACGAGGGGGATTTCGGAGTAAGCCGCTATGGCTGGAATGGGGATTATAACGATGCATCCACCTTCCTCGACATCATGACGTCCAGCAGCAGTGCCAACAGCGGCAAGTGGTTCAACAAGGAGTACGACGCCCTGCTGGCCAAGGCCCACGACTCACTGGATCCCGCTGAACGCAATGCCCTGTATCAACAGGCAGAGGCGCTGATTGATGCAGATGCCCCCATCGCACCTATCTATTTCTCGGTCAAATCCAGGTTGCTCAAGCCTTTCGTGAAAGGCTACCCCCACCTTAACCCGCAGGATGTGGTCTACAGCAAGGAGCTCTATCTGGTCGCCCAGTAACCGGCCCGGCCAGATCTGACCATAAAAAAGCGCCTGCATTGCTGCAGGCGCTTTGTCATTGGCGGCCAAGCGGGCACGACTTACGCATCCAAGCAAGATTACTCTTCGGGACAGGGTGCCAACACCACCCGGCGGCGACCCACCACCACCGGGCGCACCAGCCGCTGAGCCAGCAAAACTCCGAGCAAGGTCAGACCGCCCCCGATCAGGTGATAGCCAGTCAGCCGCTCCCCCAGCAGGGTGATGGCAAGGCCAGCCGTCATCACCGGCAGCAGGTTCATAAAGATGGCGGTGCGGTTGGCCCCGAGCAGGGAGATCC
>NZ_JRGK01000336.1 GCF_000764645.1 Aeromonas finlandensis
GTAGTGACCCGGATGTATGATGCGGCAGGGGTCGAGATCCCTGCACATGTAGCGGGCTGCTTACTCGCAACCATCCTTTCTGATACCGTTCGTTTTAAATCTGCAACCACTACTGTTCATGATAAGGAGACAGCAGCCAGACTCGCCAAAATTGCAGGCGTGACAGACATTGATCGTATGGGGCGGGAGATGTTGGAGGCCAAGTCTGATATTCGAGGAATTTCTCCGGCGATGTTGCTCAGCAGTGACCTGAAAACGTTCGATATGCATGGTCGTAAAGTGGCGATTTCCCAGATCGAATTGAAGAGCCTGATGCAGGTTAAACCGATTAGGGAAGCGTTGTTGAAAGAGATGCAAGAGTTAAAACGTAATGGGTATCACAGCGTATTCCTGATGTTGACTGACGTTAGCCAAGAGGCAACGGACTTATTATTTGTTTCGGATGAACCGTTGATCGTACAAAAAGCGTGGGGGTTACAGGCCCAGGGTAACTCGGTATGGATGCCAGGGGTCATGAGCCGCAAAAGTCAGATTGTTCCGGCTTTACAGAAAGCATTTGAATAGGGCGTGGTGCATGGCGCTTGCAGGTTCACGATGATGAATAAGACCGCGAATGGTGGGCAACGATACGCTTGCTGTCTTGCATAGCCAAGTTAGTACCTCGTTGATTTTTTTAAAATTAAAGGGCCAAAAGGCCCTTTGTTTTTGTATGATACCGCCGTTGCCTGGGGCCTTTGGGAATAATGGCATCGCGGGTAGCGTTTGCAGTAGGTTTCATGTCTGGTTTCAAACTGAGTTTCTACAAAATACTACACATAATCAATGTGTTACTGTTTTCACTCGAGGCATTATGAACAAACACGCGTACTGGCTGACTGCCGCAGTGCTGGGGCTGGCCGGTTGTGCGGGCACTTCTGATAAAGCAGATGTGCCCAAAAAACAGACCGACAACAGATGTTTTCTTAACTGCGTGGTGCCGGAGAATCTGGGCAAGCAGTATCTGGACGGGCCCCTGCCAGAGGATCTGGTGAGGGTGGAGCGGGTCAATAGCCGTGCGCGTGCCGACTACAGCAAGTTTGGCCCGCAAAGCCGACTGGTATTGCAGCGCTCCGGCAAGATGACCCGCCGTTATGGCGAGCTCTATCACCAGCTCTCCCGTTGGGTTGCCAATGGCGGCAATCCTGCCGACATCACCCGTTACGGCATCAGCCTGGCCCAGCTGGGCGGCGCTGATCGGATGGGTAACGTGCTCTTTACCGGTTACTACTCGCCGGTGCTGGAGGTGCGTCACCGCCCGGATGCCAAGTACAAATATCCCATTTATGCCATGCCCAAATGTGGTGGCCGTTGTCCGACCCGGGCCCAGATCCATCAGGGGGCCCTTGCCAACCGTGGGCTGGAGTTGGGTTACAGCAAATCCCTTATCGACAACTTCCTGATGGATGTGCAGGGCTCCGGCTTTGTCCATTATGGCGATGACGATCGGCTGCAATATCTGGGTTACAGCGGCAAGAACGGCCACGGTTACGTGAGTATCGGCCGGGTACTGATCGATCGCGGCGAAGTGCCCAAAGAGCAGATGTCGATGAAGGCCATCAAGGAGTGGGCCAACCGTCAACCGGAGGAGAGCGTCAAGGAGCTGGTGGAGCAGAATCCCTCCTATGTCTTCTTCGAGCGTCGACCCACCAATGATGTGATCGGCGCCGCCGGTATCCCGCTGCTGCCGCTGGCGGCCGTTGCTGCCGACAAGACCCTGCTGCCG
>NZ_JRGK01000337.1 GCF_000764645.1 Aeromonas finlandensis
CCCAAAGAGGCGATTGCCCACGGTGGGGTCGATGAAGTGATGTCACTTGCACAAATAACACAGACGCTCGCGCGTCCGGATTAACAGGGGATTAACTATGTCATTAGTGCAATGGCAGGGCCGCTGCGCCCTGGTGGTCGATGACTCGCGCACCCAGCAATACGAAGTGACCTGCCTGTTGCAGGAGCTGGGCTTTGGCCAGATCCATGTCGCCAATGATGGCCAGGATGCCCTCAACAAACTGCAACAGATTGACCATGTGGATCTGCTGCTCACCGACCTCAACATGCCCGGCATGGACGGCGTGGAGCTCATCAGCCAGCTGGAAAAACAGACAAACTACCAGATGTTTATCGCGGTCATGAGTGCCGTCGATCGGGATGTGCTGGACGTGATCCACTCCATCGCCGATGCTGGCACGCTGGAAGTGATCGGTGTGTTGGCCAAACCCCTCAGACAAAGTGATCTTTACGGCATACTCCAGCATTGTGATCCCTTGAAACACCGGAAAAACAACAGTTGGATGCAGCTCAGTTTTACCGTCGAGGATGTGCAGCAGGCACTGGATAATGGTCAGCTGGTCCCCTTTCTGCAGCCCAAGGTCACCATGGTGGACTCAGGTCTTTACGGCTTTGAGGCGCTGGTTCGTTGGCATCATCCGGACCACGGCGTGCTGCCGCCAATCTGTTTTGTTCATCACCTGGAAGAGGGGCCGCTAGCACTGAACTTTTTCTACGCCTTTTTACGTGCCACCTGCGAGGCGTTGAATAAATTTAGGTCCCTGCCCTCACCGCTCAGTTGCTCCATTAATATGCCTGTCACTCTGCTGGTAACCGATAAATTAGTCGAGAACATGGTCGAGATTGTGCAGGAACATCAGCTGCCCTGCAGCGCCATTATTATTGAAGTGACCGAAACCACATTTATGTCAAATCTTGCCATGTCGTTGGGTACATTGGCGCGGCTACGATTACGGGGATTTGGCGTCGCCATGGATGATTATGGCACCGGTTACTCCTCCATGAAGCAGTTATCTCGCTGTCCTTTTACCGAGATCAAGATTGATAAAGAGTTTGTCCACGACGCCCATACCAGTCCCAAGAAGTTGGCTATATTGACATCAGCGATCGTGATGAGCCAAAAACTGGGGCTCAAGACAGTGGCCGAAGGGGTTGAAAGCGAAGAGGATTGGCTACAGTTGGCCCTGCTCGGGTGTGAATTGGCACAAGGCTATTACATCAGTCGCCCGCTGCCGGTAGATCAGATTGAAGAGTGGTTTGCCGAATGGCAAACAAGGGCAACCCCACCCGCTAAGCCATATTGATTGCCCCCACCTGAAACGGGGGATAAATAACCAAGGCAGTCGCTTTATCACTGCAGGGAACGCGAATCGTCAGCATGAGGCTCTATATATGATTAATCTGATCCGTCAACTATCAATTAAAACGCGACTGATGGTCGCGTTTTTGCTGGTCAACCTGATCCTGATTGGGGTCGGGTTATACGGCAAACAAAATACCTCGGTCATCAATAACATGTTGAATGACATGTACCTCAACATGCTCACCCCGATAAAAGATCTTTCAAATGCCAATATGCAGGCCATCTACCATAACCGCTCACTGTTTGATTACGTGATTGAACCAACCAAGCCGGGTATGGACAACATCGCAGTCCAGATGGATGGTTATGAGCAAAAGATGAACGAACTGATCAACGAATATCGGGCAACCGAACTGACCGCACCGGAAAAAGCGACGCTTGCAGATTTTGACCGCGCCTGGCCCCTCTACAAAGAGGCAGCCAAAAAAACGATGGCCGCAAGTTACGCCAATGACAACGACTCGTCGGTCAAACTGATGAAAGGGGAAGCTGCCGCCACTTTCCAGGTGGTCGATGATCTGCTCAGCAAGCTGGTGAATATTAACGATGATCTGGCGAAAACAGCCTTTGTCGATAGCGATGTGATTGTCGCCAATATCACCTCTACTACCTATACCATCCTGACCCTGTCGGTCATTCTCTCCCTGGTGCTCGGTTGGCTGCTCAGCCTGAGCATCAACCAGCCTCTGGCCACCATAGTGG
>NZ_JRGK01000338.1 GCF_000764645.1 Aeromonas finlandensis
CTGCTGAGCGCGGGCGACGATATCGAGCATCCGCTTGCCGTGGATCTTGATCTCGATGGGCGAGAGGCCCAGCTCGTTGAGATCACGCATGGAGGTCGGGCGACGCTCCGCCACCTTGAACAGGTGCAGCTCCTTGACCACGAAGTTGAGGGCAAGATCGCGGCGTACCGCCTCTTGCTGACGCCAGGCGGCCAGCTCGCGCAGGATGGCAAGCTCACGGCGGCCCAGTTGCCAGGCGTTGACGATTTCAAGGTAAGCCTGACGGGGATCGCTACCCTGGGTCTTGCGGGCGGAGTGGTTTTGGCACTCCTGCTCGAACCAGGCAAACTTGCCGCTTTCCCGCAGTTTGGCCATCACCTTCTCGTAGAGCGGCATCAGGTAGAACACATCCGCCGCCGCGTATTCAAGCTGACGAGCGGTGAGCGGACGAGCCAGCCAGTCGGTGCGCGCCTGATCTTTTTCCAGCTCGACCCCGAGGAATTCGTTCACCAGCGCGCCAAAGCCGACCGAGACACCGTAACCGAGAAATGCGGTGGCCAGCTGGGTATCGTGCATCTGGTTGGGCAGGTGGCCTGCCTGATGCTGGATAAGCTCCAGATCTTCACCAGAGGCGTGCAGGATGGCGATCTGCCCTTCCCTGCCCAGTCGCTGCCAGAGGGCGGAAAGATCCAGCGTCAGCGGATCCAGCAGCGCCAGATGCTCGCCGTCATAGATCTGAAACAGGCCAAGCTGGGGATAGTAGGTGCGGGTGCGAACGAATTCAGTATCGATAGCCAGGGGAACGTCGGCCAGAGAAGCGAGATAGAGCTCAAGTTCGGCTTGCTGAGTGATAAGTTGATAGTGCATCTGTGCCTGCGCGGTTGATCAGGGCCAAAAAGAAAAAACCGTGGGATGACCCACGGTTTTGCATAACGACGGTGCTGGTTTGCAGAGGGTTCTGCAGCCGCAGTCCGGTTATTGCTTGGCAATCTCCTCGTCGCGCAGTACGCGGCGCAGGATCTTGCCCACATTGGTCTTGGGAAGTTCGTCACGAAATTCTACCAGTTTCGGCACCTTATAGGCAGTCAGATGTTTGCGGCAGTGGGCAATAATCTCGTCCTCCTGCAATTTTGCATCTTTCTTGACCACAAAGATCTTCACCAGCTCGCCGGAGACCTTGTGCGGCACGCCGACGGCGGCCACCTCCAGCACTTTCGGGTGCAGGGCAACGACATCTTCGATCTCGTTCGGATAGACGTTGAAACCTGAGACCAGGATCATGTCCTTCTTGCGGTCAACGATCTTGAAGAAACCCTGCTCGTCGCACACGGCGATATCACCGGTACAGAGCCAGCCATCCTGCATCACTTCGGCGGTCGCTTCGGGGCGCTGCCAGTAGCCGGTCATCACCTGCGGGCCACGAACCTGCATCTCGCCGGGAGTGCCGAGGGCGTGAACCACCTGGCCATTGTCATCCACCAGACGGATCTCGGTAGAACAAACCGGCAGGCCGATGGAGCCGTTGTAGTCGGTCAGATCGTAGGGGCAGACGCTCACCAGTGGCGAACACTCGGTCAGGCCATAGCCTTCCAGCAGCGGGGTGTCGGTCAGTGTCTTCCACTTCTCCGCAACCGCGCGTTGCACCGCCATGCCGCCGCCGATGGTCAGCTTGAGCTTGTCAAAGGCGATCCCCTGAAACTCGTCGTTGTTGACCAGCGCATTGAACAGGGTGTTGACCCCGGTAATGCAGGTGAAGGGGTACTTCTTGATCTCTTTGACAAAGCCCGGGATGTCGCGCGGGTTGCTGATCAGCAGGTTGTAGCCGCCGATGCGCATAAAGAGCAGGCAGTTCACGGTCAGGGCAAAGACGTGATAGAGCGGCAGCGCGGTGACCACGAACTCCTTGCCACGCTCCAACATGGGACCATAGACGCCGAGGCACTGCTCGACGTTGGCAATCATGTTGCGATGAGTCAGCATGGCCCCTTTGGAGAGGCCGGTGGTGCCACCGGTGTACTGCAGGAAGGCGAGATCGTCGTTGGTGATCTCGGGCTTGATGTACTGCAGGAAACGTCCCTTGGAGAGGGCCTGACGCATGGTAGTGGCGTGGGGCAGATTGTATTTCGGCACCAGCTTCTTGACATACTTGACCACGAAATTGACCAAGGTGCCCTTGGCCAGACCCAGGTTGTCCCCCATCCGGGTCAGGATGACGTGCTTGATCGGGGTGTCGTAGACCACTTTTTCCAGGGTATGGGCAAAGTTGGAGACGATAACAATCGCCTTGGCACCGGAGTCTTTAAGCTGATGCTCCAGCTCGCGCGGGGTATAGAGCGGGTTGACGTTGACCACTATCATGCCGGCGCGCAGGATGCCAAACACGGCGATGGGGTATTGCAGCAGGTTCGGCATCATCACCGCAACCCGATCCCCCTTCTCCAGCTTCAACTCGTTTTGCAGATAGGCAGCAAAGGCGCGGGACTGCTCTTCCAGTCGGCGGTAGGTGATGGTCTGCCCCATATTGACGAAGGCAGGTTGGTCGGCAAACTGGCCCACCGAGGATTCGAACATCTCGACCAGGGAGCCGTACTGGTCTGGATTTATCTCGGCGGGAACCCCTTCCGGATAACGCTTCAACCAGACTTTTTCCACGAACTTCTCCTGCATAACTAGCACCTGTGCGCTCACTGTGTTGCCTCCGTCCCTGTTCACATCCATTTTAATCAGTTGTTTTAAGCTGATGCTCTAATGCCGCACATATTTACACAGCGCAACATCAATTAACAGCGGATTAACAACTGAAAAATGTGAGGGAGGAAACAAACCTGGAATTATTGAAAGCCGGCGATTCTACCGAAACTGACAAAACTTTACGATATAAATGGCCGTATCAGCCGAATTTTCCATATGGAAATGGTGGTTTCCGCCCAATATGACCCGATCGATCTGCTGGAAGGCATCCTGACGGGCCTGCCATTGGGCTTCAAGGGCAGCAAAGCCCTGCTCCCCCTGAATAAACAACACGGGACAACGGATGGCCGCCATCAGTGCCCGGGCCTGCCCTTCGCTCATTCTCAGGGGCGAAAGATCCCGCAAACGGGGGTCGCTGCGCCAGTGCCAGCGCCCTGCCCTCATCTCAAGCTGCCGCTCACAGATCAGGCGCGCCGCCTGCGGCGTGATATCCGCCACTTTACAACGGGCTGCCACCGCTTCATCAATGGAGGCAAAGCCGTTGGCACTGCGTTCCCGGGTGCGACTGCGGTTTAAAATCGCTCGTCGCAGTTGGGCAGGTACCTCCTCATCGGGCTGACTCAGCGGCCCTAACCCCTCCAGCATGATCAGCCGTTCTACCTGCTCGGGAAACACCCCGGCATAGGCCGAGGCGATCAGCGC
>NZ_JRGK01000339.1 GCF_000764645.1 Aeromonas finlandensis
GTTGAGGGCCATAAAGGGGTGGCTGGAGCGCAGGCTGGCCCCGTGACAGGCGCGGGCCAGCAGCTCCTTGCCGGTGCCGGTCTCGCCGACGATCAACAGCGGTGCGTCCTGCATCGCCAGTTTGCGCGCTTGCGACAGCACCTCTTTCATCTTGGGGCTCTCGGCCTGCAGATGCTCGAAGCCCCCCACTTCCACCGCATGGAGTGCGCTGAAGTGCAGGCCAACCCGACGGGCAGATTTGAGCACCACCACGGCACCGGCCAGCGCCTGCTTGCCGCGGGCTTCTGCCACGAACAGCGGCATCAGATCCGCCAGATACTCTTCGCCATTGAAACTGAGCTTGCAGGTCTGCGGCTTGATCTCGCTCGCCTCCAGCCAGCGGGTGAAGGAGAACCCCTTGACCAGCGAACCGAGCGCCACGCCGCGCACCTCCTCCACCGGCAAGCCGAGGGTGGTGAGGGCCGACTGGTTGGCCTGGGTCACTTTGCCCTTGCTGTCGAGGGAGAAGACCAGATCCGGCAGCGCCTTGAGCAGCGCCTCAATCTCGTGGTGCTCTCGCTCGGAAGGCATGTAGGGGATGGTCTTGACGTCGTAGACGCCGGGAATGCGGCGGATCTCCGGCATCAGGTGCTGAAAATCACTGAACTCCAGCTCGGGAAAGTTGAGATAGATGATGCCTGAGGTATCGATTTCGATGCCGCGCAGATCGATATTGTGCTCCACCAGGCGGTCGAGCAGTTCCCGGGTCAGGCCCAGGCGGTCTTCACAGCTGACTTCAAGACGCATTCGGGACACACTTCCTAGCTAACTCTATGAATGAGCGGATAATACAGTCTCGATCCCCCCAGTGCGAGCGCCAGCCCATAAAAATGCGGGCCCGCCCCGCTTTCGCAGGCAGGCCCGGGTCAACCGATGACGCTGGTGTGTGGTGTGATTACCGGAGCAGCTGATCGGTACGCGCCGCCATGATGAAGTCGTTGCGGTGCAAGCCGCCAATCTTGTGGGTCCACCAGCTGACGGTCACC
>NZ_JRGK01000034.1 GCF_000764645.1 Aeromonas finlandensis
AAAGCAAAAGCCTCCCTGAAAAGGGAGGCTTTTTTGCATTTGTCTCTCGGTAAAAATTCACCATATTCTCTGCTGATCGCCATTTCACAGGGTTTCATACATCTCCATTACTCCCCATTTTTGTGGTTCGTTTGACCACAAAACTCATTAATTTCGCAATATTCATCGCGGTTTGATTGACGTAAAACGTTTTACATGTAAAATCCGGCGCGTTTTGCCTATTACGTGGAGAGAGAGCATGGCGCAGGATAACGAATACTGTTTGGGGGCGGTTCCCGCCAAAGGGCGCAAAGGTGTGCTGTCGCTGATGCTGGTGATGCTCGGCCTGACTTTCTTCTCTGCCAGCATGTGGACCGGCGGGGCGCTCGGTACCGGGCTGGTGTTCGATGACTTCATCAAGGCGGTACTGATCGGCAACTTGTTGCTGGGGATCTACACCGCTTGTCTCGGTTATATCGGTGCTTCAACCGGCCTCTCTACCCATCTGCTGGCTCGTTACTCCTTTGGGGTGAAAGGTTCCTGGCTGCCTTCGCTGCTGCTTGGCGGTACTCAGGTCGGCTGGTTTGGCGTTGGCGTGGCCATGTTTGCGCTACCGGCGCAGAAGGCGACCGGGATCGATGTGAACTGGCTGATCGCCATTTCGGGCATTCTGATGACGGTGACCGTCTACTTCGGGATCTCCGCCCTGATGGTACTGAGCTTTGTGGCCGTACCGGCTATCGCACTGCTCGGTGGTTACTCGGTCTGGCTGGCGGTGACCTCGACCGGTGGCATGGCGGCGCTGCAGCAGGTGCAACCGACCAACCCCATCGAGTTCACCACGGCGCTGACCATGGTGGTCGGTTCCTTTATCAGTGCAGGAACCCTGACCGCCGACTTTGTTCGATTTGGTCGCAAACCCTGGGGCGCCGTCATGATTACCATGGTGGCGTTTTTTTTGGGCAACACTCTGATGTTCATCTTCGGCGCAGCCGGTGCGGCGGTGACCGGGCAGGCTGATATCTCGGAAGTGATGCTGATGCAGGGCCTGCTGATCCCCGCCATTCTGGTGCTGGGCCTCAATATCTGGACCACCAACGACAACGCTCTCTACGCCTCCGGTCTCGGTTTTGCCAACATTACCGGTCTCAAGAGCAAGCCCCTCAGCGTGATCAACGGCCTGATTGGAACGGCTTGCGCCCTCTGGCTCTATAACAACTTTGTCGGCTGGCTGGCCTTTTTGAGTACGGCAATTCCGCCGATCGGTGGCATTATCATCATGGATTTCCTGCTCAATCGTGAGCGTTACCGTCAGTTTGCCGATCAGCAGTTCGAGACGGTGCGCTGGCAGGCGCTGGTCGCCACGGCAGTCGGGGTGGCTGTCGGCAAGTGGCTGCCGGGCATAGTGCCACTCAACGCGGTATTGGGCGCCGCCTTCACCTATTTCATTCTGGTTCGCCTCACCCCGCGGCCGGTTCTGGTACAGGAAGCTAACAAATGCTGATTCAACATATTCGTTTTGCCGATCGGGAAGGGTTGTGGCAGATCCGCTGTCAGGATGGGGTCATCACCGCCATCGAACCCCATGACGAGCATGCCGTCGCCGGTCGGGTGCTGGACGGGGAGGGCGGTCTGGCCATCGCTCCCTTTATCGAACCCCATATTCACCTCGATACCACCCAGACAGCGGGCGAGCCGAGCTGGAATCTCTCCGGCACCCTGTTCGAGGGGATCGAGCGCTGGGCCGAGCGCAAGGCGCTGCTGACCCATGAGGATGTGAAGCAACGTGCCATCCAGACACTGAAGTGGCAGATCGCCAACGGCATCCAGTTTGTGCGCACTCACGTCGATGTCTCCGACCCCAATCTGGTGGCCCTGAAGGCGATGCTGGAGGTGCGGGAGGAGATGAAGGAGTGGGTGGAGCTGCAAATTGTTGCTTTCCCGCAGGAGGGGATCCTCTCCTACCCCAACGGCAAGGCACTGCTGGAGGAGGCGCTCAAGCTGGGTGCCGACGTGATCGGCGCGATCCCCCATTTCGAGTTTACCCGGGAATATGGGGTCGAAAGTTTGCACTACATCTTCGATCTTGCCGAGAAGTATCAGGTTTTGGTCGATGTGCACTGCGACGAAATTGATGACGAGCAGTCCCGCTTTATCGAGACGCTGGCGACCCTGGCCTACGAGCGCGGTATCGGCCATCGGGTGACGGCCAGCCACACCACCGCCATGCACTCCTACAACGGGGCTTATGCTTCCCGCCTGTTCCGGCTGCTCAAGATGGCGGACCTCAACTTCGTGGCCAATCCGCTGGTGAACATTCACCTGCAAGGGCGCTTCGATACCTATCCCAAGCGCCGTGGTATCACCCGGGTAAAGGAGATGCTGGAGGCGAACATCAACGTCTGCTTCGGTCACGACGACGTGTTCGATCCCTGGTACCCCATGGGCACTGCCAACATGTTGCAGGTGCTGCACATGGGGCTGCATGTCTGTCAGATCATGGGTTACGAGCAGATCAACGACGGTTTGAAGCTGATCAGCAGCCACAGCGCTCGCACCCTGAATGTGCAGGATCGCTATGGCATCGAGGTGGGCAAACCGGCCAACTTGCTGATCCTGCCCGCCGAAAACGGCTTCGATGCGGTGCGTCGTCAGGTGCCGGTGCGCTATTCAATCCGTCACGGCAAGGTGATTGCCCAGACCAGACCGGCCCAGACCGAAATCGTGCTGGGTCAGCCCGAGCCGATCGATTTTCGCCGCTGAGTTTTCAATCAGGCTGGATGTCGATTAGTTCCCCCTCTGGGCACAAGGGCCGCCATTGCGACATAATGGCGACCTTACCCTGAGGGAGTGACACCATGCAAACCTGGTTCTATGTTGCTGCAGGGGGCGCCATCGGCGCCTGCCTTCGTTTTGGGATTGCCGAACTGATGGCCTTGCTGCTGGGGCGCCACTTTCCTTACGGGACTCTGGTGGTCAACGTGGTGGGCTCTTTCATCATGGGGGTGGCCTATGCCCTCATTCTGCACGGGCATGTGGCCGAGCATCCGCTCAAGCCGCTGCTGATGGTGGGGATCCTCGGTGCCCTGACCACCTTCTCTTCCTTTGCCCTCGATACGGTGGTGCTGGCCCAACATGGGGCTTATCTGAAAGCGCTGCTCAATATCGGTCTCAATCTCTTCCTCTGTCTGGCCATGGTTGTGCTGGGCATGCAGTTGGTTGCGAGCCGGGTTTAAGGTGTCCGGACGCCAGTGGCTCTGGTAAACTGGCGGCCATTCTTTGCTCTATGGGTGTTTAAGGGATGTCAGAACAAGCAACGACAACGCATTTTGGCTTTAAAACCGTGGCCGCGACCGAGAAGGAAACTCTGGTAGCAGGTGTCTTCCATTCGGTGGCAGCCAAGTATGATCTGATGAACGATCTGATGTCGTTCGGCATCCACCGCCTGTGGAAGCGCTTCACCATCGACTGCTCCGGTGTGCGCAAGGGCCAGAAGGTGCTGGATCTGGCCGGTGGCACCGGTGACTTGACCGCCAAGTTCTCCCGCATCGTCGGCGAGACCGGTCAGGTGGTGCTGGCGGATATCAACGACTCCATGCTGAAAGTGGGCCGCGACAAGCTGCGCAATCTGGGGGTCGCCAACAACGTCTCCTACGTACAGGCCAACGCCGAAGCGCTCCCCTTCCCGGATAACCACTTCGACATCATCACCATCGGCTTCGGCCTGCGCAACGTCACCGACAAGGACAAGGCGCTCGCCTCCATGTTCCGGGTGCTCAAGCCGGGTGGCCGTCTGCTGGTGCTGGAGTTCTCCAAGCCGGTCAGCGAAGTGATCGCCAAGCTCTATGACCTCTACTCCTTCAAACTACTGCCGAAAATGGGCGAAATCGTCGCGAACGACGGTGAAAGCTACAAATATCTGGCAGAGTCCATCCGTATGCATCCGGATCAGCAGACCCTGGCTGGCATGATGGAAAATGTCGGGTTCGAGCAGGTCGAGTTCTTCAACCTGACTCAGGGTGTGGTCGCCCTGCACCGCGGTTACAAGTTTTAAGGTTGCCTATGCCGATGGATGCCATGGTCACCGCGGTGATCGAAACCAGCCTCAACCAGTTGCTGTCGCTGGACAAACAGAGCCCGGAGCGGCTGCGCAAACTGGTGGGCAAGGTGCTCAAGCTGGAGCTGCGTGAACTCAAGCCCCTCTGGTTTGTCTTCTCCGAGCGTCGGCTGGATGTGCTGGCCCAGCATGAAGGGGAGGCCGATGCGGTGCTTAGCCTCTCCCTGACCGCCCTCGGTCTGCTGAAAGACCCGTCCGCCCTGACCCGCTATATCCGCGAGGAGAAGCTGGATCTGAGCGGCGATCCCCAGCTGGTACAGGCATTCAGCGTGCTGCTGGGCGAGCTGGATATCGACTGGGAAGAGGAGCTGTCGCGCTATACCGGCGACGTGCTGGCCCATACCCTGTTCAGCGGTGCCCGTCAGGCGCGTCGTCTGGTCGGCCGCGAACTGTGCCGCACCCGCAGCCAGCTGGCGGAATATCTGACCGAAGAGGCCCGCCTCGCACCCGGCCCGCTGGAAGTGGCGAGCTTTAACGATGACGTTGAGGTGCTGGCCCAGCAGCTCAAGGCCGTCGAACTGCGGCTGGCCCGCTTCGAACAGCAGGTGACCTGATGACCCCGAAGGAGTTCAAACGCCTCTATCGCATCATCACCATCCTGCTGGAGCAGGGCATCGACGAACTGGTGCCCGCCCGCTATCAACCCTGGCCGGGTCGTCTAGCCCGTCGCTCCCTGTTCTGGCTCAAGAACAAGCAACCGGATCTCAGCCGCGGTGCCCGCATTCGTCTCGCCTTCGAAGCTCTTGGCCCCATCTTCATCAAGTTTGGCCAGATGCTCTCGACCCGCCGCGACCTGTTGCCGCCGGATATCGCCGAGGAGCTGGCTCTGCTGCAGGACAGGGTGCCCCCCTTCTGTGGTCAGGCGGCGCGCCAGCAGATCGAGTTGAGCCTGGGTTGCCCCATCGAAACCCTGTTTGACGACTTCGACGAGACGCCGCTGGCGTCGGCCTCCATCGCGCAGGTGCACACCGCCCGCTTGAAGGAGAGTGGCCGCGAGATCGTCATCAAGGTGATCCGTCCCGATATCGAGCCGGTCATCGACGCCGATCTGCGCTTGATGCGGGCGCTGGCCCGTCTGGTGGCCCGTTTCGTGCCCCAGAGCGCGCGGCTGCGCCCCATTGAGGTGGTGGAGGAGTATCGCAAGACTATCCTCGACGAGCTCAACCTGATGCGCGAAGCGGCCAACGCCATCCAGCTGCGCCGCAATTTCACCGGCTCAGAGGCGCTCTATGTGCCTGAAATCATCACCGACCTCTGCCGCGAGCAGGTGCTGGTGATGGAACGCATCTACGGCATTCCGGTCTCCGACATTGCGGCGCTGGAAGCCAACGGCACCAACATGAAGCTGCTGGCCGAGCGCGGGGTGGAGGTCTTCTTCACCCAGGTGTTCCGCGACAGCTTCTTCCACGCCGATATGCACCCGGGCAACATCTTCGTCTCCTATGAGCACCCGGAAAACCCGCTCTGGATCGGTATCGACTGCGGCATCGTCGGCACCCTCAATCGGGAAGACAAACGCTATCTGGCGGAGAACTTCCTCGCCTTCTTCAACCGCGACTATCGCCGGGTGGCGGAGCTGCATGTGGAGTCTGGTTGGGTACCGGCAGACACCAAGGTGGACGAGTTCGAGTTCGCCATCCGTACCGTGCTGGAGCCCATCTTCGAGAAGCCGCTCTCCGAAATTTCGTTTGGTCACGTGCTGCTCAACCTGTTCAACACAGCCCGCCGCTTCCATATGACGGTGCAGCCGCAGCTGGTGCTGCTGCAAAAGACCCTGCTCTATGTGGAAGGGTTGGGGCGTCAGCTCTACCCGCAGCTCGATTTGTGGCAGACCGCCAAGCCCTATCTGGAAAACTGGATGCATGAGCAGGTAGGGCCGAAAGCGGTGTGGAACGCCATCAAGGAGAAGGCGCCATTCTGGGCTGAGAAGCTGCCGGAGCTGCCGGAGCTGGTCTATGAGACCCTGCGCCAGACCCGTCATCAGCAGCGTCATTTCGACCAGATGTTTGACGAATTCCGCCGTCACAGTCGTCGGCAGGGGCAGGCCCGCTACCTCTTAGGGGTTGGAGCCAGTCTGCTATTGGCGGGTGTATTCTTGCTGACCCAAAAACAACATATTGAGTGGGGACAATTCAGTCTCGCCGGTGCAGCACTCTGCTGGCTGGTCGGCTGGTTGCGAACCCGTTCCCATTAAACAAAAACCGCGCCATCAGGCGCCTGTTCTGGAGAGAAAGTCATGGGTGGTATCAGTATTTGGCAATTGTTGATCATCGCAGTCATCGTCGTGCTGCTGTTCGGTACCAAGAAACTGCGCGGGATTGGCGGTGATCTGGGCGCGGCGGTCAAAGGGTTCAAGAAAGCACTCTCCGACGAGCCGGCCGATGCCAAGGCCGAGCAGAAAGATGCCGAGTTTCCCCCGAAACAGCTGAACGAAGCGGCCACTCAGAGCAGTGATGCCGCCAAGCAGAAAGACAAAGATCAGGCCTAAGCCATGTTCGATATCGGTTTCTGGGAGCTGGTTGTTATCGCTGTCGTCGCGTTGGTGGTGCTGGGGCCCGAGCGGTTGCCAGAGGCCATTCGCACGGCAAGTCACTGGATACGGCTTATCCGTTCGACCGCCAACTCGGTCAAGACCGAGCTGGAGCAGGAGCTCAAGTTGCAAGAGCTGCACAACGATCTTAAGAAGGCTGAGCAACTGCAGATGAGCAACCTGAGCCCCGAGCTGCAGGAGTCCATCGAACAGCTCAAGGCGGCGGCCCAGTCGGTCAATCGCCCCTATCAGGTGGAGAACGAAATCCGTCCGCCGCGTCCCGAGCCGGTCGTCCAGGCTGAACCTGCCACGCCGGTGGAGCCTGCGGTGCAGCTGAGCCACGACGTGCCGCCGGTCAACAGCCAGCGGGAGAGGGAGCTGGTCGGTGAGGTTGTCAACGAGTCAGCCGCTAAAGGGGAGGTGAAGCCATGAGTCAGGCCGAACAACCCCTGATCAGCCATCTGGTTGAGCTGAGAACCCGTTTACTGCGCTCCATTTCCGCCATTCTGGTGGTCTTCCTAGCGCTGATCTACTTCTCCAACAACATCTACGACTTCGTGGCCCAGCCGCTGCTCAGCCAGTTGCCCGAAGGGACCAGCATGATAGCGACGGATGTGGCGACCCCCTTCCTGACGCCGATCAAGTTGACTCTGGTGGTCTCCTTCTTCGTGGCGATCCCCTACCTGCTCTATCAGGCCTGGGCCTTTATCGCCCCCGGTCTGTACCAGCATGAGCGGCGGCTCATCATGCCGTTGGTGGTCTCCAGTGCCCTGTTGTTCTATGCGGGGATGGCGTTCGCCTACTACGTGGTGTTCCCGCTGGTGTTCGGTTTCTTCACCAGTACCGCCCCCGCCGGGGTGACGGTGGCGACCGATATCGCCAGCTATCTGGACTTCGTGCTGACCCTGTTCTTCGCGTTCGGGGTAGCGTTCGAGATCCCGGTGGCCACCATCCTGCTCTGTTGGACCGGGGTGACCAGCCCCAAGAGTCTGAAAGAGAAGCGTCCCTACGTCATCGTCGGGGTGTTTGTGGTCGGCATGCTGCTGACGCCGCCTGATGTCTTCTCCCAGACCCTGCTCGCCATCCCGATGTGGGCGCTGTGGGAGATAGGTCTGTTCTTCGCCCGCTTCTACGTGAGGAAAGAGGATGAAGAGCAACAGGAACAACCGGATGGGGAGAGCTGAGGCTCTGTTCGTCACCTGTTTGCCGGACGGCGAGAGGATGACGAAGTCCGCAGGAATAGCAGAACGAGGGGAGCTGAGGCTCCCTTCCTCTTTTCATGTTCCCGTTCGAGGCGTATGGTAAGACCCCATTCGGTAGATGGTTTTCAAATACCTGATATGTCTTCCTTTTGTTCGGAACGTCTCATCCCATGATCGATATCGGTTTAAACCTGACCAGCAGCCAGTTTGCCGGTGAACAGCCTGAGCTGGTGGCTCGTGCCCGTGTCGCCGGGGTGGAGGCTCTGATCCTCACCGGTACCGATCTGGACGGCAGCCGTGAGAGCGCCGAGTTGGCCGCCCGCTGGCCGGGCTACTGCTTCTCCACCGCTGGGGTCCATCCCCACGATGCCAAGAGTGTCGATGAAGCGACCCTGCCCGCCCTGCGCGAGCTGGCGGCGCTGCCGCAGGTGGTCGCCATCGGCGAGTGCGGTCTCGACTACAACCGCGACTTCTCTCCCCGTCCGGTGCAGGATGCGGTGTTCGACGCCCAGCTGGCGCTGGCCGCCGAGCTCGGGATGCCGGTGTTTCTCCACTGTCGCGATGCCCACGCCCGTTTCATCGAGATCCTCCGTCCCTGGTTGCCCAGACTGCCGGGGGCTGTGCTGCACTGCTTCACCGGCTCCGACGAGGAGCTGGACGAGTGTCTGGCGCTGGGGCTGCATATCGGGGTGACCGGCTGGCTCTGTGACGAGCGGCGCGGTCAGCTGCTGCGGGAACAGGTGGCCCGCATTCCGGCCGGTCGGCTGATGATCGAGACCGACGCCCCCTATCTGGTGCCGCGGGATTTGAAACCCAGACCAAAACGCAACGAACCCGCTTTTTTGCCGCACATCGCCCATGTGGTGGCGGCCTGTCGTGGTGAAGCGCCCGAGGCCTTGCTGGCCCACACCCGGGCCACCTCCGCCGCGTTCTTCCAACTTCCTCTCCAGGAGTGATTCATGGCTACAACTCTTCCGGGCGCCTTTCCGGGCCGCCGCCTGCGCCGTCTGCGCAAACATGATTTCAGCCGTCGTCTGGTGCGCGAGAACGTACTGACCGTCAACGATCTCATCTATCCGGTGTTCGTGCTGGAGGGGGAGAACCGTCGGGAAGCCGTTCCCTCCATGCCGGGGGTGGATCGCCTCTCCATTGATCTGCTGCTGGAAGAGGCTGCGGAATTGGTAGCGCTGGGTGTGCCCGCCATCGCCCTGTTCCCGGTGACGCCGCTGGAGAGCAAGAGTCTGATGGCGGAAGAGGCCTACAACCCGGACGGGCTGGCCCAGCGTACCGTGCGTGCCCTCAAGGCCCGCTTCCCGGAGCTGGGGGTGATTACCGACGTGGCGCTCGATCCGTTCACCACCCACGGTCAGGACGGCATCATTGATGACGAAGGCTATGTGCTGAACGACATCACCACCGAGATCCTGATCAAGCAGGCGCTCTCCCATGCCGAGGCCGGGGTCGATATCGTGGCGCCGTCCGACATGATGGATGGCCGCATCGGTGCCATCCGCGCGGCGCTGGAAGAGAACGGCTTCATCAACACCCAGATCATGGCCTACTCCGCCAAGTACGCCTCCTGCTACTACGGCCCGTTCCGCGATGCGGTCGGTTCTGCCGGCAACCTCGGCAAGAGCAACAAGGCCACCTATCAGATGGATCCGGCCAACAGCAACGAAGCCCTGCACGAAGTGGCGCTGGATATTCAGGAGGGGGCCGATAGCGTGATGGTCAAGCCGGGCATGCCCTATCTGGACGTGATCCGTCAGGTGAAGGATCAGTTCGGCGTGCCGACTTTTGCCTATCAGGTGAGTGGCGAGTACGCCATGCACATGGCGGCGATCCAGAATGGCTGGCTGAAAGAGAAGGAGTGCATCATGGAGTCCCTGCTCTGCTTCAAGCGTGCCGGGGCTGATGGCATCCTCACCTATTTTGCCAAGCGCGTGGCGCAGTGGCTGAAGGAAGATGCCCGTTAAGTTGGGTTGAAGAGATAAACGAGAGGGGGAGCCGATGGCTCCCCCTCTGTCGTTATGGCTCCCTTTTTTATGACCCGCTGATTACAGCTTGGTCCAGGCATCGCTCCAGGCAGAGCCGGTCGCGGTTGATGCATAGTGGCTGAGGGAGCCAACGGCTCCCTTTTTTATGACCCGCTGATTACAGCTTGATCCAGGCATCGCTCCAGGCAGTGCCGGTACCCGGCGCATAGTGGCTGGTCGAGCCGCCACACCAGCCGCTGTAGGGCCAGGGTTTGCACTCGTAGTTGCCACCGGCATTGCTGACCCGATCACCGGCCTGATAGCTGGTGTTGGGGGCGTAGGCCGGGTAGTCGCCATCGCTGCCGCCGTTGTCGCTCTCTTCGGTCAGAGCAACCGGGAAGCGCTGCACTACCGGCTTCTGGCCGTCAGCCAGACCGGTGATCACCACGTCGTAGCTGCCATTGGTGACGTTGCTGCCTTGCAGTACCAGGGGGCTGGTGCCGTTCACCTTGCTGCTGGTGGTGCCATGGCTGCGGCCGTTCTGCTCCAGGGTCGCGGTGATCTGTACCGGGTTGGCGGTGGTCACGTTGAAACGGATGCTGACCTGACCGTTGACGATGGTGTACTCGCCCGCCATGGCGCTGACGGTAAAGTCGCTACTGCCGATCACCGGCGGCTTGCTGCCACCGTCACAGTCGCTGTCGCCCTGGACTTTCCAGACCCCCCAGTCACCGGTGGTGCCCGGCTCTTCGTTTTGGGTCCACCAGCCAGCCAGCCAGTTCTTGCCGTTGTGGCTGACGATGTCGCCGCCCACGTAGACCTTCTTGGCATCCCAGCTGTTTTCGCAGATGGCGCCCTGCTCCTTGACGGTCACGGTGCGCTGCTGGGTCACCAGCTGGCCTGCGCTGTCGCTCACCTGATAGGTGAGGGCGTAGCGGCCGACCTTGTTGCTGTCGACGCTGCCGCTGACCTTGATCTGGGCGGTCAGGTCGCCATCTTCTTCGTCATGGGCGCTGACGCCGGTCATCGGATCGAAGGGGGTGCCCAGCTCCAGCGTGGTGTCGGTGATGCCGTTGAATACCGGCTTCATGCTGTAGACCTCGACACTACGCACCTGCTCGGTGACGTTGTTGTCGCGATCGCTCACCTTGTAGGTGAGGGGGTAGAGACCGATGCGCTGGCTGTCTACCGCGCCTTCAACCTGGATCTGGCCGGTCAGGTCGCCATCTTCCTTGTCGTTGGCGCTGACACCGGCCAGCGGATCAAAGGCGGTGCCCTGCTTGATGCGGGTATCGCTCACGCCGCTGAACACCGGCTTGCCGTTGTCGACCGGCGGGGTGATGTCCTGGTCGTGGATGAAGGGGCCGTAGCTCTTGATGAAGGCTTCGTTGTAGGCCTGACCGGCGGCGTTGCGACCCATGTCCCAGTTGATGGACCAGGTCATCACGCCACGCAGGGGCTGACCCTGACTCTTCAGCTTGTTGAAGGCATCGAACAGATCCTGCGGATTCTTGACGTAACCGGTGGCGGCAGCATCGACGTTGGTTGGGATGCCGAACACCAGCTTGTCGTGGGGGATCTTGTAGTAGCCGCGGGTGCCGTTGATCAGCGAGTCGGCCATGTAGTAGATGAACTCTTCTTTCAGGGCATCGTTGTTCTGGGCAATCCAGCCAATCCCGTCGATCCAGATACCATCGCCACCCTGGTTGTAGAACTGGGGGTTGATCCAGTCGTAGTAGCCTTCCAGCGCCCGCAGATAGGGGGTGTAGAGGCCGTTGGCCGTCAGGTAGGGGAACTCGGGCGCCATGGTGATGAGGAAGTTTTTCCCCTGGGCGCGGTAGTGATCTTTGACGATGCGCAGGGCGGCCGGGATCACGGTCTGGTTGTTGGCGGCGGTGACGGCTGCCTGCTCCAGATCGATATCCAGACCGTCGAAACCATAGGTCTCCACCAGACGGATGATCTCGTCGGCAAACGCTTGCTCCTGACCGGTGCGCAATTCGATGTGGGCATCGGCACCACCCAGCGCCAGCAGCACGGCACGGCCCTGACGGTTCAGCTCGGCGATCTGCTCGATGAACTGGCTTTCACTCATGCCGGTGGCGGTATCCAGCTTGAAGGTCGGGATCGGGTTGCTGCCATACACCTTCATGAAGGAGACATCGACCACGTTGTATTGCGGGTTGACCTGATCGAGTTTGACGCAGGGGGCGGTACCGCCCTTGTAGCCAGCGCCGCCGCACCAGTTGTGCCAGTAGCCGACCACCACGCCGGATTGCGGGTTGACCATGCTCTGGCCAGCGGTTGCTGCGTGCAGCATCGGGCTGGTGGCGCCGATCAGGCAGCCCAGCAGGGAGAGTTTGAACTTGTTCATCATTGCTCCGTACATTGCAAAAGGAGGCCCATCCAGGGATGGGCTTCGGGGGCAGCCCCGCTGTCATAGGAAAATCCCTTAGACCGGTGGCTTTGCGTGGTGGCCTTTCGAGCCACATTGCCTTTTTCACCCGACCTCTGTGTGGCACAGACAATCAAGTGGCCCCCTAAATTAGCCGCATATGGTAGGAGGGGAAAGATAAATTAATCAATACGCTCTCCTGCATGTCACATTTTGGAAAAAGTTAATAATTCAATGTGTTCCAGATGAATTTTGTTTAAATAATGCGATGCCTGAAGGGGCGCCAAACGCTGATGGCCACAGGCTTGGTGAGGGCTCTTGTCATCGAAATCGGCGTGAGCCTGTCTCTGGTTTGTCGCACGAGCAAGATGAGGAACAGTCCCGGCGGCTTGTGTCATGAGCTGACGCGGGGTGGCGTGCGGCGCCCCGGTTGTGAGACGGATGGCAAAAAGGGGGCTGGAGTGTGATTCCAGCTTGATTATTGCATGGGTTGCCCACATGTTAGAAAGCCATACAGAGCTGCTAAAGCGGTCTGTTCAAGACCAAACAAGAGGTAACCGGGATGAATAACCCTTTGCTGACAATGGATTCTCTGCCCCCTTTCAGCCAGATCAAGCCAGAGCAGGTTCAGCCTGCCGTGATTCAGGCGATTGCTGACTGCAAGCAGAAGATCAGCGATGTGCTGGCCCAGCGTGAACCCCATACCTGGGATAGCCTGATTGCCCCGCTGGAAGAGGTAAATGACCGTCTGTCACGGATCTGGTCACCGGTCAGCCACCTCAACTCCGTACTCAACAGCGAAGCGCTGCGCGAGGCTCATGACGCCTGCCTGCCGCTGCTCTCCGAATTCCAGACCTATGTCGGTCAGCATGAAGGGCTCTATCAGGCCTATCTGGCCCTCTCCCAGAGCGATGACTTCCCGCTGCTGAGCGGCGCCCAGCGCAAGGAAATCCAGAATACCCTGCGCGACTTCCGCCTCTCCGGTATCGGTCTGCCTGCCGAGGCGCAGCAGCGTTACGGCGAAATTCAGGCTCGCCTCTCCGAGCTGGCCTCCCGTTTCAGCAACAACGTGCTGGATGCGACCCAGGGCTGGCACAAGCTGGTGGCCGATGACGCCGAACTGGCCGGTCTGCCCGACAGCGTGCGTGCCGCTGCCCGCCAGATGGCCGAGCTCAAGGGCAAAGAGGGGTGGCTGTTCACCCTGGATATCCCCTCTTACCTGCCGGTGATGATGTACGCGGACAACCGCGAACTGCGCGCCGAGATGTACCAGGCCTTCACTACCCGCGCCTCCGATCAGGGCCCCAATGCGGGCAAGTGGGACAACTCCTCCATCATGAGCGAGCTTCTCACCCTGCGCCGCGAACTGGCCCAGCTGCTCGGTTTTGCCAACTATGCCGAGCTCTCCTTGGCCACCAAGATGGCGGACAAGACCGAACAGGTGGTGAGCTTCCTCACCGATTTGGCGGCCAAATCACTGCCGCAAGGCAAAGCCGAGCTGGAAGAGATCCGCGCCTTTGCCGCCGAGCAGCATGGTCAGAGCGAGCTGGCCGCCTGGGATCTCGCCTATTACGCCGAGAAGCTCAAGCAGCACAAGTTCTCCATCTCCGACGAGCAGTTGCGCCCCTACTTCCCCGCCAGCAAGGTGGTGAAGGGACTGTTCGAGGTGGTGAAGCGGGTGTTCGGCATGAAGGTGCGCGAGCGCCTCGGCATCGACACCTGGCACCCTGACGTGCGCTTCTACGATATCTTCGATGCCGAGGATGAGCTGCGCGGCAGCTTCTACCTCGACCTCTACGCCCGCGAGCACAAGCAGGGCGGTGCCTGGATGGATGTCTGCCTGGGTCGTCGCTACCGTCAGGATGGCTCGCTGCAAAAACCGGTGGCCTACCTGACCTGCAACTTCAACGGCCCGGTGGATGGCAAGCCTGCACTGTTCACCCACAACGAAGTGGTCACCCTGTTCCACGAGTTCGGCCACGGCATTCACCATATGCTGACCCGCATCGATGTGGCCGGTGTCGCCGGTATCAACGGCGTGGCGTGGGATGCGGTGGAGCTGCCGAGCCAGTTCCTCGAGAACTGGTGCTGGGAGTCCGAGGCGCTGGCCTTTATCTCCGGCCATTACGAAACCGGCGAGCCGCTGCCTGCCGATCTGCTGGAGAAGATGCTGACCGCCCGCAACTTCCAGGCGGCGATGCAGATGCTGCGTCAGCTGGAGTTTGCCCTGTTCGACTTCCGCCTCCATCAGGAGTTTGATCCGGCCAACCCGGATCTGATCCCGACCCTGCTGGACGAGGTGCGCAGTCAGGTGGCCGTGATGACGCCGCCAGCGTTCAACCGCTTCCAGCACAGCTTCTCCCACATCTTTGCGGGCGGCTATGCGGCGGGCTACTACAGCTACAAGTGGGCCGAGGTGCTCTCTGCCGATGCCTTCTCCCGCTTCGAGGAGGAGGGGATCTTCAACCCGGCCACCGGCCAATCCTTCCTGAAGAATATTCTGGAGAAGGGGGGCTCGAAGGAGCCGATGGAGCTGTTCCGTGCCTTCCGTGGCCGCGAGCCCAAGGTGGATGCACTGCTCCGCCATAGCGGGATCGCTGCCTGACGTTCCGGCCCTGCGGCCCGGGTGAGCTTCAAGCAGGTACACTTTTGCGGCATAGTGGGATCGAGGCGTGATTTCTGCGAAAAAAGGGACCTTTTGGTCCCTTTTTTCAAGGCTTTTTAATATCTTGCTGATTGCATATTTGCACTGCCCACGCCTCTTCAGTAGAGTCGTGTTCTAACCTTCAAGGAGAGAAAGCCACTTGCCATGAGGCGAGCACTCGATTCCGTCTATCAAATCATCTCCAGTCTGGCTCATTCGAGCGGCCTGGGATATTTCGATACCTTTGTGAGTGAAATCGCCGCTGCTGTGATGGCTGATGTCGTCCTGATCGCCAGCAGGGAACCAAATGCTACCCATCTGACGGTGCAGGCTGCCTATCCCTCCTGTCTCGACCCCGAATCCCTGACGTTGCCGTGCGCTGCAAGCCCCGATGCCATTACCTGGCAGGAGGGGGAGGCCTGGTTCAGCGATCGTCTGCTGCAGCTCTTTCCTGATGTGCCGCTCGCCGAGGAGTGGCAAGCCCAGGCCTATGCCGGTATTGCCCTCAAGAGTGCCGATGGCGAGACTATCGGCATCTGCTGCCTGCTCTATCGCCAGCAGCAGGCCAATATGGGCAAGGTGATGGGGCTGCTCAGGTTGCTGGGGCCGCTGGCCGGGCGCGAACTGGCGCTGATGTTGCAGCAGATGGAGTCGCAACCGATGCTGCCTGACTCGTCCCATGTATTGCAGCGCATGCTCTCTCAGGCGCCGGTCGGGATCGGCAAGCTCGATCTCTCCGGCCGTATTCTCTGGGCCAACCCGGCCATTGAAAAGATGCTGGGCTATCCCCTCGACGAGCTGCTCCATCGCTCCATCTCCGACATCAATCACCCCGAGGATTGGCAGCGCAGCATCGCCTGTTACGAAGAGATCCAGCGTGGCGAGCGCAGCAGTTTCACCCAGGAGAAGCGCTACTTCTGCAAGGGGGGCGAGATCCTGTGGGGGCGGGTGACCGTTACCCTGATCCGCGACGAACAGCAGCAGCCGGACTACCTGATGGTGCTGCTGGAGAATATCGATCCCCTCAAGCGTCATGCGGAGCAGCTCAAGCTCTCTCACCGGGTCTATGACAACCTCTCAGAGGCGATTCTGGTGTGCGATGCCGATAGCCGCATCATCTCGGTCAACCCGGCCTTCGAGCAGATCACCGGCTACAGCAGTGACGAGGTGCGGGGCCAGCGGCCCAGCATCCTCAAGTCCGGGCTGCACGATCAGACCTTCTATGCCGACATGTACCACGCGCTGGAGCGGGTGGGGGTGTGGCGTGGCGAGGTATGGAACAAGCGCAAGAACGGCAAGCTCTATCCGCAGCAACTGATGATCAGCACCCTGCGTGAAGCTGGCAAAATCCACCAATATATCGCCATTTTCAGCGATCTTTCCCAGACCAAGGTGGCCGAGCAGAAGATCGCGACCCAGGCCAACTACGACAACCTCACCAGCCTGCCCAACCGCTGGCTGTTTGGCCGCTGTCTCACCCGCTTCTGCGAGCGGGGCGAGCGCTTTGCGTTGATGGTGCTCGACCTCAACAACTTCAAGGCGGTTAACAACAGCATGGATCACCATGCTGGCGATGCCCTGCTGCGGGAGGTGTCGGATCGGCTGGTGAGCCGGGTGCGTACCGAAGATCTGGTGGCCCGCATCGGTGGCGATGAGTTCGCCTTTCTGGTGCCCGGCATCGTCACCCGCCGTCAGGCTGAGGTGTTTGCCAAGCAGGTGATCGGCAGCTTTGCCCGCCCCTTCATGCTGGCCAACCAGCATCTCTATGTGACCGCGACCATCGGCATGACCCTCTGTCCGGTCGATGGCAGCGAGAGCGACGAGCTGCTGCGCAACGCCGAACAGGCGCTGTTTGCGGCCAAGCGGCAGGGACGGTTGCTCGGTGCCTACTGCTCATCCATGCGGGAAGAGGTGCGCCAGCGCCATCAGATGCAGCAGGATTTGGCCGAAGCGATCAAGCTGGAGCAGCTGACCATGGCCTATCAGCCGATCTGGGACAACCGCAGTGGACGGGTCGCCAAGCTGGAAGCGCTGGTGCGCTGGTATCACCCCCAGTGGGGGCAGGTCTCCCCTGCCGAGTTCATTCCGCTGGCGGAAGAGGCTGGCCTGATTCAGGGGCTGGGAGCGCTGGTGTTGTGGCAGTCGTGCCGCGATTTGGCGCGGTTGCAGCAGTCCGGCTTCCCGGATCTGCAGATGTCGATCAACCGCTCCACCATGGAGTTCCAGACCATCGATCCGGAGGCGAGTGAGTGGCTCAAGGTGATCCACCATTTTGGGCTCGATCCTGCCGACATCGTCATCGAAATTACCGAATCCTTGCTGATGGAGAGCAGTGATCAGCACAGGGTGCGGATCGATGCCCTGCGCGAGGCGGGCTGCAAGCTGGCCATCGACGATTTCGGTACCGGCTACTCGGCCCTCAACTATCTGCGCACCTTCCCGGTGGATCTGGTCAAGATCGACCGCTCTTTCGTGCGCCATATCCCCTTCAACGAGCAGGATCGCATGCTGCTCGACGGCATCATCAACATAGTGCACAACCTCGGGATGCAGGTGGTAATCGAAGGGGTGGAGACTCGCGAGCAGCTCAACTTCCTCTGCCAGAAGGGGTGTGCCTTTACTCAGGGTTATCTGCTCAGCCGTCCGCTGGCCTATGACGACCTGACCGATTACCTCGCCCTCAACCGTCAGGGGATGAACCTCACTGTCGTGAGCTGATCCACCGCTTCTGTTATCATGGCCGCTTCTGTACGTGCCATGAGTCTGTTCCCTATGCCCCATATTCAGGTTTTCAGTGAAGTCCCCGCCCGTGATGGCGAGCTCGACGCCCTGCGTTTACGCCTTGCCGACGTGGAGTTTCCGGCTCAGTTTGCGCTGGTACTGACTGAAGAGAGGCTGGAACTGCGCAAGCTGGATGAACCCAAGCTGGGTGCCGTCTATGTGGACTTCGTGGAAGGGGCGGTGGCCCATCGCCGCAAATTTGGCGGCGGTCGCGGCCAGTCCATCGCCAAGGCGGTGGGGCTCAAGGCCGGTGCCACACCGACCGTGGTGGATGCGACCGCCGGGCTGGGGCGCGATGCCTTCGTGCTCGCCTCCCTCGGTTGCAAGGTGACCCTGATCGAACGCAGCCCGGTGGTGGCCGCCCTGTTGCAGGACGGGCTGATGCGGGCGACGCAGGATCCCGAGATTGGCCCCTGGGTCAGCGAGCGGATGCAACTGCTGCAAGGCCCGGCGGTGGACAACCTGCTGGCGTTGAGCGAGCGGCCTGATGTCATCTATCTCGATCCCATGTTCCCCCACAAGCAGAAGTCGGCGCTGGTGAAAAAAGAGATGCGGGTGTTCCAGTCGCTGGTGGGGCCGGATCTCGATGCGGATGCCCTGCTGCCTGCCGCGCTCAAGATGGCGAACAAGCGGGTGGTGGTAAAGCGCCCAGCCTATGCTGGCTGGCTCAATGAACACAAACCCAGCATGGCCATCGAGACCAAGGGTAACCGCTTCGATGTCTACGTGATGGCGGCATTGGCGGCAGGTTAACGGCCGGTGTGAGTCGCGGATGCAAAAAAGGAGGGCCAACGTCATGTTGGCCCTCCTTTTTCGTACAGGATTCAGTTGGTTGGCGCGAAGTGGATCAGCTTATCTTCCCCTTGCCAGTAGAGGCGCAGGGTCGCCAACTCTGCCAGACTGAGCCGCTCGCCACTGTGCAGCAGCAGATACTCGACACCCTCGCTGGCTTCGATGGTACGGATCTTGTCATCCCACTGGCGACCATCGCGGCTGGCGAGGGTCACCGGCAGTTGCCAGCTGGCGGCAATTTCGAGCCAGTCGTAGAGATCGCAGCTGATGGGTTGATAATCCGGCATGATCGGCTCCAAAACAGGCAGGTTGCTGAATCAGGCTTCCTGTACGCGGGTCGGCCAGCCCATCTTCTGCTGGCGTTCCACCTCGAGCCGCAGCTCGCTGGCACGCAGGTAGTGTTCGTCCATCCATCCCTTGGGCAAAGTCAGGGTCAGCGACTCCTCTTCGGCCTGCAGGGTGAAGCGGGGCACTGTGCCCTGGGTGCGGCGCATGCAGAGGATCAGCGCGATGCGCAGGATGCGGGTCAGCCGGATTGCCTGGCGACCGGTGACGGCACCCTGTTTCTCCAGCGGTTCCAGCTTGAATTCGTCCCGCTGGTTGAACAGCAGGGCCGACAACAGCTTTTTTTGTGCAGGGGTAAAGCCCGGCATGTCGATGTTGTCGATGATATAAGCGGCGTGTTGCGGCGCCTTCTTGTACTCGATGCAGAGGCCGATCTCGTGCAGCAGGGCGGCATAACGCAAGATCGGGCGACCGTAGCGTTTGGAGAGTCGCCAGGCCGGTTGCAGCTGGCTGAATGCTTCGACGGCGGTATCGCGTACCCGCTCGGCGTGTTCTTTATCCAGCTGATAGCGGCTGATCAGGCTGTCGGCGGTACGATCCCGGGCATCACAGTCGTGATTGTTGCCAAGCAGACCGTAGATCAGCCCTTCGCGCAGGGCGCCGCCCGCGAGGGTCATGCTCTCGATGTTCAGGGTTTCGAAGATGGCGATCAGGATGGCGAGGCCGGAGGGGAACACGGTCAGCCGCTCGGCCGCCAGCCCTTCCAACTGCAGTCGATCCAGCTTGCCGCAGGCGATGGCCTGTCCCATCAGCTCCTGCAACTTCGGCAATGTGACCCGTTCGCTCTTCCCTTGTGCCAGCATGATCTCCTGCAGCGCCTGTACCGTGCCGGAGGCGCCGACGCAGGTGCGCCAGCCGAGAGTGCGGTAATCTTCCGCCACCTTCACCAGCACTGCCTTGGCGGCAGCAATCGCCTGCTCGAAGCGCGCTTCGCTGAGCTCGCCATCACCGAAGTGATTGTTGAGCCAGGTGACGCAGCCCATGTGCAGGCTGTTGAGCAGTTTTGCTTCGCTATGTTCGCCGATCACCAGTTCGGTACTGGCGCCGCCGATGTCGATCACCAGCCGGTTGCCTTCCCCGGCAGAGGTCCATGAGACCCCTTCATAGATGGTCTTGGCCTCTTCCTCGCCCGAGATGATCTCGATGCTGTGGTTGAGCACCCGCTCCGCTTCGCGGAGGAACTCATCGACGTTGGTAGCAAGGCGCAGGGTGGCGGTACCCACTACCCGGATGTTGTCGGCCGGAATGTCCTGCAGCTGCTCGGAGAAGAGGCGCAGACAGTCCCAGCCCCGCTCCATGGCGGCACGGCTGAGACGAAATTCCGGATCGAGCCCGGCAGCGAGGCGAACCTTGCGCTTGACCTTGGCGACGGTGCGCAGGGCACCGGCGACCTCGCGCACCACCAGCATATGAAAGCTGTTGGAGCCGAGGTCGATGGCAGCATAGAGAGGCGAGTTGTGCAACTGGGCCTGTCCTTAGCTCTTGCGTGGCGGACGACGGTTGTTGCTGTGGCCACCGCCCTGGCGATCCCGCATGTTGCGGTTCACCGGCTGACGGTTGCGGAATACCCGTTTCGGCGCAGTCACGTCATCCAGCAGCGCTTCGCGGTCATATTTGCTGACCGGAATGGCGTGGTGGATGTACTCCTCGATGGCTGGCAGGTTGAAGGCATAGTCTTCACAGGCCAGGCTGATGGAGTGACCGCTCTTGCCGGCACGACCGGTACGACCGATACGGTGTACATAGTCTTCGGCGTCGTCGGGCAGGTCATAGTTGAAGACGTGGGTCACGTCGGGGATGTGCAGACCACGGGCGGCCACGTCGGTGGCGACCAGAATGTCCAGTGCTCCCTTGGTGAAATCCTCGAGGATCTTCATCCGCTTCTTCTGCGGCACGTCACCGGTCAGCAGACCGACGCGGTGGCCATCGTTCTCCAGCCAGGCATGAACGTCTTCACAGACATGCTTGGTGTTGGCGAAGACGATCGCTTTTTCCGGCCACTCCTCTTCCATCAGGGAGAGCAGCAGCAGCATCTTGTCTTCGTTGGAGGGGTAGAACAGCTCCTCCTTGATCCGTACGCCAGTCATCTGCTCCGGCTCAACCTGCACATGTTCCGGGTGGTTCATGTGTTCATAGGCCAGCTCCTGCACGCGCAGGGAGAGGGTGGCGGAGAACAGCATGCTCAGACGCTCGGTCGGGGCAGGCATGCGGCGGAACAGGAAGCGGATGTCCTTGATGAAGCCCAGATCGAACATGCGATCCGCTTCGTCCAGTACCACCACCTGAATGTTGCTCAGATCGATCACCTTGGACTTGAAGTAGTCGATGATGCGACCTGTGGTGCCGATCAGGATGTCGACACCCTGTTCCAGCACGGCCAGCTGCTTGTCGTAACCTTCGCCACCGTAGGCGAGGCCGAGTTTCAGGCCGGTAGATGCGGCGATGCTGTCGGCATCGTTATAGATCTGTACTGCCAGTTCCCGGGTGGGCGCCATGATGATGGCTCTGGGTTGATTAACCAGACGGGGCTTGGTCAGCGGGTGGGTCAGCAAATAGTTGAACGTTGCGGCCAGGAAGGCAATGGTCTTGCCGGTCCCTGTCTGAGCCTGACCGGCAAGGTCGTGGCCTTCTACCAGCAGTGGCAGAGACAGTGCCTGGATGGGGGTGCAATAGTGAAATCCCTTTGATTCCAGACCAGCCAGAACTTCGGGTTCGAGGCCCATTTGGGCGAATTTGTCGGTCGTTAAGTGTGTTTTGCTCATGGCGGTAGGTTATCAGGTTAGGCTTGCAATAATAAACAGGATCATTTCAAATAGGGCAACTATTGCCTTTGTTGACGTATCAATAAAGCCTTATTTACTGACTGGAGTTGGAGATGAGTGACAAGATTGTTCAGCTGAGCGATGCCAGCTTCGAGGCAGATGTAATCAAAGCCGATGGCGTCGTTCTGGTCGACTTCTGGGCCGAATGGTGTGGTCCGTGCAAGATGATTGCCCCGATCCTGGAAGAAGTTGCCCAAGAGTACGAAGGTCGTGTGACCGTAGCCAAACTGAACATCGACCATAACTCTGATACTCCGCCCAAGTACGGCATTCGTGGTATCCCGACCCTCTTGCTGTTCAAGAATGGCGAAGTGGCAGCGACCAAGGTCGGTGCACTGTCCAAGACTCAGCTGAAAGAGTTCCTGGACGGCAACCTGTAATAATCAAAGAGGAGCGCATTGCAATAATGCGCTCCTTGTGTTTTATCACCTAGACGCTCATCCCGATTGGTGCTAGTTTATCGCTCGTTTGCTAACCTTTTTGCCTGACTCTTTGCTAACCACAGCCTGGCAATCAAATCCGATCAGCATCAATCCAGCAGACTGTCTCCTCATTTCAATCCTTGCTTACAGACTTTCACCACTATGAATCTGACTGAATTAAAGAACACTCCTGTGTCCGAGCTGGTCAAGCTTGGCGAATCCATGGGGTTGGAAAATCTGGCTCGGGCGCACAAGAAAGATATTATTTTTGCAATCCTCAAGGCGCACGCCAAGGGTGGCGAAGATATCTTTGGCGACGGTGTGCTGGAAATCCTGACCGATGGTTTCGGCTTCCTGCGTAGTGCAGACGGCTCCTATCTGGCAGGTCCGGACGATATCTACGTCTCCCCGAGCCAGATCCGCCGCTTCAACCTGCGTACCGGCGATACCATCTCCGGCAAGATCCGGCCACCGAAAGAGGGCGAACGCTACTTCGCACTGCTCAAGGTCAACGAGGTCAACTACGACCGTCCGGAAAACTCCCGCAACAAGATCCTGTTTGAAAACCTTACCCCCCTGCATGCCAACGAACGTCTGCGCATGGAACGGGGTAACGGTTCTACCGAAGATATCACCGCCCGTGTACTGGACCTGGCTTCCCCCATCGGTAAAGGCCAGCGTGGCCTGATCGTGGCGCCGCCCAAGGCCGGTAAGACCATGCTGCTGCAGAACATCGCCCAGAGCATCGCCTACAACCACCCGGACTGTGAGCTGATCGTTCTGCTGATTGACGAGCGTCCGGAAGAAGTGACCGAGATGCAGCGCATGGTGAAGGGTGAAGTGATCGCTTCCACCTTCGACGAGCCTGCTTCCCGTCATGTTCAGGTTGCCGAAATGGTGATCGAGAAGGCCAAGCGTCTGGTCGAGCACAAGAAAGATGTGGTGATCCTGCTGGACTCCATCACTCGTCTGGCCCGTGCCTACAACACCGTTATCCCGTCATCCGGCAAGGTACTGACCGGTGGTGTGGATGCCAACGCCCTGCACCGTCCGAAGCGCTTCTTCGGTGCTGCACGTAACGTTGAGGAGGGCGGCAGCCTGACCATCATCGCTACCGCGCTGATCGATACCGGCTCCAAGATGGACGAGGTTATCTACGAAGAGTTCAAGGGTACCGGTAACATGGAACTGCACCTCTCGCGCAAGATTGCCGAGAAGCGTGTCTACCCGGCTATCGACATCACTCGCTCCGGCACCCGTAAGGAAGAGTTGCTGACCACCGGCGACGAGCTGCAGAAGATGTGGATCCTGCGCAAGATTGTCCACCCGATGGGCGAGATTGACGGCATCGAGTTCCTCATCGACAAGTTGGCGATGACCAAGACCAACGACGAGTTCTTCGACGCCATGCGGCGCCAGCAGAAGTAAGTCTGGTCACAGAATAACGAAACCGCGGCCCTGGTCGCGGTTTTTGTTTATCTGTTTTCCGGTCGCTTGGGTACTATGAATCCTCGATGCCACAAGGATAGGGACGTCATGAAACCCGCTTTCTGGTTCTTGCTGGGATTGTTGTTTGCAATGCCAGCCTATACGCAGGCAGCTCCGGCTGCGGTGACTGCCGAGATTTTGCAGACGCACCAGCGCTATCTGGCGAGCCGTTTGCAACAGGGGCAGTTTGCCGCTATCGACTCCCTGCTTGTTACCCTGAGTCGCGAGCAGCGGGAATTTTTGCTGCTGCAACTGCTGCGCGATATTCCGGTGTCAGAGCCGGCTTCTCCTGCATTGCAGGCCTGGGTGGAAGCTCAGGCGGGCAAGGCTCCCCAGTGGCTGGTGGAACAGCAGGTGGACGGTTTTCTGGTGCAGCAACCGGCCTACGATTTCAGTGCTCGGGCTCGATTGCTGCTGTGTCAGTGGCAGCAACAGCGCTGGCAGGCGAGCTATCGCCAGCAACTGGCGCAGGGCCGTTTCCGGCTCAAATCCATCTATTACCGCGGTAACCCCGATATTGCCCGCCAGCAGCAAGCCTTGCTGCTGGCTTTCGATCAGGTGCCGTTGTCACTCTGGCGCCGCACGGCGCGCCAGCTGGCGGCGCAAAATATCTATCTGCCCGACAACCGCCTGCTGCTGCATCTGTTGCAGCGTACCGGTGAACCGACCCTCTATGCCCGACTGTGGCGTCAGCCAGTGGATCAGGACACCCTTGCCGCACTGCCCACCATCAACCGGTTTCATCAGGGGGGCGTAGCCAGCGCTCTGCTGATTGCGGCCAGTGATAATCCACAACTGAAAGAGCCTGCCCTGCGCCAGCTGAGCGTGATCTCGCCCCTGCCGCAACAGGCTCAGCGCTATCTGCTGGTGGAGCTGGCCAACCGTCAATATGGGGCGCTGGTGGCCGGTTTGCTGATGGAGGTGGATGAGCCACTGCTGCTCTCCGCGCTGGCCAGGCGCCTCGGCCAACGTGACACGCCCCCCATTGCGCCGAGTCTGCTGCCCGATTCGGGTACACCCGGTGTGCGGCCAGGGTTATAATGCCTGACCTCCTGAACCCGGTTGGGAACTTGCATGAAATACAAGGATTTGCGTGATTTCATCGCGCAGCTGGAACAAAACGGACAACTCAAGCGCATCACTCGCGAGATAGATCCCTATCTGGAGATGACCGAGATCAGCGATCGCACCCTGCGTGCGGGTGGTCCGGCTCTGCTGTTCGAAAATCCCAAAGGCTACACCATGCCGGTGCTGACCAACCTGTTCGGTACGCCGGATCGGGTTGCCATGGGCATGGGCCAGCCAGACGTGAGCGCCCTGCGCCAGGTCGGGGTCTGGCTCTCCTATCTGAAGGAGCCCGAGCCGCCCAAGGGATTCAAGGAGCTGATGGAGAAGCTGCCGATCTTCAAGCAGGTGCTAAACATGCCGACCAAGCGCCTCTCTTCCGCCCCCTGCCAGCAGGTGGTGCAGGAGGGTGACGCGGTCGATCTCGACCAGATCCCGATCCAGCACTGCTGGCCCGGTGATGTGGCACCGCTGGTCACCTGGGGGCTCACAATCACCCGTGGCCCCTACAAGAAGCGACAGAACCTCGGTATCTATCGCCAGCAGAAGATCGCCAGGAACAAGCTGATCATGCGCTGGCTCGATCACCGTGGCGGAGCCATCGATTTTCGCGAGTGGCAAGAGGCCCATCCGGGCGAGCGCTTCCCAGTGGTGGTGGCGCTTGGCGCCGATCCGGCGACTATTCTCGGCGCAGTGACGCCGGTGCCGGATACCCTCTCCGAATATGCCTTTGCCGGTCTGTTGCGCGGTAGCCGTACCGAGGTGATCAAGGCCATCAGCTGTGATCTGGAGGTGCCCGCCAGCGCCGAGATCGTGCTGGAAGGGTATCTGGAGCCGGGCGAGATGGCGCCGGAAGGGCCCTATGGCGATCACACCGGTTACTACAACGAGGTGGATGAGTTCCCGGTCTTCACCATCACTCACATCACCAAGCGGCGCGATGCCATCTATCACAGCACCTACACTGGCCGTCCGCCCGATGAACCGGCTGTGCTGGGTCTGGCATTGAACGAGGTGTTCGTGCCGCTGCTGCAGAAGCAGTTCCCCGAGATCGTCGACTTCTATCTGCCGCCGGAGGGGTGCTCCTACCGGATGGCGGTGGTCACCATCAAGAAGCGCTACCCGGGCCACGCCAAGCGGGTGATGCTGGGGGTCTGGTCCTTCCTGCGCCAGTTCATGTACACCAAGTTCGTGGTGGTGTGCGATGACGACATCAACGCCCGCGACTGGAAGGATGTGATCTGGGCCATCACCACCCGGATGGACCCGGCACGGGATACCACCCTGATTGAGCACACCCCGATCGACTATCTGGACTTCGCCTCGCCGGTCTCCGGCCTCGGCTCCAAGATGGGGTTGGATGCCACCAACAAGTGGCCTGGCGAGACCAATCGGGAGTGGGGCCAGCCCATCGTGCAGGACGAGGCGGTGAAGCAGAAAATCGATGCCATCTGGGATGAGCTCAATATCCTCGGTTGAGCCAAACATGGCTGTTTTGCTGCAAAAAGTGATGCGATCCGCACTGAATTGGGTATTCTCGACTGATTGGGTCTGGGTCGCAGGCCAATCCTACAGTGAAATCATGAGCGAAGCGGGCCGAGCGAGCCCGCCACAAGGACAAGAATGCAACGTATCAAATGCCGCGTAGAGGAACTGCGCGAATATGTCGACACCATCTGGCATGTGGCCCTGACGCCGCAGCAAGAGATCAGCTTCAAGCCGGGCCAGTATCTGCTGGTGGTGATGAGCGATTCGGACAAGCGCCCCTTCTCCATCGCCAACTCGCCGACCCGCCCGGGCGTGCTGGAGCTGCAAATTGGTGCTACTCCCGAGAACGCCTACGCCGGTCAGGTGCTGGCCCGCATGCGCGAGCAGGGCGAGATCGAGGTCGAATTGCCGGCTGGCAAGGCGTTCCTGCGCGATGAATCCCCCCGTCCGCTGATCCTGATGGCGGGAGGCACCGGCTTCTCTTACGCCCGCTCCATTCTGGAGTACCTGATCGACACGGGCAGCAAGCGTCCGGTGTTCTTCTACTGGGGTGTGCGTCAGGCTCACTGGCTCTACGAGCTGGAGCAGATGCAGCAGTGGGAGCGTGACTATGCGCCGCTCACCTTCATCCCGGTGGTGCAGGAGCCGGAGGCTGACTGGACCGGCAAGAGCGGGCTGGTGCACAAGGCGATCATGGATGATTTCGTCAGTCTGCACGACTACGACATCTATGTCGCCGGTCGTTTCGAGATGGCGGGTGCGGCGCGGGAGGAGTTCAAGATCCTCGGCGCCGAGCCGGAGCGCATCTTCGGTGATGCCTACGAATTTATCTGACGAGACCCCCGTTCGGATGATGCAGCCCCCGGTTTTACCGGGGGTTTGTGTTTTTTGGGCTGCCTGCCACCGCGATGGGTGCGCACCGAGTGGTGCGACGAGGGTCGCGTTATCCCATGATTTTTCGTTATTTTGGACATGAATGGCTACTAATCAGACGTAGCTGGTGGCATCTTTGTGGGGGATTGATAAGGGTATCCATAGGGCAAGCACAAGGAGGCCTAGTGTTAAGTGAAGAGGGTAGGTCATCTGTGGAGGATGACAGGGGAGAGCCCGGCTCTGTTGAGCGGGTCGCGACGCTGATCCCGTCCCCTCACGGTGGTGAAATGGCCCGTTTGCAGGCTGACATCGCCGCTCTGAAGTATGAAAACAGCCTGTTGCAAGAGAAGCTTAACGCCGCCCTTGATGGCACCGGCATTTGCCTCTGGCAGGGCTTGATCCCCACCGGCGAGTTGCGGGTTTTCAATCTGCAGAACTTTCAGGTTGGCGACATGGCCCCCCATTTCGATCAGTGGCGCGCCAAGCTTCACCCTGACGATCGTGCCCATGCCATGGGCAACTATTTTGACCACCTGGAGGGGAAAACCCCCTTCTACGAGGCTGAGTACCGCACTGTCAGCCCGGATGGCGAAGTCACCTGGCTGTGGGATCGAGGCCGTGTCGTCGATCGGGATGCGGATGGCAAGCCGCTGCGGATCATGGGCTCCCATATCGACATCACCCAGCGCAAGGCTTATGAGCTGCGGCTGGCAGAGCGCGCCAATAGCGATGCGCTGACCGGTCTGCTCAACCGGCAGGGGTTTGGCAAGGCGTTCGCCCAGCAGCAGCCGCAAGGGGCGGGGGCGCTGCTCTTTATCGATCTGGATGATTTCAAGGGGATCAATGACCAGCTGGGTCACGCTTGTGGCGATCTGGTGTTGCAACAGATGGCTGACTGGCTGCGGCTTATCATGCCGGGCTCGGCCCTGTGCGGCCGTTACGGCGGCGACGAGTTTGTGGTGCATCTGCACCGGGATGTGTCGAGCCGTGGTCTGGCGCAACTGGCCGACGCCCTGATCAGCCGGATGCACGGCTATGTGCCCAAACCCGGCCACCCGCAGCGGGTGGGGTTGAGCATCGGCATCGCCCTGTGGGAGGAGGAGCCATTGACCTTCCGGCAGGCGCTGGAGGTGGCCGACAGGGCCATGTACGAGGCCAAGGCGCGCGGCAAGCGGGCCTGGTACCTGCTTCAGGTGTGATGACTTTTAGCGATTCAACACAAAGCAAAAACCCCAGCCGAGCTGGGGTTTTTGTTATTCGCCTTTGGCGCCGAGCTGCTGTTCGAGCTGAGCCAGCTTGGTTTCGAGGGCGGCCAGTTTTTCCCGGGTACGCAGCAGCACCTTGGTCTGCACGTCGAACTCTTCGCGGCTGACCAGATCCAGCTTGCCCAGCTGGGCTTGCAGTACCTGACGCATCTTCTTCTCGGCCTCTTCACCCATGCTGCGAATGCCGGGCGGCAGGGAGTTGTGCACCTGCTTGGCGATCTCTTCCAGTTTCTTCGGGTCGATCATGATGTCCTCCTTAAGCGTTGGCGGACATTCTACCGACAATTCCCTCACTTTGCCGAGATCGCGGCGGCTTTTTAGTCGTGACGGTGCCTGCTGGCTGGTCGGGTCTGGTGAATCCTCCGCGGTTGTTACCCTTGCGCCCCCTTGTTGACGTAAAACCTTGATTCTCGACACAAACCTGAGCAGAAGATGACCAAAACGAGTCTCGTTGTTTGTTGGTTTTATGTTAACTTTGTGCGTTCGAAGTGGTGAATGCTTCGTTGGCTTGTGATGGACAACAACCTATAAAGAGAACAAAAAATGAAGAAGAAGCTAATTTATGCCGCTGTTGTCAGCGCCCTGCTGGCCGGATGTGGTGGCGATGACAACAAGGGAGATACCACCAGCTCCCTCGACTATGCCCTGAGTGGCGCCAGCGGCCTCCGCCCTAGCGTGCTGGCCCCCCGTGCCAGTGACGGCACCCTGAAGTTTTCGACAGAGACGCAGGATCTCTCCAACCCGGTGTCTGCCCTCTCTACTCTCGATGGCTGGTCTACGACGCAACCTGTCCAGCTGTTACCGGCGACCGTGACCGGTGTATCTGTGCCGGCACCGGCGGCCAGCGAGTATGCCTCTGCCGTTGCGCCACTCTATCTGCTCGAGCTGGTGCTGGATCCGGTGACTCAGCGACCCGTCGGGGTGAAGAACAACAAGCCTCTGACCTATGGCACCGACTTTGTGGTGAGCGATGGCGGCGGCAAACTCAATCTGGTACCGCTCAAGCCGCTCAATCCCTCTTCTTATTACATGATCGTGGCGACTGACTCCCTCAAGGACAGTCGGGGGGCGCCGCTTAAAGCCGGTGGTGATTACAGCAGCTTCAAATCGACAACAGGTAGCAGCGCGCAGGATCAGGCCATCAACGGTCTGATTTCGCTGCAGGAGGGGCTGTTCAAGGAGGCCACCGGGATCACCAGCGATCGGGTGATCTTCTCCGACTGGTTTGCCACCCAATCTGGCGCCGATGTGCTGCTGGCGGTGAAGAGTGCCGCTGCTGCCGTGCTGAAGAGCCCGAACCTGGACGCCGCTTCCCTGTGGAAGCAGGATGCCAAAGGCAATACCAGCTTGCCGGCAACCTATACCATCAGCGGCCTTAATGGCGGCGTGGATTTCCTGACCCAACTGGCCGGTGAGCCGTTCCTGCCTTCAGATCAGAAGAGCTTGTTGGCAACCACAATTGCCAACAGTGCGCAGCTTACCGCTGTCGCCAACCAGACCAAGGTGTACACCGGCACCGTCAAGCTCCCTTACTTCCTCTCTACTCCAGCGATAGCCGGTTCATGGGACAAGGCCAAGACCCAATCCTGGCATGGGGCCATTCCCAGCCTCTATGCCATCGCCAACGCCCTGAAAGCGGGCGATACCGAGGTGAGCGGTGGGCTGGTCGGGGCGGGTGTGGATCCGGCTCTGCTGGGCGAGCTGATGGCCGACCCGAGCCGTCAGAGCGAACTGCTGACCGAGGCGAGCAAACTGATTGGGGTGACTCTCACCTCCGGTGGCAAGCCGCTGGATGCCGAGCGCAATATCGGTCGTTTCAACCCGCTGCCAGCGCTGACCGAAGTGCAATCGGTACCGCTGCGGATCTTTGCCGCCGCACCGCTCAATACCATTACCGATGTGATCATCTATCAGCACGGGGTCACCTCCATCAAGGAGAACGCCTATGCCCTGGCGCTGAGCCAAATTGGCGCGGGTATGGGGGTTGGTAAAAAGGTCGCGGTGGTGGTGATCGATCATCCGCTGCACGGCGAACGTGGCTATGCCTTGAGTGGCAGCATGGATACCGTCACCACCTCCGAGAACCCGACTCCCTACCTGAATCTGGGGTATCTGACGGTGGCGCGGGACAACCTGAAACAGAGCGTGGCCGATCTGCTGGGGCTGCGGCTGGCAATTGGGCTGGCCAACACCCGGGGATTGGGTGGTCAACTGGGTGGTGCCGGTCTGAAGGTACACTTCCTCGGCCACTCGCTGGGGGCCATTGCCGGAGCCAATCTGCTGGCGGTAGCCAACCAGAAAATGGGTAACGCCGCTGATAGTTTGTTCGAGTTTACAACCGGCGGTCTGGCGATGCCGGGTGGCGGCATCGCACCGCTGCTGCTCAACTCGCCGAGCTTCGGACCGACCATCAAGATGGGGGTGCTCACCTCGGGCAGCCCGGAGCTGAAAGCGGGCTTTACTGCCTATGCGCCGAACTGCAAAACGGCAGCCGCCAGCTGCTTCGTCAACGAGTTCCTGCCAAGCCTGGATGCGGTCACTCAGGCGGGGGCTGCGAGCACCTTGCAGAGCTATACCTTTGCCGCCCAGTCGGTGCTGGACTCTGCCGATCCGATCAACCTTGGCAGTGGCGTCGCCAAGAACTTCCCGCTGTTCGCCACCGAAATTGTTGGCGATGGAGCGCTCAGCTTGCCGGATCAGGTGATCCCCAACAGCATCGCCTCTGCGCCGCTGGGTGGGACCGAGCCGCTGTTCCGGGTGCTGGGATTAAAACCGTTGACCGATAGTTATCTGGGCTCCGTGCACCATGGGGCGCAGTTTGTTGCGGGGGGCCATAGCTCGCTGCTGGCCCCTGACGAGAACTTCGATCAGGCAGGTGCCGTTACCGCCGAGTTGCAGTCGCAATTTGCCAGCTTCTTTATGAGTGGTGGCAATGCGGTACAAGTAACCGTGAATGGCAAGAGTTTGCTCAAGCAGTAACTGCCCAGAGCGTAAAAAAACGCCGCCCTTCGGGGCGGCGTTCTCGTTTCTGCGGTAGCTGAAAAATCAGCCCGGCTGGTGGTTGCGATCCAGCCAGCCTTGCAGCAGGCCGACCAGCAGACCGGTCAGGTGGGCGATATTGGCGGTGCTGGTGCCGAGCATGTCGAAGAAGCCGAGCACCATCCAGAACAGCATAAAACCCATCAGCGCCGGTGGCAGGGTAAGGCCACAGGTCGGTTGCAGCTTGCTGCGCAGCCAGCAGTAGCCGAGCAGGGCATAGACCACGCCGGAGAGGCCACCAAACAGCGGGCCGCTGGCAAAGAACTCGGCGATATTGGGCAGGGCGGCGCCCACCAGCAGCAGGATCAGCAGCTTGCCGCTGCCGAGGCGCTGCTCGATCTGGCCCCCCAGATACCACCACCAGAGCAAGTTGAACACCAGATGGAGCACCGAGAAGTGGATCAGGGCGGGGGTGAAATAGCGCCATGCCTGCCAGTCGGTGAACTGGGCCAGGGTCGGGTGGAAGGCCAGCTCGTCGTAGATGGGCAGACCGATGGCATCGATGCCGTAGATGGCCAGACAGGCGATGATCACCACCAGCGTCAGTGGCCCCGCCTGATGGAGGAAATCGGTGATGGGATCTGTCATCCCCTTGCTGTAGTCGATGCGGGCATCGGCTCGGCCGGACTGCCAGGAGGCCTCCATATAGCGCGGGTGGTTCGGCTCGGTCAGGAATCGTTTCACCTCCAGCTGGGCCTGGGCGAGACGCTGCTCGTCAGCCAGCCAGATGGTGACCCCCAGTTCGGACTGGGTCAGCTCGCACGAGATGCCCAGCGTCGCCAGATAGTCTACCAGCGCCTGCGCCATGCGGGCGTTATCGAGCACCAGCAGCTGGATCATGCTTCGCCTGCCTCGATGGGGAAGGTTTTGCGCCACGCCTCGAAGCCGCCATCCAGACTGTAAACCTCGTCATAGCCCTGTTGCAACAGGTATTGGGCGGCCCCCTGACTGCTGTTGCCGTGATAGCACATCACGATGACCGGGGTATCGAAATCCACTTCATTCATAAAGCGCACCAAGGTGCCATTGGTGAGGTGGAAGGCGCCGACTGCATGGGCCGCTTCAAAGGATTGCGGGTCGCGAATATCCACCAGACGGGCTTCACCCGCGCTCAGTTTCTGGTGGGCATCATGGGCACTGATATGGGCAAACTGGTCCATTGAGATGTCCTGCGAATAGGTTGATTACGGGCCAGTGTACCGCAAGCCGGGGCGCAAACTAACCCCACAAAAGATAAGGGAGCCAGCGGCTCCCTTGTGGTGATGGATGAGGGTCGACACGCCGGTCAGCCACCGAGATAGGCCTGCCGTACCGCCGGGTTGGCCAGCAGGGCGGCGCCCGTGTCTTGCAGCACCACGTGGCCGTTCTCCAGCACATAGCCGCGGTCGGCCAGCTTGAGCGCCTGGTTGGCGTTCTGCTCCACCAGAAAGATGGTCATCCCCTTCTGGCGCAGCTGCTCTATGGTGTCGAAGATCTGCTGGATGACGATGGGGGCCAGCCCCAGCGAGGGTTCATCCAGCAGCAGCAGGCGCGGCTTGCTCATCAGGGCGCGGCCGATAGCCAGCATCTGCTGCTCGCCGCCGGACATGGTCCCCGCCCGCTGTTCCAGCCGTTCGTGCAACCGCGGGAACAGGGTGAACACCTGATCCAGCAGGCCATGCTGTTCGGCCTTGTCGACGAAGAAGGCACCCATCAGCAGGTTCTCCTCCACCGTCAGGCGGGCGAAGATACGGCGCCCCTCCGGCACCACGGCGATATCCTTGCGCATGATGCGGGCGGTGGTGAGGGAGCTGATCTGTTCCCCCTCAAACCAGATGGAGCCGCTGCTGGGCTTGGGCTCGCCACAGAGGGTCATCAGCAGGGTGGTTTTGCCCGCGCCGTTGGCGCCGATCAGGGTGACGATTTCCCCCTCTTTCACCTCGACGCTGACATCGTGCAGCGCCTGAATTTTGCCGTAGTGGGTCGATACGTTGCGAAGTTCTAACATCGTGACTCCTTGGGTCCTACGATTCGCCCAGATAGGCCTTGATCACTGCCGGGTTGTTGCGGATCTCATCCGGCTTGCCGTGGGCCAGCGGCGTGCCCTGGCTGACCACGAAGATGCGGTTGGAGATGCCCATCACCAGCTTCATATCGTGCTCGATAAGCAGCACCGAGACCCCGAACTCGTCCCGCAGGCTCATGATCAGCTCGTCCAGCTCGTCGGTCTCCTTCGGGTTGAGTCCTGCGGCCGGTTCGTCCAGCATCAGCAGCTCGGGACGGGTCGCCATGCAGCGGGCGATCTCGAGGCGGCGCTGCTGGCCGTAGGCCAGATTGCCGGCGGCGCGGTTGGAGAGATCCTTGAGCCCCACTTTATCCAGCCAGAAGGCGGCCTGCTCCAGCCCCTCCTGCTCGGCACGGCGAAAGGCCGGGGTCTTGAACAGACCGGCGATAAAGTTGGTGTTGAGGTGCTGGTGCTGGGCAACCAGCAGGTTCTCCACCGCCGTCATCTCCTTGAACAGCCGCACATGCTGGAAGGTACGCACAATCCCCTTGCGGGCGATGAGGTGGCCGGGCAACCCCTGGATCTCCTCACCCTTGTAGCGGATGGTGCCGCCGCTCGGGCAGTAGAAGCCGGTCAGGCAGTTGAAGATGGTGGTCTTGCCCGCGCCGTTGGGGCCGATGATGGAGATCACCTCGCCCTTGTCGATATCCAGTTTTACCCCGTTGACTGCCAGCAGGCCCCCGAAGCGCATCGACAGATCAGAGACTTCCAATAACTTCTGATGAGTGCTCATTTCTTCAACTCCAGATGCGGACGGGTCATCGGCAGCAATCCTTGTGGCCGCCAGATCATCATGAACACCATCAAGAGGCCGAACATCAGCATGCGGTACTCGTTGAACTCGCGGGCCAGCTCCGGCAACACCGTCATCACGATGGCGGCCAGCACCACCCCGATCTGCGAGCCCATGCCACCCAGCACCACAATCGCCAGCACGATGGCCGACTCGATAAAGACGAAGGATTCCGGGCTGATAAAGCCCTGCCGCGAGGCAAAGAAACTGCCTGCGAAACCGGCAAAGGTGGCGCCGATGGTGAAGGCGGTCAGCTTGATGATGGTGGGGTTGAGTCCCAGCGATTTGCAGGCGATCTCGTCTTCCCGCAGCGCTTCCCAGGCACGGCCCAGCGGCATCCGCAGCAGGCGGTTGATGACGAACAGGGTCGCCACTACCAGTACCAGTGCCATCAGGTAGAGGAAGATCACCTTGTGGTTGGCGTTGTAGGTAATGCCGAAGAAGTTGTGGAAGGTATCAAAGCCCCCATCCTTGACGGTGCGGTTGAATTCCAGACCAGCGAGCGTCGGTTTGGGAATGCCGGAGATCCCGTTCGGGCCGCCGGTCAGGGTGGTCATGTTGTTGAGCAGGATGCGGATGATCTCGCCAAAACCCAGGGTGACGATGGCCAGATAGTCCCCCCGCAGCCGCAGCACCGGGAAGCCGAGCAGGAAGCCGAAGGTGGCGGCCATCAGCCCGGCGATGGGCAGGCACTCCCAGAAGCTCAGCCCAAAGTAGGTGTTGAGCAGGGCATAGCTGTAGGCGCCGACCGCGTAGAAGCCGACATAGCCGAGATCGAGCAGACCGGCGAGGCCAACCACCACGTTCAGCCCCAATCCCAGCATGATGTAAATCAGGGTGAGGGTGGCGAGATCGATGGCGCCGCGAGAGGCCATAAAGGGCCAGCTCACCGCGAACAGCAGCACCAGCACGGCGGTGAGGTTATAGAGCTTGGGCGCCTCTTCCGGGCTCGGCAGCACCAGCTTGTTGAAGCCGACCGAGAAGCCGCTGATGGAGGCCTGAAACAGCTTGGCAATCTGGCCGCGCAGCATCTGGAACCAGAATACGAGGGTGGCGCCACCCAGCAGCCAGGCCAGCGACACATCGAGGCGGCTCACTACCAACAGACGGGAGCCTTCGGTCTCCAGCTTGAAGCCGAGCAGCCAGAAGGAGAGCACCAGCAGTACCAGACTGGCGATACAGGCGTGGATAAATTGACGTTTCATCACACTTTCTCCACTTCCGGACGACCGAGAATGCTGCATATGGACATAAACAGCAGCACGAGAGCATGCATAGATTGGCGTTTCATACCTTCTCGACCTCCGGACGACCCAAAATGCCGGTGGGCATGAACAGCAGCACAAAGATGAGCAGGGCAAACGCCATCACATCCTTGTACTCGGTGCTGAGATAACCGGCGGTGAGCGCTTCAACCACCCCCAGCAGCAGGCCACCCAGTACGGCGCCCGGAATGCTGCCGATACCGCCCAGCACGGCCGCAGTGAAGGCCTTCAGACCGGCCATAAAGCCGAGATAGGGGTTGATGACGCCGTAATACATGCCGAGCAGCACCCCGGCCACGGCGGCCAGCGCGGCCCCCAGCACGAAGGTGATGGAGATGACCACGTGGGTGTCGATCCCCAGCAGGTTGGCCATCTTGATATCTTCCGAACAGGCGCGGCAGGCGCGGCCCATGCGGGAGCGGTTGATGAACTGGGTCAGCGCCAGCATGGTGATGAAGGTCACCACGAAGATGATCAGCTGCATATAGGAGAGGCTGGCCTGAAAACCATCCTCGCCCCCCAGGGTCCAGCCACCGGAGATCAGGGTGGGCATGGCGATATCCCGGGATCCTTGGGCCATCCGCATCATGTTCTGCAAGAAGATCGACATGCCGATGGCGGAGATGAGGGGGATCAGCCGGTTGCCGCCGCGCAGCGGCCGGTAGGCAACCCGCTCGATGGTCCAGCCATAGGTGCCTGTGATGACGATACTGACCAGGAAGGCGCCCCCCAGCAGTAGAAAGGTGCTGTCGATGCCCATCATCATGAGCCCCGCCATCACCATGAAAGCGACATAGGAGCCGATCATGTAAACCTCGCCGTGGGCGAAGTTGATCATGCCGATGATGCCATAGACCATGGTGTAGCCGATGGCGATCAACGCATAGGTGCTGCCTATGGTTAATCCGTTCAGCAACTGCTGAACCAGATAAAGGAGGTGTTCGGACATACTGCGTTCCCTGTACTTGCCCGCAAAGAGAGGAGGGGGTGAGTGAGGCTCACCCCCGATCGGCAGATTATTTGAGTTGGCTGGAGGTACCGTCAGCGTGCCACTGGAACACACCGAATTCGAAGCCTTTCAGGTCACCGTTCGGTGCCCAAGTCAGGGGGCCCATCACGGTATCGATCGGAGCGGCCTTGATGGCGGCGGCAACGGCGGCCGGGTCATCTTCACCCGCTTTGGCGATACCGGCAGCCAGGGTTTGCACCGCGGCATAGGTGGTCCAGACGAACGGGCCGGAGGAGTCCTGACCCTTGGCCTTGAACGCCGCAACCAGCGGGGCGTTGGCAGGCACCAGATCGTATTTGTTCGGCAGGGTCACCAGCAGGCCTTCGGAAGCCGGGCCGCCGATGGCGGAGATATCCTTGTTACCCACCCCTTCCGGGCCCATGAACTTGGTTTTCAGCCCCTTTTCGCCAGCCTGACGCAGGATCAGACCCAGCTCCGGGTGGTAGCCGCCGTAGTAGACGAAATCGACGTTCTCTTTCTGCAGCTTGGCGATCAGGGCGGAGAAGTCCTTGTCACCGGCGGTGATCCCTTCAAAGGCCACCACTTTCACGCCAGCCTTGTCCAGCGCGGCTTTCACGCTGGAGGCAATGCCTTCGCCATACTGCTTCTTGTCGTGGATAACGGCGACGCGCTTCGGTTTGACCTGTTCGATGATGTATTTGGCGGCAGTCGGGCCCTGATCGCTATCCAGACCGATGGTGCGCAGGGTCAGCTGGTAACCGCGCTCGGTGATCTTGGGGTTGGTGGAGGCGGGGGTAATCATCAGGATCCCTTCATCTTCATAGATGTCGGAAGCGGGCAGGGTGTTGTCGGAGCAGAGGTGGCCGACCACGAATTTGACGCCGTCGTTTACCACCTTGTTGGCGACCGCGACCGCTTGCTTGGGATCGCACGCATCGTCATAGACGATCGCTTCGATCTGCTTGCCCTTGATGCCGCCCGCCTTGTTGATCTGCTCGACCGCCATCTTGCCGCCGGTGAACTGCATGTCACCATACTGGGCGACCGGACCGGTGAGCGGACCGGCGATACCGATCTTGATGGTGTCAGCCGCATGGGCGATGGAGATCGATCCAAACAGAGCCAAAGAAACCGCTGCGCCTACTGTGATTTTGCTCAACTTATGCATTGATTCGTCCCTTAATCAGTGGATTGTTTCATTCCCGTGTGCCATTCCGGATCTACATCCCGCATATCCGGCAATAGATAAGGTTCTATCATTCCTCACGGGGCAATAACAAGCTGTTAAAGATACTAACCAGAGGGGGATTCAACAGGCTATTTTGAAATAAATGACCTGTTATTTACAGGATGTCAGAGTTTAATGTTAATTATTAAACTTAACATCTACGTAACCAAGGGCGGGTTGGAGAAATAGCAGCGGATTAATCTGGCGATATTTTACTCTGATGACGCTCCCATTTTGACCACAATCCATTTGCGCAAACAGAAATGAGTGCCTAAATTAGCCAGCATTGACAATTCCGTGGCAGAGCTCGTTAAAACCAAGCCTTTATTCGGGAAATCTGCTACTGTTCCGCCTTTGACAGTCAGGAGACAGAGATGGCCACTATCAAGGATGTCGCCTCGCGCGCAGGCGTATCCATCTCCACCGTCTCACATGTGCTCAACCACACTCGGCGGGTCAGCGAAGACGCGACCCAGAAGGTGATTGAGGCGGTGGCAGAACTCAACTACGCGCCCAACTCGGTGGCGCGCAGCCTTAAAATAAATTCGACCAAGACCATTGGCATGCTGGTGACCACCAGCGTAAACCCCTTCTTTGCAGAAGTGGTGCAAGGGGTTGAAGCGTACTGCTTCGAACAGGGCTACAGCCTGATCCTCTGTAACACCGAAAACCAGCCACCCCGTCAACAGCATTACCTGAGAATGCTGATGGAAAAACGGGTGGATGGCCTGCTGGTATTGGGTACCGATATCGACACCCCGCTGCGTGACATGCTGCGCATCCACAAGAACGTGCCGCAGGTGGTACTGGATTGGGGCACGGAGTGCGATTTCGCCAACGTGATCAACGACAACGCCCGCATCGGCGCCCGCATGGCCGTTCGCCATCTGCTGGAGCTGGGGCACCGCGATATCGTCTGCATCACGGGGCAGCTCGCCAAACAGACCACCCAGCAGCGACTGGACGGGGTGCGTGATGCCCTGGGTGAACATGGTCTGACCCTGAAAGATGAACAGATCATTGAAGGGGATTACGAGAGCCAGAGCGGCTTTGATGCCATGCAGCGCATCCTGGCCATGCAGCCTCGTCCGACCGCGGTCTTTGCTTTCGATGACCCCATGGCAATCGGCGCAATTTGTGCCGCATGGGAAGTCGGTATCAAGGTGCCGGACGACATCTCCGTCATCGGTTATGACGACGTGGCGATGGCGCGCTTCTCCAGCCCGCCGCTGACCACCATCCGTCACCCGAAGGCCGAGCTGGGCCAGCTGGCGGTAAAGCATCTGGTCAGCCGGATCCGCAACAAAGAGCTGGATGTCGAGTCAATGACGGTTCAGCCCGAGCTGATTATCCGTCGCTCGGTCAAACCGCTGCGTTAATCCCGCACCCGTTGCCAAAATGAAAAACCCCCTCTGTCACGAGGGGGTTTTTGTTTATGGGGGGTTTGCTTTTAACGTGCAGCCCGCAGACCCAATTCCAGCCCGGCTGGCAATTATTTCAACCATTTGAGCCGCCTCGCAGTTTGTCTGTTACTCGTTTGATCGATATCAACAAAGAGACAAGTACTGAGGGGCGCCTGCCTTATCCGTTCCATGCTGTAAGTTGGGTATGACTGTCAAGGATGGTGTCTTATGTTCCCCCCTCGCAAGCTGGGTCACCAGATCACGCTGCTGGCAATCAGTGGCATCGTGTTGCTCGCCGTGGTGCTGCTCACTTTTAACCTGTTTGAAAACCGCCAGCGGGCGGTGACGGCGGAACAGGGCGCACTGCAAACCGAACTGCAAAATATCGAATCGGTGATCCGCAATGCCAGCCATGAAACTGTGCTGGCGGCGACCCTGATCGCCCAGCGGCCGGATGCCGCCAAGGCGGTGGCCGACAAGGATTGGCAGGCCCTTGCCAGCCTGTTCGACCCGCTCTGGCCCGCCCTCAAGGCGCAGGGGATCCAGCAGTTTCACTTCCACGTTCCCCCGGCCACCTCCCTTTATCGGGTGCACAAACCCGCGAACCATGGCGACGACCTCTCCACTACCCGGTTGGCGGTGGTCGAGGTGAACCGCAACCATCAGCCGGTGGGCGGGCTGGAGACCGGTCAGGGCGGCACCGGGATCCGCGGCGTGGTGCCGGTCACCTTCAATGGTCAGCCGGTCGGCTCGGTGGAGTTTGGCCGCGCCCTCGATGCTTCGCTGTTTGCCGATCTGCTCGGCCAGAACAGTCGGCTCGCCATCTATCTGTTTGAACAGGGCAAACCTGTGATGCTGACCGGCACATCCATGCTCAACGAGTCGGGTGACTGGTATCAGGGAGTGCTGGCGGGCGAGAGCCGCTTCACCACCATCAAGCAGCAGGGGAGCGATTTTCTGGTGATGGTGGCGCCGCTGCGCGACTTCTCCGGCAAGGCGGTCGGGGTGATCGAACTGGCGCGGGATCACAGCGTGGTTGCAGCCGCGCTGGCACGTCAGAGTTGGCAGATGGTGATGATCGCGCTGCTTGGCACTGCCCTGATTGCAGTTGCGCTGGTGCTGCTGCTGGCGCGTCTTAGCCGCCCGCTGCTCGACAGTGTCAAGGCGCTGGAGGCGCTGGCCAACGGTTCCGGCGATCTCGGCAGCATGCTGCCGGTGGCCGGGCCGGAGGAGACCCGCCGCCTCGGCGCGGCGTTCAATGCCTTCGTCGGCAAGATCCGCGACACCATCAGCCAGCTCACCACCACGTTGGGCGAACTGGCTGGCGAGAGCGAGCGGCTGTCGCGCAGTGCGGCGGGCAATCTGGGCAGCATGACGCGCCAGCAGGAGCAGACCACCCAGCTCGCCACCGCCATGACCGAGATGACCAGCACAGTACACGAAGTGGCCAACAACACGGCGCAGGCAGCCGAAGCGGCCAGCGAGGCAGACAATCAGGCGGCCACCGGCGATGGGGTGGTGCAGCAGAGCGTCAGCATGATCGAACAGCTGGCCGAGGAGATCGCCAGCGCGGGCAACACGGTGCAAGAGGTCGCCAAGGCCAGCGAGCAGATTGGCACTGTGCTGGCGGTGATCCAGTCCATTGCCGAGCAGACCAACCTGCTGGCCCTCAACGCCGCCATCGAAGCAGCCCGGGCCGGTGAGCAGGGACGCGGTTTTGCGGTGGTGGCCGACGAGGTGCGCTCGCTGGCGGGCCGTACCCAGCACTCCACCGCCGAGATCCGTGGCACCATCGAGCAGCTGCAACGGGCGGTGGGCGCAACGGTGACCATGATCGAGCACAGCGTCTCGCGGGCGGGGGAGTCGGTGGCGCGGGCCAATCAGGCGGGGGAGGCTCTCAGCCGAATCAAGGGGGCGGTCAACAGCATTCGCGACATGAACGCCCAGATCGCCGCCGCCTCGGAGGAGCAATCCTCGGTGAGCGACGAGATCACCCGCAATATCGTCAGCGTCCACGAGATCTCTCAGGCCACCACGCTGGTGGCGCGAGACACCGCCCAGATTGCTACCCATGTGGCGGCCCTGGTGGACAAGCTGGGGGATCTGGCCGGGCAGTTTCAGGATGGTTCCAACGTGCGGATGGTGCTGACCCGCGCTCGTGCCGCCCATCTGGGCTGGAAGACCCGGGTGCGTGCCTATCTGGATGGGCAGGAGGGGCTGTCGCGCAGCGAAGCGGTCAGTGACAAGGAGTGCCGCCTCGGCCGCTGGTACTTCAGCGAAGGGGCATCTTGCTGCAGTTCTCAACCGGCCTTCAAGGCGATCGCCACCCCCCACGCCAGACTGCATCAGGTGATCCAGCAGGTCATCGAGCTGAAAAATCAGCACAAGCACGCAGAGGCGGAGGCCCTCTACCGCGAGATCGAGCAGAACTCCGAACAGGTGGTGGGCTGCATCGATCAGCTGTTGCAGGAGATGACCAGACCGCAGCGCTAGGCACGGCAAGGGTCGGATAGCCAAAGGGCTGGCCGCGATGTCAGCCCTTTTTCATGGCGTTCGCCACCGGAAAAGCCGTCACTCCTTAAGCTCCGGTACAAGGGTGCTCTCCGATAATGCCCGCCGCCCCGAGCAGGCTGCCGGATTGGCGCCGCCGGGAGGCTGACAGTCTGGCAATCCTGCGCCAGCTGCCGAATCTGGAACCGAGAGCGTGAAACCCACCAATAAATCCCTGCTGTCACTGCCCGTTCGGCAGGTCAGCCCGATAGCCCTTACCCCGTCGTCCGGCGCAGCCAAGAGCAGTGCGCTCGCGCCTGCTTGCGATACCGTGCCAGCCACGGCTGTGCCCTCTGCGTTATCCCCGGCTGCGACGCCTGTTACCACCCTCGCCGGGCCTGCCGTTGCGACAGGGACGAGGCAGCAAGAGGAGCGGGCAGAGGTGCAGGGAGATGCCCAACCACAGGGGCAGCCGATCCCGGCAGCTCGCGCCAGCACCACGCTGGTTGGCGCGCTGATCTGCACCAGTCTGGCGCTGCTGGCCTCGCTCACCTTTATTGCCCGCTCGCACCTTGCCACCCTCCCCCTCGCGGCAAGCGGCCTGCAACCGCTGGCGGAGATCGGCGTGGCCGATATTGACCCGCCCGAGGTCGTGTATGCCATAGAGCTGGCCTTTCCGCCGCGTGAAACGGTCATCCCGCAGCCGGTGGTCGCTCGCCGCGCACAACCGGCCAAGCTCAAGATCGGCGTCTACAAGCAGACGCACAACGTCGAGAAGTGGCGCCGCTGGGCGCGCCAGCAGAACGTCACCTTCGAGGCGGTACAAAAGAGCCGGGATGGCGAGCCCCACTACGTCCTCTATCTGTGCGAGCAGGACCCGGCCCGGGTCGACCAGCTCAAGCTCGACGTGGCCCGCATCAGCGGCGAAACCCCGCTGCTGGTACGGCGGGCATCCAGTGCCAGCATTTAGGGCATGTCGGTGTGGCTGAGGGGCCAGTCGGTCATGATGCCGCTTCGCTTAGCGAGCCCCTGGGTTATCCCTGCGGATCGGGGGACCCCTTGGCGGCGTCCGCGAGGGCTGCCAGTGGGCTGTAAAGCGGCCAACCGGCTCGCTATAAGCTGAATTTATGGATTTGTGTTAAATGACCCAATTTTAACTTATACCGACATCCATCCACTCCAAATGCCGCTTTGGGCCCGTCCGCGGCCCGCAAAGGGCAATGGCCGATCAGCGCCAAGCAGCATGCACCGCAAACCACCGCCGTTTGTCGGCTCGAGTCGCGCTGCGTTATCGGGCGATCGAGATGCTGTTGTTCCGGTTATTGCGTGAGTCAGGGTTGGCCAGCCGGAGGAGAAATGCGGCTGGCCGATATGGCGGGAGAGTCGATTTACGCGAACGTCCGATTACGCCTGACGGCTAATCGAACCTACGAGTTTAATTGACTTCAGTCTTTGGGTTTATATGTCTTGACTCTGCTTGCGATACGATCCCAAACCAAGCCCGTTGTGAAGTTGGTCTGTTCAATATTAAGAACGTATTTTCCTTTGAATCTATATTTTGTCTTGCCAAAATTATCTTTTACTTTCGCAAATACAATTCTGGTGTGGATCCCATCGTCTATTGTTTTTAATATGTGGGCTTTAGCTTTTTCATTATCGATATTCCTCTCGTAAATAGTGGTTTCATCATCAGATATATTATTTTCCCACTCCCCGTTTGGAAATAACTTGGGAAACCAAATGATAGTATTTTCTTCTATCCCGTGAGAGGCACCCCCTCGTTGCCACCCCGCATAGTTATGACCGAAGCAGTTTACTGCACTCACTATTTTATCGAAGGCCACATCATCACTTAAGTCAATATAACCGCGTTCTATATATGTCTTGGATGATTGTTCCATTTCCATGTCCCATTTAATAAAGTTGGATTTCTGCTGTTTCATTTTCCTGATTAGAAGAACAGCTTGATCTATGTCCTCGTGGAGTTTGTCAATTCCTCTTGAGGTGTCAATTCTTATAATCTGATGTCCAGTGGCATTGATAATGTCATTTTCTCTTAGCCGATCCTGTTCAACTTGCGTCAAATGGTGAGGCTCATCGACTTCAATATGTAGTGATAATTGAGGGAAGTATAGGTCTGTCAACGCTCTACCATATGGCCTTGCTACATATTGTTGAGTGATGATTTTGATTTCCAAATCATTCAGCAGATGCCAAATTCGAGTTATGACATAATTTTCGAATCGCTTTCCTCTCGTTCGTTCCAGTTGCCAGGAGATAAAATCCAGTTTTTCCATGCTGCAGCCTAATTGCATTTAATGTAATTAATATATATATCTTTAGCTTATTGTTCAACTATATAATAGGGTAGGCCAAGTAATATGGGATGTTTTAGCTTAAAAAGAAAGCGATTTGCAACAGTTGTAAATATATCTATCAACAAAAACTCAACCTGCATACCAGCAGGTTGAGACTGATGTTCGATAAATGTTGAGTTTCGTGACGCTCGGTGCCCATTTGCATACACCGCATCTCACCGTCTGATGCAGGTTTGATGAGCGAAGCCCAATCGGACACACGAGACACGGTTGTTCCAGCGGCCAGTCAGAGGTGGGATAGGGCTTGCCGTTATCATGGAAGAATCGATTTACGCGAATGTTCGATTACGCCTGACGGCGAATCAAACCTGCGGGTTTACGTACCGGCATTTACCCGGCTTCTTGCAAGATTGGTGGCAATGGCAGGTGAGGATGAATCCGCTCGTTTGCCAGAGATCGGGCGATGGCCTGCTGGCACCCGTAAACGCCACTGGTGGCTGCCAACTCAGCCAAGGTAGTTTGTATAAACAAAATTTATGGGTTTTCGGATAATGACCCAATTTTTACTTATGCATGTTTGCAGTGTGCCCCGATGCCGCAGCTTGGCCCATCCACGGCCCGCAAAGGGCAATGGCCGATCTTGAACAACCGGCATATAGCGCCAGCCAATGCCCTGCAGGTTCGATTAGCGCAGCGTAATCGGACGAACGAGAGGCTTTGGTTGCGGTTGTTGCTGCGTAGCAAAGGTGGCCAGCCGGAGGGAGAAATGCGGCTGGCTGTTATGGCGGGAGAATCCATTTACGCGAACGTCCGATTACGCCTGCGGCTAATAGAACCTACGGATTCTTGCCACCGAATCGAAATTACGAGTAAGTTAAGGGCTCCATGGTGCCCAAAATGCAGGTATCCCAGTGTTCACTTAAGAAATAAAATTTGCAGTGGTTTTGAATTGTTAACATTGAGGGAAATATGACACTTATTGTTGCTGGTTATAATTCACAGGCTTTACATGTGGGCGATAATGGAATTTTCGTTGTGTCAGACTCTAGTATTACTAGCGGTGGAAGAATTCTAGTTAGAGGGTTTAAAAAAGTTATAGAAATGCCAATTCGAGTTATGCGGCCATTATTCAATGATGGATGGTTTCATAATTATTATGGTTTTCAATATGAGGGGGCATGTTTAATTGCTTTTGCAGGTAGTACTTTAGTCGCTCAACACATTATTAATTCAATAAAAAATCATTTGTCGGAGTTGTATCCTATTCATGAAAATGGAGAATACTTACTGGCTATGTCTTGTGAGAAAGAACGGCTCTTACATAACAATGTATATTGTGAAGAAGATATGTTTCTTGATGAGCATGTAATTCCAACAATTACTCTGAGTTTTCTTTCTGATGTAGTTGAGCATTCAATACAGGCTGTATTGGATCATGCGAAGAAACATGATGGGATGAAGGATAATTTCACTGCATTCAAAGCTGAGTTTATATTTGGCGCACGATGTCCATCTACAAATGAATTAGGCTTGTTTCAGTTCGAAATAATAGAGGATGAAATTCGTGGGGCATTGGTAAAAAAGACCAAAGTGTCAAAGGGCGATATCGCTGTCATTGGAATGAGAACCCTCTATGCTGCTGATGCACAAATAGAATTTAACGACGCGCTAGAAAATAGGGAGAGTGTTGAAATTAAAATGCTTAACTTCGTGTCTAAAGCCATAGACTCACAAAATGAAATAGGTGTATTTGATATAGGTAAACCATGTGCTTTATATAAATTCAACGGCGGAACAGTCAAGTTATGTGAGAGAATTACAGAATGAAAGGTAAGAATGTGGCATATGGATGATATTTTATAAAAAACGGCGCCTTTCGGCGCCGTTTTTATTATCACTTACCCCACCAAGATCACTGCAGCAGGGAGATATCCGCGACTTGCAGGAACAGGTTGCGCAGGTTGTTCAGCAGCGCCAGACGGTTGGCCTTGAGGGCCTCGTTGTCGGCCATCACCATCACCTCGTTGAAGAAGGTGTCGACCGGCTCGCGCAGGGCGGCCAGACGGGTGAGGGCAGCCTGATAGTCACCGGCGGCGAACAGCGGGGCCAGTTCGGCTTGCAGGGCAGCAACCTGGGTGGCCAGCGCCTTCTCGGCAGCATCGACCAGCAGTTCCGGTTTGACGGCAGTCGGCAGTTCGCCTTCGACCTTGGCCAGAATGTTGCTCACGCGCTTGTTGGCAGCAGCCAGTGCCAGTGCGGCATCCAGGGTGCGGAAGTGGCTGACGGCCTTGACGCGACGATCGAAGTCGAGCGGACGGGTCGGGCGGCGGGCCAGTACGGCCAGCACCACGTCGGCACCGATGCCTTCGTCCTGATAGGCAGCGCGGAAGCGGCCCAGCATAAAGTCGACCACGTCGGTAACGACGGTTTTGTTGGTCAGCTTGTCGCCGTAGACGCGTACCGCTTCTTCAACCAGTTCAACCAGATCCAGATCCAGCTGCTTCTCGGTCATGATGCGCAGGGCACCGATGGCGGCGCGACGCAGGGCGAACGGGTCCTTGTCACCCTTGGGCAGCATGCCGATGCCGAAGATACCGGCCAGAGTGTCGAACTTGTCGGCCAGCGCGACGGCGCAGGCAACCAGACCGGACGGCAGGGCATCACCGGCAAAGCGCGGCATGTACTGCTCGTTGAGGGCCACGGCCACCGCTTCGTCTTCGCCATCGTGACGGGCGTAGTGCATCCCCATGACACCCTGGGTGTCGGTGAACTCGCCGACCATGTTGGTCATCAGGTCACACTTGGAGAGCAGACCGGCACGCTTGGCCTGAGTCACGTCGGCGCCGATACGCTCGGCGATAAAGCCGGCGACGGTCTCGATGCGCTCGACCTTGGCCTTGACGGTGCCCAGCTGCTGCTGGAACAGCACGGTTTCAAGGCGCGGCAGGCGGGAGGCCAGAGTCTGTTTGAGGTCAGTCTTGAAGAAGAACTCGGCGTCAGAGAGACGGGGGCGAACCACCTTCTCGTTGCCGCTGATGATCTGGCTCGGGTCTTTGGACTCGATGTTGGTGACGAAGATGAACTTCGGCAGCAGCTTGCCGTTCTTGTCGTAGACCGGGAAGTACTTCTGGTCACCCTTCATGGTGTGCACCAGCGCTTCAGCCGGCACGGCCAGGAACTTCTCTTCGAAGTTGGCGGTCAGCACCACCGGCCACTCGACCAGTGCGGTGACCTCTTCCAGCAGGGCGTCGTCCAGATCGGCCACGCCACCAAAGGCGGCAGCGGCCGCTTCGGCGTCAGCCTTGATCTTGGCCTTGCGCGCCATAAAGTCGGCAATCACCATGCCGCGCTCCTGCAGGATCTGCGGGTACTGGCTGGCGTTGTCGATGGTGAACTCGGGCTCGCCCATAAAGCGGTGACCGCGAAGGGTGCGGGCAGAGTCGATACCCAGAATGTGAGCGGGAACCAGCTCCCCATCCAGCAGCAGGGTCACGGTGAAGACCGGACGCACGAACTGGATGGTCTTGTCGCCCCAGCGCATCATTTTCGGGATCGGCAGCTTGGCCAGTGCGGAGGCGACCAGCTCGCCCAGCAGATCTTTGGCCGGACGGCCTTCGACCTTGGCGGTGTGGACCAGCCACTCGCCCTTGTCGGTGACCAGACGCTCGGCCTGTTCAACGGTGATGCCGTTGCCACGGGCCCAGCCTTCGGCAGCCTTGGTCGGCTTGCCTTCGGCATCGAACGCCTGAGAGACGGCCGGGCCGCGCTTCTCGACGCTCTTGCTCGGCTGTTCGCCGGCCAGCTCGCTTACCTTGAGGGCCAGACGGCGCGGTGAGGCAAACCACTCGACGTCGCCGAAGGCCAGATCGGCCTTGGTCAGTTCGCTTTTGAGGTTGTCGGCAAAGGCTTCGGCCAGGGAGCGCAGGGCTTTGGGCGGCAGCTCAGCAGTACCGATCTCTACCAGAAATGTATGTTGTGCCATGTCCGTTCCTTAACCTTGCTTGTTCTCACTGCGCTGACACATAGGGAAGCCCAGCGCTTCGCGGGAGGCGTAGTAGGCCTCTGCCACGGCCTTGGTCAGGGTGCGAATGCGCAGGATGTAGCGCTGACGCTCGGTGACCGAGATGGCCTTGCGGGCATCCAGCAGGTTGAAGGAGTGAGCGGCTTTGAGGATGCGCTCGTAGGCAGGCAGCGGCAGCGGTTTTTCCAGTGCCAGCAGGTGCTGGGCTTCCTTCTCGTACTGCTCGAAGCAGTGGAACAGGAAATCTACATCGGCGTGTTCGAAGTTGTAGGTGGATTGCTCCACTTCGTTCTGGTGGAACACGTCGCCGTAGGTGGTCTTGCCCAGCGGGCCGTCAGACCAGACCAGATCGTAGACGCTGTCCACGCCCTGAATGTACATGGCCAGACGCTCGAGACCGTAGGTGATCTCGCCGGTGACCGGCTTGCACTCGAGGCCGCCAACCTGCTGGAAGTAGGTGAACTGGGTCACTTCCATGCCGTTCAGCCACACTTCCCAACCCAGACCCCAGGCACCCAGTGTCGGGTTTTCCCAGTTGTCTTCCACGAAGCGGATGTCGTGGATTTCAGGATCCATGCCCAGCTCTTTCAGGGAGCCCAGATAGAGTTCCTGAATGTTGTCGGGGGAAGGCTTGATGATCACCTGGAACTGGTAGTAGTGCTGCAGGCGGTTCGGGTTTTCACCGTAGCGGCCGTCAGTCGGACGGCGGGACGGTTGTACGTAGGCGCAGGCGATGGGCTCCGGGCCCAGGGCACGCAGACAGGTCATGGGGTGGGAAGTACCGGCACCCACTTCCATATCCAGCGGCTGAATGATGGTACAGCCCTGGCGGGACCAATAGTCCTGCAGCTGCAGGATCAGGCCCTGAAAGGTTTTGACATCGAATTTTTGCATAATTTTTTTCGCGCGAAATGAAAATCAGAGCAAGATTTGCTGAATGTGAACCGAGGGAGTATACCGTCTGGCATGGTCGGATAATAGGCGAAATTGCAGCGGATTCGCGGGATGGTGCTGCGCTGTGGCTGGTCGGGCGGGATGTCCGGTATATGATGTGAGCAGTGCCGCCTGCAGAGTGGGCAGGGTCGGGGAAGCCGCTGAAATAACGAGGGAGAGGAAATGGAACTGCGCTGCGCCTGGGTGACCAAGGACCCGGAATACATTGAATACCATGACAAACAGTGGGGCAGGCCGGTCTATGACGCCCGCGAGCTGTTTGCCAAGCTCTGCCTCGATGGCCAGCAGGCGGGGCTGTCGTGGATCACCATCCTCAAGCGCACCGAGAGCTATTACCGCGCCTATGCCGACTTTGATCCGCAGCGTATCGTGCAGTTCGACGAGCAGGATGTGGAGCGGCTGATGCAGGACAGCGGCATCATCCGCAACCGGCTCAAGGTGCAGTCGATCATCAAAAACGCCCGCGCCCTGCTGGCGCTGGAGGCTGAAGGCATCGACTTCGTCGATTATCTGTGGAGCTTTGTCGGCGGCGCCCCCATCGTCCACCAGCGGCAGGGCAATGGCGATATTCCGGCGACCTCGCCGGAGTCGGATGCCATGTCGAAAGCGCTCAAGAAACGCGGTTTTACCTTCGTCGGCAGCACCATCTGCTACGCCTTTATGCAGGCGGTGGGGATGGTGAACGATCATCTGGTCAGCTGCCCCTGCCACGCCGAATGCCAGCAGGCTGCCCACACATAGTTCTGTCAAACCAGTCCCGAAAACAACAATGCCAGTCATGGCTGACTGGCATTGTTGTTTTCGGAAGGTGAGGGGCGGTTACTCCACCCCCGCATGGATCATGCATTCGCTGTACTGCTTGTCGACCTTGAAGATGTGGTTGAGCAGCCAGTTCTTCAGAAAGATGATCAGCTCCATGTTGAGATCCTGCTCGTCGGTATCCTCGCGCCGGATCAGGGTATCCAGCTCGCTCAGCAGCTTGGTGTGCTCCTGCTTGTGGCGCTGCAACTCGGGGTAACGGGCTCGCTCCATGCTGCGCTCCTCATCGGCAAAGTGCTGGACGGCCAGTTTCAGCAACTCGTCCAGCCGCTGCTTGCGTTGCGGAGCCGGGCTGTTCTCCCGTACCGCGTGGTAGAAGCGGTTCATCGCCTCGAACAACCCCTGATGCTGCCGATCCACGCTGGCCACGCGCACCATAAAGGCTTCGTTCCAGTGCAGCAGATCGTGCTCGTGGCCACTGAGGTCCCGTTGGCTCACCTCGAACTGCTCGCTGATAAGATTGATCTCTTCGTTGGCCTGGTTCAGATCCCGGGTGTGAGCGCGGCTCTCGCGGGCAAGATCCAGACATTCGCGGGCAATATTGGCAACCTGCATGACGTTACGGTTGGTCTCTTCGGCGACCTGCGCCTGTTGCTCGGCTGCCGTGGCGATCTGGTTGTTCATATCGGCCACCCGGGTAATGGCGGTGACGATGGCGCCAAGGGTTTCACCGGTGCCGGCAGCCTGATTGACCGCCTGTTCGCTGACGTTGCGGGTGGTGTGCATGGTGTTGACCGCGTGGCGGGTGTTGTGCTGCAGCGCTTCGATCCGCTTCTGGATATCGACGGTGGCGGTCTGGGTGCGGGTCGCCAGCTGGCGCACCTCGTCGGCCACCACCGCAAAACCGCGTCCCTGTTCACCAGCGCGTGCCGCTTCGATGGCGGCATTGAGCGCCAGCAGGTTGGTCTGCTCCGAGATGGTGCTGATCACCTGCAGTATGTTGCCGATCTGGCTGCTCTCCTGATCCAGCTGGGTCACCTCACCGGCGGATTGTTCGATATGGGTGGCCACCTGACGGATCAGGGTGATGGTGTGGCTCACCTGCTGCTGGCCATCGTGAGCCTGCTGCTGGGTGAGCAGGGTGTCCTGGCTGGCTTGCTCGGTGTTGTGTTCGATGTTGTGGACGGTGGCGGTCATTTCATTGATGGCGGTCGCCAGCAGATCGGTATTCTGCTGGGCCTGCTGCATGCTGTTGAGGGTGCTGCCGGAGAGCTTCATCAGCAGCGCCATCTTGTCGTGGGTCTGGTTGGAGACCTGCTGTACCGAGCCGATCAGGCTGTCGATATTGTCGAGAAAGCGGTTGAAGACGGTGGCGAGATAGGCGAACTCGTCCTGCCCCTGGCTACGCAGCCGGAAGGTGAGGTTGTGACTGTGGTTGGCCAGCTCAACCAGCTGTGCCATCAGATGTTGCAGTGGTCGCACCGTCTTGAGATAGATTAACAGCAGCATCAGCAGAATGATGGTCAGGCTGATCACCAGCAGCAGCAGATCCTGGGTTTGCAACGCGTTGCTCTGGTCTTCAATCGCCGTTTCCTGGCGCATTAGCTGTTGCTGCTGCTGAACCAGCGCCCCTTCCACCTGACTGGCAATGGTATCGGTTATCGCATCAAACCCCTCTCCCGGCTGTTTCATCAAGTGGTTGCCCGCTTCGCGTCCCTCCTTGAGGTAGGCATCGACCATCTGTTTGCCGACCTCGAGCTGGCGGGTGAGCTGGGGGGTGAGGGCGCTTTGCAGCTGCGGCAGGGTGGCGAGCAACTGCCGGGCAGCCTGTGCGTGTTGCTCGGCTTCGGAGATGGAGTCCTGTTCTCCCGAGACGGCGGCATCGGTCAGAAACTGCTGCACCTGAGTGGTGTGATAGCGCAGCTCCTGCAGGGTGATTTGCCGGTTGGCACTGCTGATCAGCGCTTCCGGCAGTTGCCCGAGCCGATCGGTCAGGGTACTGCGCCAGATGCCGCCAAGCACCATGGTGAGCAGGATGACGAGGCCCGCCCCCAGCAGCAGGCGCCGGATCGAGAGGTTATGAAGCAGTGCAGACATGGAAAGACCCCTGAAACCTATTGATGGTGCTTTCAATAGTAGTCAATAGCACCACATCAGGGCTTGCCGTTTCTGACCTGGAATTGCCTCATATGGAGCCTTGTGGTGCTCGACTCATATCCAGTGCGGCTTGGCATAAGGGTGGCCATCCGCCAGAAGGGGGCGCAATCAGCATGCTGACGTCACACCTTGGCATGCCTTTGGAGTAGAATGCGCGCTCTCCGGTTTAGAGTCGGTTTTTTCAGAGGTTTTTTCATGCATTTCAAGACAATTGTTCCAGCTGTTGCGCTGGCCGTAGCCCTGAGCGGCTGTACCACCAACCCCTACACAGGTGAATCCCAGACCTCCAAAGGGGCCTGGGGCGCGCTGGCCGGTGCCGCTGCCGGTGCGGCCGTGGGTGCCCTCTCTTCCAGCAAGGGTGATCGCAAGAAGGGTATCCTGACTGGCGTGGCAGCCGGTGCGGCGCTGGGCGGTGGTATCGGTTACTACATGGATGTGCAGGAAGCCAAGCTGCGCGAGAAGCTGCAAGGCACTGGCGTCAGCGTGACCCGCAATGGCAATGAGTTGATCCTCAACATGCCGAACAACGTCACCTTCGACAGCTCCAGCGCCCAGCTGAAAGCGGCCGGTGCCAACACCCTCTCTGGCGTCGCCATGGTGGTCGCCGAGTTCGACAAGACCCGCCTGAACGTGGTCGGTCACACCGATAGCACCGGTTCCCGCGATCTGAACATGAAGCTCTCCCGCGAACGCGCCGATGCCGTTGCCGCCCAGCTGATTGGCCAGGGCGTAGCAGGCAGCCGTATCTCCACCACCGGCGTAGGCCCGGATCAGCCGGTTGCCACCAACAGCACCGCTGCTGGCAAAGCCCAGAACCGCCGCGTGACCATTACCCTGACCCCGACTGCCTAAGTCGTCCGGTTTCGGTAACGAAAAGGCCCCGCCAGTGATGGCGGGGCCTTTCTATTTGAGCCGTTGCGAGCAATCGCGCCTTGTTCTTTGCTCCCTTCTCCCCTTGTGGGAGAAGGGCTGGGGATGAGGGGGATAACCGTCTCTTAGACAGCCGCAGTCAGCTGCACTTCGACCTTGTAGCCTTCGTGGGCCAGACGGGCCTGCACGCAAGCGCGGACCGGTGCGGTGTTGGCGTCAGGGGATCCAGGCATCCCGTTTTGCTTAGACAGCCGCAGTCAGCTGCACTTCCACCTTGTAGCCTTCGTGGGCCAAGCGGGCCTGTACGCAGGCGCGGACCGGTGCGGTGCCAGCCGGGATCCAGGCATCCCACTGCTCGTTGAAGGCAGCGATATCCTGAATGTCTTTGAGATAGATATTGGCCATCAGGATCTTGTCGACGCCGGAGCCGTTGGCTTCCAGCAGGCACTGCAGGCTCTCAAGCACTTCGCGGGTCTGCTGGTGGATGTCGGCCTCTTCGCTGACGGGTACTTCCACCACATAGAGGGTGCCATTGTGGATGACCACGTCTGACCAGCGCTGGGTGGTGCCGATTCGGGTAATGGTTGTCATGGAGTGCTCCGGTACGGGGGCTTATTGACCCTTGCGGATCAGATAGCGGTAGGGGGCCTGCTCTGTCTCGCTGGCGACAAGGGTGTGATCCATAAAGCGGCAGAAACTGGGGATGTCGCGGGTGGTTGAAGGATCGTCGGCGCTGACCAGCAGGGTCTCGCCATCCGCCATCAGCCGCACTTTCTTGCGCACCATCATCACGGGTTCCGGGCAACGAAGCCCGATTGCGTCCAACTCATGAGTTGCACCACAGAATAAATCACTCATCTATTATCAACCTTCAACCTATTCGGCTGCCAATGATACTCAGGGCTAAAAAATAATCAAACAATCGACCGTTCAATCAGCATATGTAACCGAAATGTTATTGGCCCCTATCCAGCTTGCGCCGGACGAGTAATATAAAAATTGAACCATATTCAACAAGGAGGTGAATATGCAGGTCTCCTACGGCAGATTACAGGCCTATGCAGGC